>CAZHCN010000264.1:0-3070 GCA_964530895.1 uncultured Methyloceanibacter sp. | reverse complement strand
GCAAGCCTCGCGAGGGATCACAAAATGGTTTACCACCGGCCTTGGAACCCCTGATCGCGCGGGCCCGCGAAATCGATATGAGCGACACGAATAAAATCCCCTCCCGTGCCCTCGTCGCCGACGTCGGCGGCACCAATGCGCGCTTCGCCCTGGCCGATCTCGCCACCCTCGACATCGCCGACGTGGAGGTTTTCCCGACGGCGGCCTATGCCACCTTTGCCGACGCAATCCGCGCCTACCTGAAGGATGTTAGCGACCCGATCGAGCATGTGGCCATCGCCGCCGCTGCCCCCATCATGGGCGACGAGGTCAAGTTCACCAATTCGCCGTGGTCGTTCACAGCGAGCGGTCTCCGTGCCGACGCGGGGCTCAAGGACGTCCACGTGCTCAACGATTTCGAGGCGCTGTCACTGTCGCTTCCGCACCTCGCGTCTGACGAGCTCCACCAGATCGGCGGCGGCGACCCGCTGACCCATGGTCCCAAGGTGGTGCTCGGCCCCGGGACCGGGCTTGGCGTCGCGGGGCTCGTGTGGTCCGGCACGGGTTGGATCGCCATGCCCGGGGAAGGGGGGCATGTGACCCTCGGCGCCGAGGATGCAGGCGAGCTGGCGCTCATCGAGCGCCTCCGCAAAGGGCGCGACCGGCTCTCCGTGGAGCGCGCGTTGTCGGGCCCTGGGCTCAGTGAGCTTCATCAGGCCGTCGCCGCCTCCCACGGCCATAGCGCGGAAGCCCTGAGTCCTGCCGAGGTGGAGACACGGGCGCTCGGCGGCGAGGATGAGATCGCCGAGGAAGCCCTCGATGTCTTCGTGCAGTGGCTCGGCCGCTTCGCCGGTGACATCGCGCTGGTGATGGGCGCGCGCGGCGGCGTCTATCTCGGCGGTGGGATCGCGCCGAAGCTCTTATCGCGCCTCGACCAAGGCGACTTCCGCGCGGCCTTCGAGCGCAAGGGCCGCATGACGGACTTCGTCGCGCCGATCCCGATCTATGTGATCCTGGCCGAGTTCGCCGCGCTCAAGGGCGCTGCGGCGGGACTTCGGGCAAAGCTCGCAACCGCCTGAAACGATTCAGCCGATAGCGGCGGTGACGGCTTGGCCGACTGCCGCAATGGCCGCATTCTGCTCATTGCGATCGACCGTCGCGCCGGTGAGGTAGGCGGCGATCACAACGGGCGCGCGCCCTTCGAGCCACACGACGCCAACGTCGTTGGCCGTGTTTGCATTGCATGTCCCGGTCTTGTCACCGACGCGGCAGCCCGCGGGCAGGCCGGCACGCAGCCGCGTGTCCCCGGTCTTGTTTGCGACAAGCCAGGCCGTGAGTTGATCGCGGGACTTCGGCGTCAGAGCGTCACCAAACAGAAGCGTCCGGAGGTCTGTGGCGATGGCCGACGGCGTCGTCGTGTCGCGCGAGTCGCCGGGTGCGATGTCGTTGAGATGGGGTTCGTTGCGGTCCAAGCGAGTCGCGGTGTCGCCGAGCGACCGCGCATAGGCCGTCACGGCTTGAGGTCCGCCGAGCACACCGAGCATGAGATTGCCTGCTGTGTTGTCGCTCAGGGTCAGAGCCGCTTTACACAACTCGGCCAGCGTCATGCTCCCGCCGACATTCGGTTCCGTCGCGGGCGAGTAGTCCACGATGTCCTCGCGCCGGACGGCGATGGGCTTGTCCAATCTCTCTTGACCCGCATCGGCGCGCGCAAGGATCGCCGCGGCGGCCAACAGCTTGAAAGTGCTGCAAAGGGGAAAGCGCTCGTCGCCGCGATAAGCGGCCTGCATGCCGGACCCCGTGTCGATGACCGCCGCGCCAAGACGCCCGCCTGTCTTCGCTTCAATCTCGACGAACCGCCGATCGAGCGTCTCGGTCGCCGACTCTGCACCGTCGGCGCGCCTCCAGGGCATGAGAGGGCACGCCAGAAGAAGGGCGGACGCACCTGTCATGAGCTCGCGCCGAGTTGTCATGGGACGCAGTGCTAGGCGATTGTTGGGGCGTGAATGGGGCCTGGAACGCGCGTGACACTAAGCGTCCGACCGGTGGTCGAGACGGAGCGTCAAACAGCAGGCAGACCCGCCGCTCTTCAAGAACGCGTGCAGTGGCGTCGTGAGCACGGTGAGGCCGCGATCATCGAGCTTGGAGCGGAGTGTATCGGAACAGCTCGACAGTACGACACGATGGTCGAAGCATACGGCGTTTGCGGCGAACTGTTCGGCGTCGGCCCGGTCGAGCGCGATACGCTGCGCCGGAGCCGTGCGCCCCTCGATCAGGTCGCGCGCAGGTTTCGTGAAAGCATCCGGGTAATAGATGACGTCGCCTGAGGGCAACGGGCAGAAAGCCGTGTCGAGGTGGTAAAGCTCGGATCGGCGAGCTCGAGCGCCAGGCACTCACGGCCGAAGGTCTCTTGCACGACGCGGGATGCCGCCTCGTGCGACCGCTGGCCGAAGCCCATCCAGAAATGTCCGCGCGCCGCATCCCAAAGACAATCGCCGGCGCCTTCGAGGCACACCGCCTCGGGCATCGGCACGACCTCGCCGATATCGGCTCGGGCCTGCAATGCCGTGAAGGCTGCGTTGAAGATCGGCTCCTCGCCCTGCCGCTCGGTGTGGCGGAAGCGGGCAAGCAGGACTTTGCCGTCCAGCACCACAGCGGCGTTGGCTGTGAAGACGAGATCGGGCAGATCGGGTTCCGGGTCGACGACCTCGACCGCCGCGCCTTGTGCGATAAGGGTGTCGTGGAACGCCGACCATTGCCGCGAGGCGGCTTCGGTCAGGACCGGGCCGTCATCTGCCCAGGCGCTGGGATCCATCCAGGGATTGATGCTGTAGCTCACCGCGAAGTGCCGCGGCGGGCACATGAGGAAGCGGACCGTTTCGGCCGAATTCAGCGCCTCGGCGACAGTCGCCGTGCGCGTGCCCTCCGGCTCCTTCGCAGCAAGCATGGCGCGTGATTCCGTTGGCTGCTCGAAGGTTAGCGAGCCGGCGGGAGCGCGGGCAAGCGGACGTGAGGGTCTTACAGGCGGATTCCAGCCGTCCGTGGCCGGTAGGTCACAGAGCGCCGGGTGCAGCCGCCGCCTTGGGCAGGA
>CAZHCN010000263.1:0-3088 GCA_964530895.1 uncultured Methyloceanibacter sp. | reverse complement strand
ATGGCCTGAGCGGTCAGCCGACGCAAAACGAGACATCATCAAGATCAATCGGACCCCTCCCTGGGGCCCTCCCTCAATTGGGCAGCGGAAAACCCTATAGCACTAATCTGCCACAGGCGGCGCTCCCTTCGGCACGGCGGTCGTCGCGGGAGGCACCTCGGTCGCGGCCTTCGCCGGAGGCAGGCTCTCGATCATGGCGCCCACGGGATCCGCCGCCTGCGCTCCGGCGGCCGGCGCTGCCGGGGCTGCGGACGCCGCCGGTGCCGCTGGAACTGCCGGCGGCGGAGGTGGAGGAGCCTCGGCCTGCAGCCTCTTCAGAATCGTCAAAGAGGGATAGCCGTCGACGGGGAGGCCCTTGGCCCGCTGATAGGATCTGACCCCGTCGAGGGTCGCCGGGCCGATCACCCCGTCCGCCTCGCCGTCCAGATACCCCATGGTGATCAGGTGCTGCTGCAGTTCGGTCCTCTGATCCAGCGAGAGATGCAACTCGTCGGTGGGCCAGGCCTGGATGAACGGGCCATAGCCCGCAAGCCGGTCCGCCAGATGGCCGACCGCGAGCGCGTAGGACTTCGCCTGGTTGTAGTGGAGAATCGCCCGAAAGTTGTTGAGCACCAGGAAGGAGGGCCCTTTCGCGCCCTCTGGCGCGAAGAGCTGTGCTTTGTCGCCTGGCCGCGGGAATTCCGCCCCGTTGGCCCGCACGATGCCGAGCTTCTGCCACTGACCGAGCGTCTTATAGGTCTTCTCGCTGATCCGGTCCGGATTGAGCCCCCTCGGCAACCTCACCTCGTAGCCCCAGGTCTGACCCGCCTGCCATCCCGACCTTTTGAGATAGCTCGCGGTCGAGCCCAGCGCGTCAGGGATCGTGCCCCAGATGTCGCGGCGTCCATCGCCGTCCTGATCCACCGCATAGGCCGTGTAGGTCGTGGGAATGAATTGCGTGTGCCCCATGGCGCCGGCCCAAGAGCCGTTCATGGCCTCGTGGCTCACGTCGCCGTGCTGGAGGATCTTCAGCGCCGAAATGATCTGCGACCGCGCGAACTTGGCCTTGGTGCCGGAGCAGGCGAGAGTCGCCAGCGACTGGATGACGTTCTTGTCGCCGGGCTGCGTGCCGTAATTCGACTCCACGCCCCAAATGGCGATGATGATGTGCCGGTCGACGCCGTATTTGGCCTCGAGCTGATCGAGCAGCGGCTTGTACTCGGTGAGCTTCTGCTTGCCATTCTCGATCCGCTTATCCGAGACGGCGCGGTCGACATACTCGCCGATGGCTTTCTTGTACTCGGGCTGGAAATTGGCCGCCTCGATCACCTCCGGATCGAACTTGATGTCCGAGGTCGCCTTCTCGAAGGTCGCGCGGCTCACCCCGGCGGACCTTGCGGCCGGCCAGAACCGCGCCACGCAATCCTGGAACTTGTCCGCGCGTGCCGGCTCCGGCATAGCCAGCGCCAGCATGAGCACCGGCGCGGCGCCCAAGATCAAAGCTTTAGAGTGTCGGTCGATTCGCATAGGCGAATTTAGCAACCAGGCCGGGCAAAACCTAGGCAGGGCCAAGCCCCAGGCAGACAAATCTGCATTAGTTTTTGGCCTCTTTGAGCACTCGGTCGACCAGGGCATGGGTGGGATAGCAGGTGAGCGGCAGCCCGAACCTCTTCTCCTCCTTACCGATTGTTTGGCGGGTTTTGAAGCCGACCAGGCCATCCACCTTGCCCACATCATGCCCTTGCGCCACCAGGACCTCCTGGAAGCGCTGGATGCGGTCGCGCGCAAAGGGCTCGACCGGCTGCCATGTGCCAACAAAATCGACCGGCGCGTTGTAGGCGATCATATCGGCCACGTGGCCCACGAAGATCGCGTAGACATCTGAGTTGTTGTAGAGCTTCAACACCGAGAAGTTGTTGGTGGCGAGGAAGGCGGGTCCCTTCATGCCGGCCGGCAGCACGAGAAACGCCTGGTCGTTGAGCCGCGCCTCCGGAAACGGTCGCCCCCGCACCCGCGCCACCCCGAGCTTGACCCATTCATGAATCGGCCGCGCCAAGTCCGGGCCTTGCAGCGTGCAGTCGAAGCCCTTCGGCAGATCGACCTCATAGGCCCAAGGCTGATTGCCGTCCCAGCCTTGACTGTGCAGCGAATTGCCGGCAGAGGCGAGTGCGTCCGGTATCGAGCTCCAGATGTCGCGCCTGCCGTCGCCGTCGAAATCGACGGCATAGTTCTCGAAATCGCCGGGCAGGAACTGCGTGTGGCCCATAGCGCCGGCCCACGAGCTTTTCATCTCGGCGCGGGTGGCGTGGCCAGACTGGATGATCTTGAGCGCGCCGATGAGCTGCGGACGGAACTCCTCGGGCCGGCGCCCCATGAAGGCCTGGGTGGCGATGGCCGTGAGGGCGTCATAGGGGAGCGCGGCGGCGCCGAACCCCGTCTCGCGGCCCCAGATCGCCACGATGATGCTCGCGGGCACGCCGTATTGTTTCTGGATCGCTGACAGGGTCGGTGCGAGCTGCTTGTACCGGCTGCGCCCGCCATTCGCCAAAGCGTTCAAGCTGCGGCTGCTGAAATATTTCTCCGGGATGTCGAACTCGGCCTGATGGCGCGGCTTCGGCTTGAGGGCGGCGGGAAGCGGAGGTCCGTCCGGGCCTGCCGGGTCGGGCGGCACGAGTTGCGGCAGCGACCAGTCGAGCTTCATGCCTTTGAGTTGGGTGTCGAAGGTCTTGCGCGACACGCCGGCCGCTTCCGCCTCGGGCCACAGCCCTTGCAGCCACGCCTCGAAACGCGCCTCGACGGCCTTCTTGTACGCCGCCACGTCGTCCGCGGCGTGCGCCGCCTGCGGCAGGAGCTGCATGGTGAGACACAGCGCGAGAGCCGCCTGCCACAGCCGAAGCATTCCCATCCGCTACCCCTATCCCGTCAAGTTCGACGCTTGGAGACCGATTGTGACGAGCGCTTTTGACGCTGAAAAGGCGAAAACGGCGAAAAGCTCAAGACGCCGCGCGATAGTCCCTGAGGCGCTTTTCCCAGGAAAGCGCGTCTTCGACGATCGTGTCGAGATTGTTGCGCTGCGGCACCCAGCCAAGCACCTCGCGGATGCGGTCGG
>CAZHCN010000262.1:0-3116 GCA_964530895.1 uncultured Methyloceanibacter sp. | reverse complement strand
CCCCGCCGTCGGCCGGCAGGGTCCGCAATAACTGCGTTTATGGGTAGCCATTCGGGCGCTGTCAACTGTAAATCAGGACGAGCGGACTGGAATTCCTTGCTTTTATCATACGGGCCGCGCCTCTTCCACCCTCTTCCGCCTGAAGGCCGACCCGATCATGCCGCGTCAAAAACATAAGCATTCCAAGCCATTCGCCCATGGGGCACACGGCAGGTCGCAGCCGTCCCGAAGGCCGGTCGAGACCGACCACCTCATGATCTTCGGCGTTCATGCCGCGGAGACGGCGCTTTCCAATCCGAACCGGCCGGTCTTGCGGCTGCTCGCCACGGAGAATGCCGCCCACCGGCTCGCCCCCCTCATCGCCAAGCGCGCGATCACGCCCGAGCCCGTCATCCCGAAAGATCTCGACCGGCTGCTCGGGCCCGACACGGTGCATCAGGGCGTGGCGCTCGAGGTGGGGCCCTTGCCGCCCCTCGGCCTCGACGACGTCGACCCGGGCGGCATCCTGCTCGTGCTCGATCAGGTGACCGATCCGCACAATGTCGGCGCGGCGCTTCGCTCCGCAGCCGCGTTCGGCGCCGCCGGTCTCGTGCTGACCGAGCGCCATAGCCCGCCGCTTTCCGGTGTGCTTGCCAAGGCGGCGAGCGGTGCGCTCGACCTCGTGCCCGTGGTGCTGGTCAAGAACTTGGCACAAGCGCTGACCGAGCTCGGCGACCGCGGCGTCCTACGCATCGGCCTCGCAGAGGAAGCGGACACCGCACTCGAGGAGGCACCCCTCACCCGCCCGCTGGCGCTCGTGCTCGGCGCCGAAGGCAAGGGCTTGCGCCAGCTCACGCGGGAGCGCTGCGATCGGCTCTGCCGCATCTCGACGGCGAGCGCGCTTGCAAGCCTCAACGTCTCGAACGCCGCGGCGATCGCCATGCATTGGGCGCGGCTCAAGACCGAGTCGACATAGGGGCGGAAAAACGAGAGCGGGGGAAGGAAGCCGTAGCCTCCTCCCCCTCGGTCCCGGGAATCAACCAGCTCGCGCCGGAAGCTCGATAGGCTAGTTGCAGAAGCGACGGCCGAACGAATCGTACCAGCAGTTCCTGCGCCAATAAGTGTTGCAGGTGCTGAGACCGCAATCACCCGCATAAGCGGGCTGTGCATAGTAGGCGTAGTAATTGGGCGACCGATAGCGGTATGCGGTCGGGCCGGGAGGGAGGCCGCACGGAGCGACGCACGGCGGAGGTGCCACCGCGACTCGCCCGCATGGCGAACCGCACGGTGACGGCGCCACGACGACAGGCCGCATACGCCGCAACGGAATGGGATGGGGCGTGGGAACGAGAACGGCGCCGCCGCAGCGGAAGCCGACACCGCACCAGGCATCGGCGTCGCCGGCATTCACCAGGCTAAAGCCGACCGCCAGCGCCAGGACGGCAGCGATACTCATCAGAACTTTCATCTCGGGACTCCACTCGGGCTTGGGGCACCCCCTGCTGGCGCTTGTGCCGCCAGCGGTGGTTCTCGCGAGACTACCCCGAGCAAGTATCGGTGAAGTTAATAGACCCCTGTTTCTGCGGGGTCAGACATTACAAATGGGCTAACGGCCGTCCTAAAATGGGACACACGCCGCGCACGATAGTATAGTTTGGATATAGACTGCTTCGAGTCTTGAGCCGGCTTACTTTATGTATGGGGCCTGACGTGGCGCGCGCCCCCGATAGCCGGACTCCAGGTAATGGAAATACGGCTCACAGCGCGGAAAGTCCTCGGGCGCCGTGGTGTAGGGCCGGTAGAACCACCAATAGTTCCGCCGCAAGCAATAGGCGCTCTGGACCCGCTTGCCGTGATGGAACCACCCGCCCCCATCGGCCGCCTCGAGAAGCACCGGAGGCGTTCCCGTGCGAATCGCGAAAGGCTGCGCCGCCATGGCTTTGGCCGCCCCTTGCGGCACAAGAGCGAGCAGACACAAAGCCACAAATGCGGCCAGTCCAAGCCTGAAGTCGCTCATGCCGATCCCCCTTGGCACCCCTCTTAAGCAATCAGACTCTAAACGAAGAAACATGCCTGAGCAACGCAAGGCTCCGGCAACAAATTGCCGTGCATGGTGCCTCGCGGAACCGCCCTTGACAGGAACGCGCTCTGGTCCGTCAACTCAAGATCGGGCAGAGTCGCGTAGTGTAAAAAACGGCATACGGAACGAAGTTCGCAAAGAAAGCGTTGCCCTTACATCTCCCACTTCAAGTTTTCAGGAAGGAACGCCCCCATGTCACCAGCCGATACCGGCGGCGCCAAGCGTAGCGCCGGACGCGACACAGAGGACTTGGCCGCGCAGATGGAGGCCATCCGCGCCGACATGCAGAACCTCACCTCCACGGTCAGCCGGATCGCCGGCAAGCAGATGAACCGGGCCCAAGGCAAGGCGAAGGAGACCGCGCAGGAGGCGGAAGACGCCATCAAGCGGAACCCGCTCCAGGCCGTGGCCATCGCGGCCGGGCTCGGCTTCCTGTTCGGCGTCTTCACCCGGCGCTAGGAGGGACCCTATGCTGCGCCTCGCGCTCTCGCTGATTTCGTCTCTGCAGATTGGGGCGCGCATCAAGGACACGGTCGAGCGCTCGGTCAGGCAGGCGATCGTCATCGCCATTGCCGTCGTCGTGCTCTTGTTCGCGATCGGCTTCGGTTTGGTGGCAGCCTACCAAGCGCTCATCGTCTATGAGTTCACCCCGCTCGCCGCCGCCGGAATCGTGGCCGGCGTGCTCGCTCTGCTCGGGATCCTGATCCTGGCGACGGTTCCGTTGTTCGGCAAACCGAAGCGCCGAGAGCCGACTCTCGTGAACGCGCCCGCGGAGGCCATGGCCGCGGTCGATCAGGGCGTCGGCAAGGCCATGCAGCAGGTCGGACCGCTCACGCTTCTGGTCATCGCCTTCGCCGCAGGCCTGCTCGCCAGCCGGCGCCGCTAGCCTGCATCCCCAGAGCCGTGCCGCGCGCCTTGAGTACGGCCCCCAAAGCGCGATAAATGCTTGACCCGAGGCCCCCGCATCCCATGTGCAAGGGCGGGGTTTGGGGAGCATTAGAGGGCCGGCTTAGCTCAGTTGGTAGAGCGGCTGATTTGTAATCAGTAGGTCGGGGGT
>CAZHCN010000261.1:0-3161 GCA_964530895.1 uncultured Methyloceanibacter sp. | reverse complement strand
TCTTCCCAATGGCGGAGAGCGCGGAGGATAACGCGCTCTACTGGATCGAGCCGGAGCGGCGGGGGATCCTGCCGCTAGACCGGGTGCACGTGCCCAAGAGCCTCGCCCGCACCATCCGCCGCGGAGGCTTCGAGGTCAAAATCGACAACGATTTTGAGGGCGTGATCGAAGGCTGCGCGGCGCCCCGCCCCGGGCGGCGCAGCACGTGGATCAACGGACGTATTCGCAGCCTCTATCGCGATCTGTTCGCGCTCGGCCATTGTCATACGGTCGAGGTGTGGAAGGACGGCGTGATGACCGGAGGCTTATACGGCGTCCATCTCGGCCGTGCGTTCTTCGGCGAGAGCATGTTCTCCAGAGAGCGCGACGCGAGCAAGATCGCGCTGGTCTATCTGATCGCCAGACTGAAATACGGGGGCTTCACCCTGCTCGACACCCAGTTCGTCACGGGGCACCTCGCCCGGTTCGGCGCCATCGAGGTGAGCCGTCAGGAGTTTCAGCGCCTGTTGGAAGGGGCGTTGGGCGTCAACCAGGGGAGTGTGGGTTCGGCGGCGGCGGCAGGCGGCGCGGGCCGCGGACGTGGTGCCGCAGCGGCGGGGGCCGGTGCCGGTGCCGGCTTGGGTTTGGGTTCGGCCGCAGCCGGCGGGGCTGCCGCGTCTGGTGCATTCGCCGCGCTCTCCGCAGGCTTGGACCCTCCCGGCGTTTTGCAGTTCGTCAGCCAGACGTCGTAGACCGGGTGCTCTACGGCGTGAAGGCCCGGGCTCTCGGCGAACATCCAGCCCGTAAAGATCCGTTGCTCCTCGCCGTTGAGCTTCACCTCGTCCACCTCGACGAATGAGGCGGTGTCCGGCGGCTCCGTGGGCGGGCGGCTGTCGCAGACGCGCGGCGTGACCTTCAGCGCGCCGAATTGGACCGTCTTGCCGATGGGGATCTCGAGATGCGAGATGCGGCCCGTCACCTTGTCGAGGGCGGCAAATTCGGCAATCGGGTTCTTGATGACCTCGGCCTGAGCAAGGCCCGGCAGTACCAAGGCGGCCACGACGACGGCCGTGCCCAGCGCGCGTCCTGCCCTCGCCCCGGCGTCCTTTGAGCGTCTCTTTCCTTGCATCATGCCGCACACCTCGCAGCCCGCGTCTGCCAATGCTTCCCCCGGGTGCGCTCCTTTAGCATCAAAGGCCTCTTCGATCATTGGGGCAACGGTGTGGCACCGTCTGATTTGGCCTCAAGCCTGGCGTTCTGCGCTGAATCTGAGCCTCACATGGTCGGCGGTCCACCGCCCCCGGCTGTCCGAGAGCGAGGGTTGCAGGATCTCGATCACCTCGTTGAGCGCCGCCGTCCGGTCCGGCTCAGGGAATTGGTCAAAAAAAGACCGGCCAAACGTCTTGAGCCAGCCCTCCATGCCCGTCTTCAGCGGGGTCGGGCGCGAAACGAGCGCGATCTCGCGGACGGCGAAACCGTGCTTGGCCAGGAGCCCGCTATATTCCTCGACCGTCGGAAAGAACCACGGCGCAACGAGCGCCGGATCGCCGCCGCGTGACCGGCCGACCGCGCGCAAGGCCGTGGCGATGGCCGCGACGTTGCCGTGGCCGCCGAACTCGCCGACGAACCGGCCCTTGGACTTGAGCGCCCGGGCGACGCCCGCGATCACGAGGTCGGGCGCGCGCATCCAATGCAGCGCCGCGTTGGAGAACACCGCGTCGAACTCGTGGACGAAATCGAGGGAATGCCCGTCCGCCTTGCGCACGGTGAGCCCCTTCATGCGTGCCACGGCGAGCAGCTCGTCGGAGAGGTCAACGCCGAGCACGTCGGCGCCGGCGGCCTTGATCTCCGCCGTCAGCGTGCCGTCGCCGCAGCCGAGATCGAGGATGCGCTCGCCAGGCTTCGGCGCCAGCAGGGCAAAGATGGGACCGGCCATCTCCTGCACGAAGCGGCCGTTCTTGGCGTAGTCCGACGCGGACCAACGCTGGACCGACTCAGGCGGCGCGGCATCTGTGGTGGAGACGGGTGTCACTTGGGTTGCCAGGGCTCGTAATCGAGAGGCGGCTTCTGTACCTGCGGGCGCAAGGTCGAGCCGGGCGGCCGATAGGCCTCGTAGGTGCCGGTCATGTTAGGACGGTGCGCCTGCTGCCAGGGGCGGGGCTTATAGTCTTCCTCGGTCGGCGGCACGTCGACGGTGTGATGCAGCCAGGCATGCCACTCAGGCGGAACCAACGAGGCCTCCGTCAAGGTCTGATAAATGACCCAACGGCGCGTGCCGTCCCGCTCGCGGTAATAGACATTGCCGAGACCGTCCTCGCCGACGCGGATCCCCTTGCGCCAGGTGAACAGGCGCGTGCCGATGGTGTTGCCCTTCCACCAGGCAAACATTTCACTGAAAAGTCCCATGGATTGATTCAGCGTGTTCCCGAGCTTCTGCCCGGGACTATGGCCCTTCGCGGCGGCTCCTGTCTAGCGGCGCAAAGGACGCGTTAGTTCCGGGCCGATCGCACTTTCAGCGCGTATGGCGCAGCACCCGGCGCCGTCTCGGTCTCGCCAAGGGCGAGCGGCCGGCGCCCGAGTCCGGGCGTGGGTTCATAAGCCGGCCGGGGAATGCTGAGCGCGAGACGCTCCTCGAGACCCGCGACCACATATTGACCGTCGTGGTCCTCGAAGGGACGATCATCGTTGATCAGCCAATCGAGCCGGCGATAGAGCGTGCTGGCCGAGGTGGGAAGGACCAAGACTTGGTGGGCCCCTGCCCGCAAAGCCTCTTCGACCACGCCTTGCTTGGCGTGCGCGCTCGTGACCATGGCTGCCACGAGGCAGAGCGGATCGTTGCCCACCTTGCGCATGGAGGCGATGAGCTCGGAGCCGGTGATCGGCTGCAGGGCGGCGGCGGCGATGACGAGATCGGGGGTCGTCCGGCCCATGGCATCGATGGCCTCGCCAGGGCTGTCGTAAGTCTCGATGCGCCCGGTACCGATGGCGGCAAGCATGGCCCGCATCATGGTGAGCATAGGCCGGCGATTGTCGACGACCGACACGACCAGCTGATCGAGGTCGCGACCGAGTGCCCGGTGATGCAAGCTTGAAACCAAATCGAGTCCCGCCCGATGGCGCTAGCGGATGTCCCTCAATAAATACTGATGAGGTCGTAAACAGCCGATGAAGGGCCTCGGAGG
>CAZHCN010000260.1:0-3165 GCA_964530895.1 uncultured Methyloceanibacter sp. | reverse complement strand
GGGCCTGAGCAAGGGCGGATGCCATGATTCAGATGCAGACCAATCTCGATGTGGCCGACAACTCCGGTGCAAAGCGCGTGCAATGCATCAAGGTGCTCGGCGGCTCGAAGCGCAAATACGCTTCGATCGGCGATACCGTCGTGGTCAGCGTCAAGGAAGCGATCCCGCGCGGCCGCGTGAAGAAGGGTCAGGTGATGAAGGCCGTGATCGTGCGCACCGCGACCGGCGTGCGCCGTCCGGACGGCTCGCTGATCCGCTTCGACCGTAACGCCGCGGTTCTGGTCAATGCGCAAGGCGAGCCGGTCGGGACCCGTATCTTCGGTCCGGTCACGCGCGAGTTGAGGGCGAAGAAGCACATGAAGATCGTGTCGCTTGCGCCGGAGGTTCTGTAGATGCCCAAGTTGAAGATCAAGAAGGGCGACCATGTCGTGGTGGTCACCGGCAAGGACAAGGGCAAGAAGGGCGAGGTGCTGAAGGTGCTGCCGGCGGAGAATCGCGCCGTCGTCAAGGGCGTGTCCATGGTGCGCCGTCACCAGCGTCAGACCGCGAGCCAAGAGGGCGGCATCATCACCAAGGAAGCGCCGATCCATATCTCCAACATCGCGCTCGAGGATCCCAAGGACGGGAAACCGACGCGCGTCGGCTACAAGTTTCTGAAGGACGGGCGCAAGGTTCGTTTTGCGAGGCGTTCGGGCGAGGTCATCGATGGCTGAGCAGGCTTACATCCCGCGGCTGAAGAAGCAATATCAGGACGTCATCAAGGGCGAGCTCACCAAGGAGTTCGGCTACAAGAACGTCATGGAGGTGCCGCGCCTCGACAAGGTGGTGCTCAACATGGGCGTCGGCGAGGCGGTGGGCGATTCCAAGAAGGTGCAGTCCGCCGCTGCGGATCTCGGTCTAATCGCCGGCCAGCGTCCGGTGATCACCAAGGCGCGCAAATCCATCGCCGGCTTCAAGCTGCGCGAGGGCATGGCGGTTGGCGCCAAGGTGACCTTGCGCAAGGACCGCATGTACGAGTTCCTCGACCGGCTCGTGAACATCGCCCTGCCGAGGGTTCGTGACTTCCGTGGGCTGAACCCGAAAAGCTTCGACGGAAGAGGCAATTATTCCATGGGGCTCAAAGAGCACATCATCTTCCCCGAGATCGATTACGACAAGGTGGAGGACGTGCTCGGCATGGACATCATCGTGTGTACGACGGCGCAGAGCGACGACGAGGCGCGCGCGCTGTTGAAGGCTTTGAACTTTCCGTTCCGCAGCTAGGCCGATGCCGGCTGTGACAGGAGGACTGAATGGCTAAGACGAGCATGATTGAGCGGGACAAGAAGCGGCGCCGGCTCGCCAAGAAGTACAGCTTCAGGCGGGCGCGGCTGAAAGACATCGCCGCCGACCGCTCGCTGCCGGCCGAGGAGCGCTTTGCGGCGAGGCTGAAGCTCGCCGAGCTGCCGCGCAACTCTTCGCCGACGCGCATCCGCAACCGCTGCGATATCTCCGGACGTCCGCGCGGATACTATCGAAAGCTCCGCATGTCGCGCATCGCGCTGCGCGATTTCGGAAGCAACGGGCTAATCCCCGGCATGGTCAAGTCGAGCTGGTAAGGACGATCGATGAGCATCAACGATCCTTTAGGCGATATGCTGACCCGCATCCGCAACGCGCAGATGCGGCACAAAGCCAAGGTGACGACGCCGGCCTCCAGGCTGCGCGAGCGCGTCCTCGACGTGCTGGCGGAGGAGGGCTATATCCGGGGCTACGCGCGCGTCGATTACAATGGCGGCAAGTCCGAGTTCGAGATCGAGCTCAAATATTTCGACGGCGAGCCGGTGATCAAGGACATCAAGCGGGTGTCGACGCCGGGCCGGCGCGTGTATTCCTCGGTCAGGGATCTGCCGACGGTCGCCAACGGCCTCGGCGTGGCCATTTTGTCGACGCCCAAGGGCGTCATGTCGGATTCCCGCGCACGTAATGAGAATGTCGGCGGCGAGATTCTCTGTAACGTGTTCTAGCGGACCGTAGTGAAGCGAAGGTTTGATCAATGTCGCGCATCGGCAAGAAACCAGTGGCAATTCCCGGCGGCGTCACCGCCGCGGTGAACGGCCAGGAGGTCTCGGTCAAGGGCCCGAAAGGTGAGCTCAAGCACGTGCTCGTCGATCAGATCATGGCCAAGACCGACAAGGACGGTATCGAGATCGCCATGCGCGAGGATACGAAGGAGGCGCGTGCTATGTGGGGCATGTCGCGGACCCTCGTCGCCAATCTCGTCACCGGGGTGACCGAAGGCTTCACCAAGAAGCTCGAGATCACCGGCGTCGGCTATCGCGCGGCGGTGCAGGGCCAGGCCTTGCAGCTGCAGCTCGGGTACAGCCACGACATCACCTATCCTCTGCCGGACGGCATTCAGGCGCAGTGCCCGAAGCCGACGGAGATCCTGATCAGCGGCATCGACAAGCAGAAGGTGGGCCAGGTCGCGGCCGAGATCAGACGGTTCAGGCCGCCGGAGCCGTACAAAGGCAAGGGCGTGCGCTATGCGGGCGAGTACATCCTCCGCAAGGAAGGCAAGAAGAAGTAGCGGGATTAGACCATGAGCGCGTTGAACGATAGCTTTGTGCGGCGCTCGCGCCGGGTTCGCCACACTCTGAAGCGGGCGGCCAACGGACGTGCGCGTCTGTCGGTGTTCCGCTCCTCTAAGCACATCTACGCCCAGGTGATCGACGATCGCGACGGCAAGACCGTGGCGGCCGCCTCGACCCTGGACAAGGATCTCAAGCTGCCCAAGGGCACCGACACGGCGGCGGCGCAGGCCGTCGGCAAGCTCGTTGCCGAGCGTGCGGTCAAGGCCGGGGTCAAGGACGTCGTGTTCGACCGCGGCGGCTATCTTTATCACGGGCGCGTCAAGGCGCTCGCAGACGCGGCCCGCGAGGCCGGTCTGAATTTCTAAGGTTTGAAGGAAAGGGTCTGACACGTGGCACGAGGTCCCCAATCACGCGGTCCGCAAGGCAGAGACCGTGAAGAACGCGACAGCGAGTTTGTCGACAAGCTCGTGCACATCAATCGCGTGGCCAAGGTGGTCAAGGGCGGACGGCGCTTCGGCTTCGCCGCGCTCGTCGTCGTCGGCGATCAGAAGGGCCGGGTCGGCTTCGGCCACGGCAAGGCGCGCGAGGTGCC
>CAZHCN010000259.1:0-3167 GCA_964530895.1 uncultured Methyloceanibacter sp. | reverse complement strand
TGCGCCGCGCGGCGTTGAGCCGCTCCTCGACCGGCTCGCGTACGAGCTCCGCGCCGTAGCGGTCGGCGAGGATGAGGCCTGCGTGTTCCGGGATCACGTCTGAGGGAAAGTCGGCGGCGACGGCGAAATAGAGCTTGTCGCAATAGTCGAGATATTCGTGCCACTTCCCGTCGGTACGATAATCGATCAAACACGATTTAATCTCGACGATCACCACGTCACCTGAAGGCGACAACCCCACCACATCGGCGCGGCGCCCGTTCGCCAAAGGCAACTCGGTGACGACCGAATGTCCCAGAGCGCGGAACGTGCGGCAAACGCCGCGCTGCAGCTCGGCCGCAGCTTGCGATTGACGCCCATCCAAAGAGATCAGCGGGTCTTGCCTGTCGCGCTGAAGCACGAGACTATGTCCTTACACGTCGCACAATCGTCACGGATTTGTGCATGGTTGCTCGTTTCATCCGCTGGAACAAGCTGCTAAATCCCACGTTGAGAGAAGGCCTCCGAACCCCCCGGGAGGGACCATGAACCTCACAAACACCGTCCTCGCCGAGCCCCGACTCGGGCCCGCATCTTCCCGCACATTACACGATCGCTTGATGGAGACACGCCGGCTCTCGCTGGCGCTCGCCTCCCCCTTGAGCGACGAGGATCAGGTCGTCCAGGCCATGGACGATGCGAGCCCGACCAAGTGGCACCTTGCGCATACCACGTGGTTCTTCGAGGCGTTCGTGCTTGGCCGCTTCCTTCCCGGCTATCGTGTCTTCGACGAGACGTTCGAGTATTGCTTCAACTCCTATTACGAGAGCGTCGGCCCGCGGCATCCGCGCCCCAAGCGCGGGCTGCTGACGCGCCCCTCCGGCGATCAGGTGCGCGCCTATCGCGCCCATGTGGACGCAGCGCTGGAGCGGCTGTTCGGCACCGATCTGCCGGATGAAGCGCTTTCGCTCGTCGAGCTCGGCATCAATCACGAGCAGCAGCATCAGGAACTCTTGCTGACCGACATCTTGAGCCTGTTCGCCTCCGGGCCGCTCAAGCCGGCCTATCGCGCGGCGAAGCCCGGCGTCGAGGTGAGCATCACGGCGCCTCTCGCGTTCACCGCGTTCGACGGCGGCATCTACGAGGTGGGCCATGACGGCAATGGCTTCGCCTACGACAACGAGGGCCCGCGGCACGAAGCGCTGATCCGTCCCTTCAATCTCGCCAATCGCTGCGTCACCAACGCGGAATGGGTCGACTTCATCGAGGACGGCGGCTACCGAACCGCGACGCTGTGGCTCGCCGACGGCTGGGCCACCGTCAATGCGCAGGACTGGAAGGGCCCGCTCTATTTCGAGGAGGCCAAAGGCGGCTACATGCAGATGAGCCTCCTCGGCGATCGCCCGGTGGACCCGGCCGCGCCCGTGACCCATGTGAGCTTCTTCGAGGCGGACGCCTTCGCCCGCTGGGCGGGCTACCGGCTGCCGTCGGAGTTCGAGTGGGAGGTGGCGGCGGCCAACGTGCCGGTCGAAGGCCGCGACCTCGGCGCCGATCATTTGCGGCCCATGCCGGCCAAGGTCGACGACGGCCTCACTCAGATGTTCGGCGATGTGTGGGAGTGGACGGGGAGCGCCTACCTGCCCTACCCGGGCTTCAAGGCCGCACCCGGCGCCGTCGGCGAGTACAACGGCAAGTTCATGTGCAATCAGTTCGTGCTCAAGGGCGGGTCGTGTGCCACGCCTGAAGGCCATGTCCGGCGCACCTATCGTAATTTCTTCTATCCCCATCAGCGCTGGCAGTTCACCGGCTTGCGCCTCGCGGCGGACGCGTAACAGTGACCGGCATTTCATCCTTTCTGGCCGAGGGCCGGCCAAGCGCGCGCGCCATGGCGGCGCGGCGCGCGGCGGAGATCGCGGCGTTCGCGGAGGCTGTGCTCGAGGGGCTGGCGCGCCGCCCACGCAGCATTCCCTCGCGATTCCTCTACGACGCGGTGGGCTCCGCGCTGTTCGAGGAGATCACCAAGCTCGAGGAGTATTATCCGACTCGAACCGAGACCAAGATGCTCGAGACGTTCGGCGCCGAGATCGCGCAACACGTGGGCGACACCGATATCCTCGTGGAGTTCGGCTCAGGCTCGAGCCGCAAGACGAGCCTCCTCATCGACGCGCTTCCGGGTCTCGACACCTATGTGCCCATCGATGTGTCCGAATCGTTCTTGGCGGAAGCCGCCAAGCGCCTGGCCGCCCGTCATGACGGGCTCAACGTCAGGCCCGTGGTCGCGGACTTCACCACGACACGCGCGCTCGCCAATGCCTCGCGCGGCCCGAAACTCGGCTTCTTCTCCGGCTCGACCATCGGCAACCTCACCCATGCGGAAGCCAAGGCATTCCTGGAAAATGCCGCTCAGCTTCTCGGACACGGCAGCACCTTCCTCATCGGCGTCGATCTCAAGAAGAGCCTCGACATTCTGATTCCCGCCTATGACGACGCGGACGGCGTCACCGCCGCTTTCAGCCTCAACCTCCTGGCGCGCGTCAACCGGGAGCTCGACGGCGACTTCGACACCACGAAGTTCGCGCATTGCGCCCTCTACAACGAAGACAAAGGCCGCATCGAGATTTATCTGGAGAGCTCGGTCGATCAAACGGTCCACGTGCTCGGGCGTAGATTCACGTTCGCGAAAGACGAGCGCATCCACACCGAGAACTCGCATAAATACACGGTCGCCGAGTTTCAGGACCTCGCACGCTCTTCCGGCTGGTTGCCCGTCACGGCGTGGACCGACGGCGATCGACTCTTCAGCCTGCATCTCTTGCGCTTGGCGTAGCGCGCTGCAAATTCTCGGCTCGATTCAATTTGCGGCTTATTCGCTGTTTTAGGCTTTGTTCACGTGCGACTGTGAGGGTGCCCACACACCTCCAACGCCAGCGATGAGGGAAGTCGAATGGCGTCTTCGACGGCGAAGCACCAGCATAATCGCGCGCTTCTCGGCACGAACTTCTTCGCCGGCGACGTGGTCCAGGGGCTTGGACCGTATATCGCCATCTATCTCCTCTCCGCCTATCACTGGCAGCCGGGCGGCATCGGCATGGCGCTCGCCGCGGGCTCGATCGCAACGGTGGCGGTCCAGACGCCCGCAGGCGCGATCATCGACGAGACCACGTGGAAGCGCGCGATCCTCGCGGTCT
>CAZHCN010000258.1:0-3171 GCA_964530895.1 uncultured Methyloceanibacter sp. | reverse complement strand
CTCGGCCGGAAGTTGAAGCCCCTCCCCGAGGACGAGAGAACTGCTGAGAACAAGGTGCAAGGCTGCGTCAGCCAAGTCTGGCTCTCGACGACCGTCGATCGCGACGGTGTCCCCCGCCTCACCTTCATCGGCGACAGCGACGCCCACATCGTGCGCGGCCTCATCGCGATTCTCTTCGCCATCTATTCGGGGAAGACCGCGGACGAGATCTTGGGCATCGACGCCAACAAGACGCTCGGCACGTTGCATCTAAACGAGCACCTGACGCCGCAGCGCTCGAACGGCCTTATGGCGATGGTGAAGCGGATTCAGAGAGACGCCGAAGCCGCCAAGGCGACCGCACACTAAACCTCCTGATCGTCTGCCTGGCTTTCGTCCCGACTCTCGCCGTCGAGGCTCGGCCTATAATCGGACGCACCCCAATGACGCAGGCCACGCCCGCGGCGCTGTAGGCGCCCCTCCGCAATCAACCCGTAATGCTTGGCAAGCCTGGTCAAGGCGATCTGCAGGACGACCTTGCCGGCCCGTTGCGGCCAGCCGTTCGCCTTCTCGGCGTCCTCGAGTCCTTTGAGCTCGCAACAGAGGTCAACGAGCACGCTCGAGAGCTCGGGACCCACGACCATGAGTGCCCGCATCACCCGCTCTTTGGCGGCGAGAACCTCGTCGCGCAGCATTGCCGCGTTGGCCGGCGCCGCCCGCCGCAACCGCCCCGCCGGCGCAAGCGCCGACCAATTTGCCGTCACCCGCGGACTCATATGCGCGAACCAATAGTCCGCGCGCAGGCGCTCGCCGGCCTCGAACTGCGCTTCGTCGATTAACGGCCTGCCATTCCGGTCCTTCCGGCTCCTCAGCCAGCCAAGCGGGCTTTCCGCGTCGTTCACCGTGACCTGACGGCGCACGCCGTCGATCTCGCGCTGCGAGGTGATCCTGATCTGATGTTGTTGCCGGAAGGCGTCGGTCTCGGTGTCGCTCCGTCGCAACCTGGACCGGCCCACTTCCGAGAGCACAAGGCGATCCCCTCGCCGCTCCAGCCAGTCATGGCTCAGGCATGCTTCGACGACGCGCCGCGCCACCGTCGTGGCCCTGCCTCCCTGCGATGTGCCGTCTTCGAGCCGAAAGCCTCCATGCTCAGGGCAAGCGATGAAGCCTCCCTCTGCGAGCCGGGCCAGCATGCGTCGGATCTCCGCCGCCTGTCGCCTGCTTGTGCCCCTGTCGCTCATTGCGACTCTCCTCATCGGCATCCCCGGCGCCAAGCCAGTGCGTCGATGAGGGCCGCGACGGCGCGCTCCAGATGCTCGAGCCGGCCGTCCAGCTCGGGATCGTCCCGCCGGTCTTCGACGAGCTCGCAGGCATGGGCGACGGTGGTCCTGTCGCGGTCAAACAGGACGCCGACCTCAGTCAGGCTGAGGCCGCAGACGACATGAGCGAGATACATGGCGACTTGGCGTGCAAACGCGGCGCGCGGTGAGCGCCTGGTCGCTGCACAGAGATCCTGGATATCGACCCCGAATACGCCAGCCACGGCGGGGTTGATTGCCTGGCGAACCCGCGCCTCGCCGCCAGGCATCGCGTAGGCCGGCCCTCGAAGACTGCGCCCCTCGTCGAATCGTAATCCACTCATCGCCGCACTCCCTAGTGATAGGAATAATGTCCTATCACACTCTAGAGGGGAACAGCGAGCCGGGGATAACCGCGGGGGCGCCAGCGTGCGCGTGCCGGCAATCCCCGCCGAATGCGCGGGTCACGCGACGGGGTGCATGCTCAACGCCTGCAAAGTCAGGAGACAGCCATGTCAGGAGACGAGCGCCGGCGCGACACACCGCGGTCCAACTGCGGGGGCTCGGCCGCCAAGCGCATTTTTGCCACGACGGTCGCGGCAGGAGCCACGGCCTATGTCAGGTCTCGCGATCTGCCGAGATTGCTGCCGCTCTGGCCCCACGAGATCGAGGATCAATCCGAGCAAGGCAGGCTGCGCCTCCTTGCGAAGCTCCGCCGCGCCCTCCGCGCCGAGCGGCGGCGCGCGACGGCCGGACATTGGAGCTATGACCTGAACCGGCATCTCGGGCTGTTGAGCGCCTATAAGGGAGAGCTCGCGAATCTCGGTGCGCGACAAGCCGAGGATCACCCGAATTGCACCTGCCCTGACAGCGGCGGCAGCTGAGGCTCGGCACGGGGATAATGGTAGAGCGTGAACTCGGACACGCCATGGGCGTCGCCACTCGGCCCCGCCACGTCATGGCAAAGGATCCTGTCGACCTGCTGTCCGTCCTCGGAAAGGGGGAGTCTCATCCAAAATAACACGACATGATCGCGCCCCTCCGCCGGGCCACGGACAACGCCATGCGCTGGCAACCCCTTCTCCGCGACGCGCGCATGGATCCGCCTCCAATAGGTGGCGCAATCCCCGCCGAACACCTCGCCGACACGCTTGCCTGTGATTTCCTTGCCGTAGATATCGCGCAGCCGCGTGCCCGCCAGCCGGAAAAGGCCCTGTTCGAGGCCGTCCCGAAGATCGATCAGTCCAAGATGAGGAAGAAGAAGCGGTACCTTGAGAGGATCGAGGTCGGAGCGTGCCGGCATCTTCCGCTCGCCGGCGGACTGCCGCCAGTAGTCGAAGAGTTCACGCTGTCCTTGCGTCACAAGCTGAGCGCGAAAGGCGCCTTCGGACAGCATCCAGATCCCCCCTCCCGCAAGCCTCGCCTGTCTCGCGAATCGCTGCGACCTCCCGACTATGTGGAGTTCGGGCGTCACATGCAAGGGATGTGGGCTGATTCACTAAGAATCACAAAGGCTTGTGGCAAAGCGTAGAGACGGCTACCCGATCTTGCGAGGACGCCGTTCCGCGAACGAATGATGTCGCGAAAAGCTATCGGCGGCGCTGTCCGAGCCCCATGCGCTTGGCCAGATCCGAGCGGGCCGCCGCGTAGTTCGGCGCAACCATGGGATAGTCGTGCGGCAATCCCCACTTCTCGCGGTATTCCTCCGGCGACAGATCGTAGTGTGTGCGCAGGTGCCGCTTGAGCGACTTGAACTTCTTCCCGTCTTCGAGACAAACAATGTACTCGGGTGTGACCGATTTCTTCACGGGGATTGCCGGCTTAAGCTCTTCCTTGGCGGGCATCCCAGTCGCGCTGGAGGCTTTGCTCAAAGCATCGAACACATTGTGGATGA
>CAZHCN010000257.1:0-3193 GCA_964530895.1 uncultured Methyloceanibacter sp. | reverse complement strand
TGTGGCGACCATGCGCGCGAGGGCCTCACGGGTTGTGTCCGCGTCGTGCACCAGCGCAACCCTGGCAAAATCTTGGCCGGGATTTCCCCCGCCGGGCTGCGCTTGTGTGAGATAGGCCCCAGGAAGGACTCTGACACCACACCCTTTCCAAAGGGTTGTCGCCGCTGCCTCGCCTCCCCCGGAATCCGCCAAATTCAGCCATAAAAAGAAGCTTCCAGGGGGCCGGCGGTAGCCATATCGGCCTTCGAGAATCGCGTCCGCCGCCGCGAAATTGGCTCGGTAGAGCGCGCGCCCCGCCTCCACGTGGGTCTCGTCGGCCCAGGCCGCCGCCGAAACATGCTGGATCGGCAGCGGCACTTGCGGGCAGGCGACGTTCCGGAAGCGGCCGAAAGCGGCGACGAAGTCCGGGTCTCCGGCGACGAAGCCGGAGCGCAGGCCAGGCAGCCCAGATCGCTTGGAGAGCGACTGGAACACCACGACGTTGGCCAGATCTCCGGTCAGACGCTGCGCCACCTCGAGCGCGCCTGGGGGCGGTGTGTCGGCATAGATTTCCGAGTAGCACTCGTCGGCGAAGAGGAGGAAGTCGAAGCGGCGGGCGAGCGCAATGGCGTGGGCGAGATAGTCGGACGAGGCGACCGCCCCTTCCGGGTTCGACGGCGAGCATAGATAGAATGCGACGGTGCGCTTCAAAACCGCCTCGTCGATCTCATCGAGCGCGGGCAGGAACCCGGTTTCCGGGCCGCATGACAGGAGCACCGGCGTGGCGCCGGACGCCGCAGCTGCCGCGGCGTAGACCTGGTAAAACGGGTTGGGGATGAGAACGGCCGGGTCTGCGATCACGTCTTTCCGCGCAAGCGCCGGAAAGACCGCAGAGAACAAGCCTTCGCGCGATCCGTTGAGTGGAAGCACGTGGCGATCCAGGTCGATCATGCCCGGAGCGCGGGATAACGGCGTCCCATCCAGCCGACAATCGCTTGGCGCAAGGCCGGAATGCCTCTGATCGGTGGGTAGCGCCCGAATTCGCTCAAATGCTCTTGGAGCACCGGAGCGAGAAACGGCGGCAGGGAGGCGTGCGGCTCGCCGAGCGAGAGATTGATCGGCGCGGCTCCGGGCTCGATGCTTTCGAGTAGCGCATTGAGGCGCGCGAAGGGAGAGCGGATGAGGGCGTCGAGGCGCGTCGCGTTATTGGCGTCTGACATGAGCGCGGTGTTAGGCGATGGCGCGCGCCGCGGCAATCCGCATCGCCATGCGGCGCAAAGCAAAAGGCCCCGGCGAAAAGCCGGGGCCTGAGGTGGAGCTAGAAGTCAAGGGAGGAGGAGACCTAGCTCAAATTCTCCAAGATCATTGTCCCTCTTTGGTTTGCGCGAAGCTCTATTGGACCACCTCGCCGTGCAGGTTGATGTCGAGACCTTCGATCTCGACAGCCTGGCTGACCCTGACGCCAACGAGGATGTTGGTGATGATCAGGATGACGAAGGTGCCCAAGCCCGACCAGACGATGGTTGCAGCGACACCTACGAGCTGCGTCCAGACCTGGCCCGGGTTGCCTTCCAGAAGGCCCGGCGTTCCACCGATGGCTTCCACGGCAAACACGCCGGTGAGAATCGCACCGATGATTCCACCCACGGCATGGACACCGAACGCATCGAGCGAGTCGTCGTAGCCAATGGCTTTCTTCACCGTGGTTGCAGCGAAGAAGCAGCCAAGGCCCGCGGCAGCGCCGATCCACAAAGCACCGACCGGATCGACAAAGCCCGACGCCGGAGTGATGGCGACGAGGCCTGCGACCGCGCCGGAGATGATACCCAGCACGCTCGGCTTCTTGTGGACGATCCACTCGATGAACATCCAGGCCAGCGCCGCCATAGCCGTGGCGATCTGGGTAACCGCCATGGCCATACCGGCCGCGCCGTTCGATGCCACTGCCGAACCGGCGTTGAAGCCGAACCAGCCGACCCACAGAAGTGAGGCGCCGATCACGGCATAGACCAGGTTGTACGGCGCCATGTTCTCAGTGCCGTAGCCGACACGTTTTCCGAGGAACAAGGCGCAGACGAGGCCCGCAATACCGGCATTGATATGGACCACGGTACCGCCAGCGAAGTCGAGCACGCCTAGGCCGCCCAGGAAGCCGCCGCCCCAGACCCAGTGGGCGATCGGCGCATAGATGAAGATCGACCAGAGGACCATGAAGATCACCAACGCCGAGAACTTCATGCGGTCGGCGAAGGCGCCGCAAATAAGCGCTGGCGTGATGATGGCGAACGTCATCTGGAAGGTCATGAATACCGACTCAGGAATCGTGCCTGACAAGGTGTCGGAACCCATGCCGTGGAGCAGAAACGCATCCAGGCCACCGATATAGGCGTTCATCGCGCCGCCGTCCTTAAAGGCGAGCGAGTAGGAGATCACCATCCACACGATCGTGACGATGCACGTGACGGCAAAGCTCTGCATGACGGTGGCGAGCACGTTCTTCTTGCGCACCATGCCGCCATAGAACAGGGCGAGGCCTGGAATGGTCATCATCAGGACGAGGGCCGTGGATGTCAGCATCCAGGCCGTATCGCCGGTGTCGAGTTTCGGAGGCGCTTCGTCCTCGCCCTCGGTGGCATTCGGTTCTTCGGCCGGTGGCTCTTCCGCCTGTGCCACCTGGAATTCGGCCACGGCGGCGACGGGTGCACTGGCAATAGGCGCACTGACAATTGGCGCGTTGGCCGCTTGAGCGGCGTCACGCGCGACTGCCGGATCGACATGGGTCAGCGCCAGCAAGGCAAGCGCCGCGACCACGCCGAATAGATATTTGGCAAGGGTCGTCATCTTTAATTCTCCCCCTCTTACAGTGCTGATTCGTTGGTTTCGCCAGTGCGGATGCGCACTGTCTGCTCGACGGGGACGACGAAGATCTTGCCGTCGCCAATCTGTCCGGTCTTCGCAGCGGCGACGATTGCGTCCACGGCTTTGTCGACCATTTTGGCTGGCACCACGACTTCGATCTTGATCTTCGGCAAGAAGTTCACGGCGTACTCGGCGCCGCGATAGATCTCCGTGTGGCCCTTCTGCCTCCCGTATCCCTTGACCTCGGTAACGGTCATGCCTTGCAATCCAAGCTCGGTGAGGGCTTGACGCACCTCGTCGAGCTTGAATGGCTTGATGATTGCCATCACCAGCTTCATCTGTTTAAGCCCTCCAT
>CAZHCN010000256.1:0-3198 GCA_964530895.1 uncultured Methyloceanibacter sp. | reverse complement strand
AGGAGATCATCGCCAATATCACCGGCAAGGGCGTGTTCGCCCGGATGAAATACGAATCCGGCGTGCATCGGGTGCAGCGCGTGCCGGAGACCGAGGCGCAAGGACGCATCCACACCTCGGCGGCGACGGTGGCGGTGCTTCCCGAGGCCGAGGATGTCGACATCAAGATCGACGAGAAGGATTTGCGTATCGACGTGTTCCGGGCGAGTGGCCCCGGCGGGCAGTCGGTCAACACCACCGACAGCGCGGTCCGCATCACGCACATCCCTTCGGGCCTCGTGGTCATTCAGCAGGACGAGAAGTCCCAGCACAAGAACAAGGCCAAGGCCATGAAGGTGCTGCGCGCGCGCCTCTACGATATGGAGCGCGAAAAGCTCGATGCGGAGCGGGCGCAGAACCGGCGCAGCCAGATCGGCACCGGCGACCGGTCTCAGCGCATCCGCACCTATAATTTCCCCCAAGGTCGCGTGACCGATCATCGGATCGGCCTCACCACGCATCAGCTCCAATATGTGCTCGAGGGCGAGCCGGCGCTGGACGAGATCATCGATGCGCTGATCACCGAGGATCAAACGAGCCAGCTCTCCTCCATGGAGGGGCAGTGACGATGACGCTCGACCAGGTACAGGTCGCAACCGCGCGGACATTGCGTGACGGCGGCGCTGAGACGCCGGCGCTCGATGCGCGGCTTCTCCTCTGCCTTGCCACCGGACTGAGCCACGAGGCTGTGATCGCCCATGGGCCGGAGCCGATTGCGGCGGACGAAGCGGCGCGACTTGCAGGCTATGTTGCGCGGCGTCTTGCCGGCGAGCCCGTGTCACGAATCAGGGGCGTGCGCGATTTCTACGGCCGCGACTTCCTCATCGATTCCGAAACCCTCGATCCGCGCCCCGACACGGAGACTCTCGTCGATGGGGCGCTCGAGGCGATCGCGTGGAACGGCGCCAAGGGTCGGCCCCTCAAGTTGCTCGATCTCGGTACCGGCTCGGGATGCATCCTGCTGACATTGCTGGCCGAGCTGCCGCTGGCCGAAGGCGTCGGCACCGACACCTCCGAGGGAGCGCTCCTGGTCGCAGGCGAGAATGCGCGGCGGCTCGGAGTTGCGCGCCGCGCCCGGTTCCTCGTCGCCGACTGGTTCGACGGGGTCGAGGGGCGATTCGACCTGATCGTCTCGAACCCGCCCTATATCGCCGGTGCCGAGATCGCGGGTCTCGCGCGGGAGGTCGCCATCTACGACCCGAGACGTGCGCTCGACGGCGGGGCGGACGGGCTCGATGCCTACCGGTGCATCGCCAAAGGGGCGGCAGGCCACTTGGCGCCCGGCGGGGCGCTTCTGCTCGAAATCGGTGCCTTCCAGGCCGATTCGGTCCTCAACCTCTTGCAGCAGGCGGGTTTTTCGGTGGACGAGGGGGCCGTGCGCCGGGACCTTGGGGGCCGGCCCCGCTGTGTCCTGGCCGGAAGCCCCAGGGGAGAGGCAAAAATGCGCTTGGAAAACCGGGAGGGGCAGAGTAGTTTTGTGGTAACGAATTGACGGTATGCGGCCTGCGCGGGGCAACTTTAGCGCGGCCGGTTGCACGGCAACTGAAGCGGGACCCTCGTGAACCTCGATTGACAGGCGGTGTGCCTCTCGGGTTGTTCTAGGAACGCTCAATCGCCCATCAGATTTTGGTTGGCTGGCGCTAGCCCAAAGAATTCAGGACACGTGCGCCGGGAGCCGACCCAAGACAAGGCAGCAACAAAAAAGAAAACGTTGAAGGCTGCATGGCCGATCCGGCTTTCAAGGACAAAGCGTGTCCAAGTCGGCGGTACTTTTGAGAGTTGATCAGGGAGCGAAGAACGCGGCTTTCGCGCCGCCAATCAGGTGAACAAGGCTTATGAGGCAAGGACAGCAGAACCGTAGGGGCCGCGGCCGCGGTCGCAAGACCCAGAATCCATTGGCACGGAACTACGAGTCAAATGGACCCGACGTGAAGATCCGCGGGACCGCGGCGCATGTCGCCGAGAAATACATGTCGCTCGCGCGCGACGCGCTCGCTTCGGGCGACATGGTGACGGCGGAGAGCTATCTCCAGCACGCCGAGCACTACAACCGCATCATCATGGCGGCGCAGCAGCAGCAGCTCGCCCCGCAGCAGGGCGGTCAGCCGAGCGAGGCGCCGAACGGCGGCAGCGGACGATATAATCGCTGGCATTCGGATCCGGACGAGGACACTTCCGAGGAGGAGTCGGCCGAGGGCGCTGGGCAGGGCGTGCAGGAGCGTCAGAACCGGCCCGATCGTGAGCGCGCGGGTGGCGGCGGCCAGGACCGTGAGCGCCACGCGGGCAACCGGGAGCATCATCCCGGCAACCGCGAGCGTGGCCGTGGCCGCCAAGGGGCCAATGGCAGCGGCGAAGGCGTGCAGGATGCGAACGGCTCCGAGCCGGCCGAGGCGCATGATTCCGACGAAGAGAACGCTCCCGACACGGTGAGTTAGGTCTCGGCGCGGTGTGGATGCGGGGGCGCCTTCGAGATGGTCTCCCGCGACCCTGATCGGCACGAAGACCTCCTTTTCGGGGATGGTGCTGCTTTGCGGGCGGGATCGGGCCTCGTCGTTCCAGCGCTCGTCGTCGCCGGTTTCATCTATTTTCTTTGGCCGACCGGATCCTCGATTTCGCCACTCGGCATGGCGGCGATCGCATTCGGGGCCACAGCGCTTGCCCTTGCGGTTCTGCGCGCGCCGCGCCTTGCAGTCATCGATACCAAGCATCGCGAAATCCGGCTGACCATCGGCTGGCCGCCGCTGGGGCGGCGGCGGATCATCCCCCTCGACGACATCGCCGAGGTCAAGGTTTGGCAGCCGATCCGGTTCGGTGATGACCGTCTCGGCGCTGCGCGGCCCGCGTTGATGCTCGCCGACGGATCGAGAGTGTTTCTGTCCACCTATAACCGTTCGCCGAAGGCTTGCCGCGAGATCGTCGATCGAGTTCGAACTCTTGTGTTTGCGCCGCCGCGATGACCAGCGTCACTCCGCGAGACTTGCGATTCCTCAAATTCAGCCCCCTTTTTCTGCGCTAAACGGGACGCTATATGTCCGTTAACGAGCCCCTGGTAAGAGGCTCGAAACCGCCCCCGCCACCATCAATCGATCTTTTTCGGCCGCACCCTCGCCTGGCCCGATCAAGAGGGAAGATCATGGATTTCGAGAAGCTTTCCGACCG
>CAZHCN010000255.1:0-3202 GCA_964530895.1 uncultured Methyloceanibacter sp. | reverse complement strand
AGTGCGAGATGTACTTCGTCGTGTTGCATGGCCACGGCACATCGGCGGTCTTGGGAGTCGGCAGCGGATAGCCGACGGTGTGCATGCCACGCACGAAGTCCTCGCTGTCGCCGAGCGCCTTCCAGACCCTGTCGCCGACGCGGGTCATGATGTGCATGTTGGCGACCGCGTAAGCGCTGTCGGTCACCATGACGCCGATGCCGGCAATGGGTGAGCCGACCGGGCCCATGGAGTACGGCACCACATACATGGTGCGGCCCTGCATGGCGCCATCATAGAGCTTGCGCAGGGTCTCCTTCATCTCCGAGGGCTCGAACCAGTTGTTGGTCGGGCCCGCGTCGTCCTTGCTCTTCGCGCAGATGTAGGTCTGGTCTTCGACGCGCGCGACGTCGGCGGGATCGGAGCGCACGAGGATAGAGTTCTTGCGTTTGTCGGGATTGAGCCACATGGCGGTGCCGCAATCGACCATGAGCTTCAGGAGCTCCTGGTACTCTTCCTTCGAGCCGTCGCACCATTGCACCGCGTCCGGCTTGAACAGCTCCTTCGCCTCCTCGACGAACGCGAGCACTTTCGGATTGGTCGTCTTGGCCGCTTCGGCCACAATCTTCGACTGTACGCTCATGCGCTTCCGTCCCCAGATCTCGAATTGATGGAAAATCTCTTTGTATCGCCCTCTAGCTACCCCGAAGTTAGAGGGCTTTCAAGGAAGGTCCTGTGACAGAACCGGGGCCCGCGCCGCCCTCAGGACGGCTCGGCCGTGGCCCTGGCCTCTTCGGCCAGACGGGCCAACTCCTTTCGCGCATGTCCTGGGGTCAGAACCCGCGTGGCGAAGAGGACGCGGCGGGCGTCTGTGCCAAGGGCGATATCGCAGCCCTCGGGATCGATGCCGGTCATGCGCCAGGGCCCGGGGTCGCCCCCGGTAAAGGCCAGCGCGTAGAGCTCAAGGGCATCGGTGTGGTCGTCGTTCATATGGGCGACGATGCCGGCTTCCGCCTCCACCAGGCTCTCCGCCCCCTCCAGGGGCACTAGGAGGTCGCTCGGCGCGAGATCGAAGATGCGGCCGAAGCCGCCGATATAATGGGCGCCCTCAAGTTTGAGACGCCAAAAGGCGAAATCAGGGAAATCCGCGTAGAACGCGGCCTCCGGGTGGCGGGCGAGGAAGCGGCGCTTCACCGCCTCGTCGTTCACCTTTTCCGCCCGGCCCGAGAGGGTGAGGCGCGCGCCCTGGAGGGGATCGGCGGCGGCACCAGAGCCGTCGATGAGGATCGCGGCGCGCGGATCGTCCGCGAGGTTCTTGGTGTGCCGCGCGAGCGTTGAGATGAGGAAGACGGGCGCGCCTGAAACCTCCGTCGCCAACGTGATCAGGGAGGCGTAGGGGGCGCCCGAGGGGCTCTCGAGGCTCGCCAGGGAGCCCTTGAAGGCCCGGCGCGTGAGGGTGCGCGCATCCGCCGCAATCTCAGATTTGCTGGGCATTTCTGACGAGTTATTTACTTGCGCCATAACGATATTTGTTGCATCCCGGTTGCGAAGGGTGTGGCGCGAGGCGCCCCTATGCTGCCACGATTAGGGGCAGCCCTATGAGCATAACACCCTGCAAATCGCGTCAATCGCGCAAAAGGCCCCCCAATGCCCACAATCGCCCTTGTCGACGACGATCGTAACATCCTGACCTCCTTGCGCATGGTGCTCGAGGCGGAAGGCTACAAGACGCAAACGTACAACGACGGCGCCAGTGCGCTCGACGGATTTGCCGAATGTCCTCCCGACCTCGCCATCCTCGACATCAAGATGCCGCGCATGGACGGGATGGAGCTCTTGCGCCGGCTCCGCCAGCGGAGCGAACTGCCGGTGATCTTCCTCACCTCGAAGGACGAGGAGATCGACGAGCTGTTCGGCCTCAAGATGGGCGCCGACGACTTCATCCGCAAACCCTTCCCGCAACGGCTCCTGGTGGAGCGCGTCAAGGCGGTGCTGCGCCGGTCGCAGCCGCGCGACACAGCCCAAGTGGTCGAGGACAAGTCGAAGGTGCTGGAGCGCGGCAAGCTCAAGATGGACCCGGAGCGCCACACCTGCGTGTGGGACAACCGCCCGGTGACGCTCACGGTGACGGAGTTCCTGATCCTGCAGGCGCTCGCGGCACGGCCGGGCGTGGTAAAAAGCCGGGACGCGCTCATGGATGCGGCTTATGATGACCAGGTCTATGTCGACGACCGCACTATCGACAGCCACATCAAGCGGTTGCGGAAAAAGTTCAAGGCCGTCGATCAGAGCTTCGACGTGATCGAGACGCTTTATGGCGTGGGTTACCGGTTCAAAGAATAGCGGGATCAACCGATGACTGCCGAGACCGAAAGGGTCTGGCAGCGGACCGATGCGTCCTTCAAGGAACGCGTGCGCCGCGCCCCGCGCCGTGTCCTCAGGTGGCTAAGACGCATCCTGACCTGGGTCGGCGAGCAGCGGCCGTTCCGGCACGGCTTCTCGAGCCTGACGCGCCGCATTGTCGTGCTCAACCTGATCGGCCTTGCTATTCTCGTCTCCGGCATCCTCTATCTCAATCAGTTCCGCGCCGGGCTGATCGATGCCAAGGTGCAAAGCCTCCTCACGCAAGGCGAGATCATCGCCCGTGCCATTGCCGCATCGGCGGGCGTTGACAATAGCGAGCCTCAAGTCGACGCAGAAAAGCTGCTCGAATCGGAAGCCGGCCAAACGCCCCAGCCCGATGACACGCCGCCCAATTTCTCCAACGCGCTCGGTTTCACCATCGACCCGGAGCGGGCGGCGCCAATTCTACGGCCGCTGGTCAAGCCCACTGGGAGCCGCGCACGCATCTATAACCGCGACGGAACGTTGATCCTCGATTCCGACACCTTCTACTCGCGCGGCGAGGTGCTCCGCTACGACCTGCCGCCGCCCAAAACCAGCGAGCCGGACGTGCTCACTCGGTTCTGGCGCGCGGTGATGGCGCGGATGCAGCCCAGCGGGCTGCCGATCTATCGCGACATTGGCGGCGCCAACGGTAAGAACTATCCGGAAGTGGCGGCAGCCCTCACCGGCACGCCCGTGCCTGTCGTCAGCAAGAACGACAAAGGCGAGCTCATCGTTTCCGTCGCCGTTCCGGTGCAGCGCATGCGCGCCGTGCTTGGCGTACTTCTCTTGTCGACGCGCGGCGGCGACATCGACAACATCGTCGCCGCAGAGCGGT
>CAZHCN010000254.1:0-3233 GCA_964530895.1 uncultured Methyloceanibacter sp. | reverse complement strand
ATCAAGGGGCTCGTGACCAAGTCGGCCAACGACGCCGCGGCGTGCATTGCCGAGAATCTCGGGGGGACCGAGCAGAACTTCGCCCGCATGATGACCCAGACGGCGCGCAACCTCGGCATGAAGAACACCACCTTCCACAACGCTTCCGGCCTGCCCGCCGACGGGCAACTGACCTCGGCGCGGGACATGGCCATTCTCGCCATGCACATCATGCGCGACTATCCCGAGTATTACGGGTTCTTCGAGACGCGCTATTTCACCTATCACGGCCAGCGGTACCGGAACCACAACCGCCTGCTCTTCGGCTACAAGGGGACGGACGGGATCAAGACCGGCTACACGCGGGCCAGCGGCTTCAACCTCACGGCCTCGGTGACGCGCGGCGACAAGCATCTCGTCGGCGTCGTCCTCGGCGGCCGGACCGGCGCCCAACGCGACGCCGCCATGCGCGCCCTCCTCGACAAGTACTGGTCCAAGGCCTCGAGCGGCAAGTCCACGGGTCTGATCGCCTCACTGTTCGGCTCGTCCTCACCGCCGCCGCCGGACCGGAAGCCGCAACCCTTCGCCCTCGCCGGAGCGGCGCCCGCGTCCATGGATATCGATGCGCAGGGACAGGGTGACACCAACGGTCCGGGCGACACCGTGCAAGCGAGCCTCTCGCCGAACCGGTCCGCGTCCCAGGGCAGCTCAAAAAGGCTCCGTTACGCCGGCACCTACCATGTCCAGGTCGGCGCCTACACGTCCGAGTCCGATGCCCAGAACCGCCTTGGCATGGTGCAGCAGCGGGCCCCGAAGCTGCTCGACGGGCACATGCCCTTCACCGCCACCTTCACGAGGGGCGACACGGAATGGTACCGGGCACGCTTTGCCGGCTTCTCCAAGGGCGACGCCCAGCAGACCTGCGCGGCCCTGAAGCGCATGTCGCTCGACTGCATCGCCATGTCGGCCGAATAGCCGCCGGCCTCGGCCTAACGGCCAAGCAGGACTTCCTTCGCCTCGTTGATCCGCGCCGCGAGATAGGTCGAGCCACCCTGATCGGGGTGCACCTTCATCATCAGGCGGCGGTGCGCCTGCCGAATGTCCTCGTCTGACGCATCCGGTCCCACGTCCAGCACGGCGCGGGCTTCCTCGCGGCTCATACGGCCCCCCTTGGGCTGTGCCCGGCCCCGGTCCGCCTGGGCGCCGAACTCGTCTTGGCGGTCGCGCCAGCCGGAGATGCGCCAGTCGAGATAGGCCTCCATGAGCGCAGCCTCCTTGAGGCGATCGGTCTCGAATTCCAGGTAGAGCTCGATCGCCTCCCGGTCGCTCAAGGACGATAGCCGGCGGCCGGCAAAGCGTCCGGCGAGGCACGTCCCGTCCATGTGGCCGCTGTCGTGGTCGAGCTCCATTTCCAGGCGCTCCGTCGCGACACGGGAGGTCTGACCCGGCGACTTTTGCGACGAACCGCCGAAGATGCCGCCGAAACCGCCGCCACTGCCGCTGAGCAGTGCCAGTGCGAACGCGGCGAGCGGAATGGCGATGGGAAGCGCGCCCCGGATGGCGAGGAATGCCGCCACGGCGAAGAGCACGATGCCGCCGCCCTTGCGCAATCCGCCTGCAAGCTTGCGCGGATCGACCGTCGCAATGAACCGCGCGCCGAAAATGAGAAGCACGAGAACCGCGCAGCCGGCCAGGAAGTAAGTCATGGCGTTCGCCGTCAGCCGAGTTGCTGAAGCAGGAGAACCGCAGCGCTGCTCTTCGACCTCTCGAGCGCTTTCCGGCCGCCGGTGGCATAGACCGCCACAGCCGTGAGCAGTTCGCGAAGCTGCCCCGCCGAGCCCGCGTCGAACCGGCAATAGGCGCCGCGCGAGAGCCGCGCGATCTCCTTGAAGGCCCGCTCGGCGCGCGGGTCTCGCCCCTCCTGGAAGAGGAACACGGGCACCCGGACCAGCCCAAACTCGCCGGCAAGCTGACTGAGCTGATCGATGTCCTCCTCCATGCAGTCGCCCACATAGACGAGCGCGTTGACCGTCCGCTTCTCGGTCTCCCGGCGGGCATGGCTCAGCACTTTACGGATTTGGGTGTGGCCGCCCATGCAATGCACCTGGCGCATCAGCCGCGCGAGCGCGTCCGGATCGCCGACCCATCTGCTTGCCTGGCACTCGTTGAATCCGCGGAAATAGACGAGCTGCACATCGAGGCCGCCGACCTCTTTCACGGCCCGGAACATGTCGGCCTGGAGCTCGAGCGCAAGATCCCAAGAGGGCTGCCGGCTCATGGTGGCATCCATGGCGAAGATCAGCCGGCCCCGGCCCGACGCGGCAGGCTGAAGCCCCCGCACCTGCTCCAGGAACGAGTCCACCTCGGCGCGCGACGAGGTGTTGCGCGCGACATCGCCGGTCTCGGTGGTTGCTGGCGCTTTAGGCTCTGCCATGCGGCTAAAAACTCCACGGCAACAGTACTCTCTCGCTATAGATGGACCCTTAATCCACCTGCGACAATGCTGCCGATCAAGTCTCGTCGCCGCCGGCCTCGAGCAGGCTGGCGTTCCCGCCCGAGGCGGTGAGGTCCGTCGTCCGCACCCGCTCGACGGCGAAGGCTTCGAGGTAGCGCGGCCCGCCTGCCTTCGGCCCGGTGCCGGAGAGGCCCTCGCCGCCAAAGGGCTGGACGCCCACCGCGGCGCCGATCTGGTTCCGGTTCACATACATATTGCCGACCTTGACTCGCGCCGCCACGAAGTCGGCCGTCGCCTTGATGCGGCTGTGGAGACCGAGCGTCAGCCCATAACCCGTTGCATTGATGGCTTCGCACACCGCACCGAGGCGTTCGCCGGGGAAGCGGATCACGTGCAGGATGGGCCCGAACACCTCACGATCGAGCACGCCAATTCTTGGGATCTCGTAGATGGCCGGCGCCACATAGGTGCCGTGGCCATGGGTGGGCCCAAGCGGCAGATCGAGCAGCTCACGGGCTTCGCGCCGCATCTTGGCCTTGTGGGCCTCGAGCGCCGCCTTGGCGTCGTCGTCGATCACCGGGCCGATATCTGTGGCGTAGTCGAGCGGATCGCCGATTGTGAGCTCCCGTGCCGCACCCACCAGCATGTCGAGGGTCGCGTCGGCGACGTCCTCCTGCAGGAAGAGAACGCGTAAGGCCGAGCAGCGCTGGCCGGCGCTGTCGAAGGCGGACCGGAGCGCATCGTCCACGACCTGCTCGGGCAGCGCCGAGGAATCGACGATCATGGCGTTGAGCCCGCC
>CAZHCN010000253.1:0-3237 GCA_964530895.1 uncultured Methyloceanibacter sp. | reverse complement strand
GGGCTCGGCAATTTCATGCACCCGGGGACCGCGGAGATGAGCCGCTTCGGCATCTGCCGCGACTATGGGCTCATGGCGAAGGTGCATCTCGCGCGCCTTGAGGGACGCTGGAAGGTCGAGGCCATCGAGGCGATCCCGCTCACCCAGACCCAAGTACACCCGGAGCGTTTTCCGCCGCAGGAAAGCGCGCGCCGCATCTACGCGCTGAACTATCTCGGCGCGCAACTCGGTGACGGCAAGACGGCGGAAGGGTTGCGCTTCACGCCGCGCCGGGACGGCTCGGGGCTCTATTGCTCAGCTGATGCTGCGTCGCTCGGCGGCAAACTGGGCGCGCTCTGTGGCGCATGGCATCCGGCGCCGGCCATCCCGAAGCAGCTGAGCCGGCAGCTCGCCAGCGCCTGCGCCGACAAGCCGTTCTATGGCGCCGGCAGCACGCAGAAGCGCCGCAGGTCGAATGGGATCTTCGGCTTCGGCCAGTTTTAGGAAGCTAGCCGCGCAATTCGCCGCCAGTGGCCTTGACGACCGCGGCAACGACCTTCTCCGCTACCGCATCGATCTCCGCGTCGGTCAGTGTCTTGTCGCGCGGCTGCAGCGTCACCTCGATGGCGAGCGACTTCTTGCCCCGAGGCACGCCTTGGCCCGTGAACACATCGAACACGCCGATATCGGCGATCAGCGCGCGGTCGGCGCTCGATGCCGCCCGCACCACGTCGCCTGCCGCCACGTCTTTGTCGACCAGGAAGGCGAAGTCGCGCCGCACCGCCTGAAGATCGGATGCTGCGAGCGCCGGCTTCGCCGTGCCCTTGCGCTTCGCCGGCGGCATCGCCTCGAGGAAGAGCTCGAAGGCGGCCATCGGCGACTCGGCGTCGAGTGCAGTCAAAATGTCGGGATGCAATTCGCCGAACACGCCGAGGGTGACCTTGGGTCCGAGCTTGAGCGCGCCGGACCGTCCGGGATGGAACCAGGAGGGCGCCTCGCGTGTCACCTGGATGTTGGCCTGATTGATGCCAAGAGCCGAGAGTGCGGCGACGGCGTCGGCCTTGACCGCCGCCCAGTCGGCCGCGGGCGCCTCGCCCGACCAATGTCTGCCAGAGCCGAGAAGCGCCGAATTGCCGAACCGCACGCCGGTCGCGGCGACGTATTGATCCTCTGGCGCCGGGCCCCGATAGGCCTGGCCGAGCTCGAACAGGGCGCCGTCGGCGAAGCCCCGGTCGCGGTTCCGCTTGGCGGCGGTGATGAGGCCGGGGAGCAGGCTGGGCCGCATCTGGGCGAGCTCGGTGGAGATGGGATTGTCGAGGGTGAGCGCGGGCTGGCCGCCGCCGAACAGTTTGGCTTCGGCGAGGGGCACGAACGACCATGTGACCGCCTCGACAAAGCCCCGTGCAGCCAGGAGCCGGCGCGTCAGCTTTTGCCGCGCCTGCAACTCGGTCAGCACGGGCGCCGCCACGCCGCTGGTCCGTTCGAGCGGCGTTGCCGGCACGTGGTCGACGCCGGTGAGGCGCACCACCTCCTCGACCAGATCGACGGGCGCGCTGATGTCCGGGCGCCAGGACGGCGGCGCCGCCTTCAGCACATTGGCCTTACCCTCGAGCTTGACGCCGAGCGCCGCGAACTTCCGACGGATGTCGCGATGGGGCAGGGACAATCCGCTCAAGCGGCCGATCAGCGTCATGTCGAATTTGAAGGGCGGGTTCGGCTTCGGCGTCTTGCCGGCGACCGTAACCGTGCTGGCTTCACCGCCGCACAAATCGAGCACCATCTGCGTGGCAAGCTCGAGCCCGGGGATCACGAACTCCGGGTCGACGCCACGCTCGAAGCGGAAGCGCGCGTCGGACTGTATGTTCAATCTGCGCCCGGTGCGCGCGGTGCGCTTCGGATCGAAATAGGCCGACTCGATGAAGACGCTCGTCGTCTCTTCGGTGCTTCCGGTGTCCTCGCCGCCGATCACGCCGGCGAGGCCGAGCACGTGGGACCCGTCGGCGATCACGCACATCTCCTCGTCGACCGCGTAGGTCTTGCCGTCGAGCGCGAGGAACTTCTCGCCTTGTTTGCCGAGGCGCGCGCGGATCGCACCCGAGAGCTTGTCCGCGTCGTAGACATGCAGCGGACGGCCGCGGTCGTAGGCGATGTAGTTGGTGATATCGACCAGCGCGTTGATGGGGCGCAGCCCGATTGCCCTCAACCGCCGTTGCAGCCAGTCCGGGCTCGGCCCGTTCTTGATGCCGCGCACGAGCCGCCCGGCGAAGACGGGGCATGCGTCCTTCGTCTCCTTGGCGAATTCGAGCTTGATGGCGACGGGGCTTTCGAAGCCGCCTTTGACCGGCTTGACCGTGTCCCTCTTGAGCTTGCCGAGGCCGGCTGCCGCGAGGTCGCGGGCCACGCCGCGCACGCCGAGACAGTCGGGCCGGTTCGGCGTGATGGCGATGTCGAACACGGCATCGTCGAGGCCGAGCGCCTTCGCTGCGGGGCTGCCAACCTTCGCCTTGGGGGCAAGCTCAATGATGCCGGAATGCTCATCCGACAGTTCGAGCTCGCGCTCCGACAGCATCATGCCGTTCGATTCGACGCCGCGGATCTTGGCCTTGGTGAGCGTGAGGTCGCTGCCAGGAATATAGGCGCCGACGGGTGCGAATACGCCCTTCATCCCGGCGCGCGCGTTCGGCGCGCCGCACACGACCTGTAAGCGCTCCTTGCCCGTGTCGACCTCGAGAACCTGGAGCTTGTCGGCATCGGGATGTTTATCGGCCTTCACCACCTCCGCCACGCGGAAGTCCTTGAGCGCGGTGGCGGGATCGAACACCTCTTCCACCTCGAGCCCGATCCGGGTCAGCGTCTCGGCGATCTCGTCCACGGAGGCGTCCGTGTCGAGATGCTCCTTCAGCCATGCGAGCGTGAACTTCATGGCGAGCGGCTCAGCCCGGCGGCGAGGGTGGGGACGGCGAGCGGCGGGAAGCCGTAATGCTTGAGCCAGCGCAGATCGCCCGAGAAGAACGCGCGCAGGTCCGGCATGCCGTATTTCAGCATGGCGATACGGTCGATCCCCATGCCGAAGGCGAAGCCTTGGTATTTCTTGGGATCGAGTCCCACGGCCTTCAGCACGTTCGGGTGCACCATGCCGCAGCCCAGGATCTCGAGCCACTGGTCGCCCTCGCCGATGCGGATCTCGTCGCCGACCTTGGCGTAGCCGATATCGACCTCCATGGACGGCTCGGTGAACGGGAAGTGGCTCGCGCGGAA
>CAZHCN010000252.1:0-3243 GCA_964530895.1 uncultured Methyloceanibacter sp. | reverse complement strand
GGCTTGGTAACCAGCTCGACCGCGTCAGGCGCCTTGAGACCGTCGGCGTTGACGCGAATATCGACCAGCGGGACGCTGATCTGCGGCTCCTCCTCGCGCGGAATGGTGAGGAGCGCGATGAGGCCGACCGCCAGCGCCGCCAGCAGAAAGAGCGGCGTCAGCGGCGAGCGGATCGTGGCCTGGGTGAGACGTCCCGAAAGTCCGAGTTTCACGGCCGCACCAACACATCGCCAGGTTTGAGCCCCGACAGGATCTCAAGTGCGTCCGGCATGTCGGGGCGCGGCTGTTCCCGCCCCCGCTGCACCGGCACGTCGATCACGGTCTTGGCGTCCTTGCGCAGGCGCGCATAGTCGACGCCGAAGCGGGTGATAATGAAGGACCCCGGCACGATGATGCTCTCGCGATCGCCTGCGGAAACCCACACGCGGATGCGCTCTCCGACGAAGTAATCGCCGAGGCCCGCGACTTCCGCGTCGGCTATGACGCGGCCGTCCTCGATTTTAGGATAGACTAAGCGGATGGTGCCGAACTTCGCGCCACTCTGGCCGAGTTCTTCGCCGTCGATCCGCACCGTATCGCCGGCCTTGAGGAAGCGGGCATGCCGTTCCGGCACGCGCAGCCGCAGGACGAAATTCTGCACGGCGATCGTGGCAACGGGCTCGCCCGCCAAAACGACACTGCCGACCGTCACGGGCACGGTCAGGACACGGCCGGCGGTCGGCGCAAGCACCTGACCCTGGGCTACTTGCTCCTGGAGGACGGAGCGCTCGGCCTTGCGCGCCTTCAAATTGTTGGACGCAACATTGAAGGCAGTTTGGGTCTCGTCGAGGCGCGTTTTCGGGATCGTGCCGCGCGCAACCAACTCTTGGGCGCGGTCGAGATCGGTCTTCGCCTGAGCAAGCTGTGCCTCAAGGGCCAGGATCTGCGCATCGAGAGAGCTGATCTGCAGGGCGAGCTTCTCGTCGCTCACATTGGCGAGAACCTGTCCTTCCTTGACCGCGTCGCCCTCCTTGACCGTGAGCTCCACCAAGGTGCCGCCAATGCGCGTGCGCGCCGGCACGGTGCGCACGCTTTCGACGGTGGCGAAGACGGCTTTCTCGTCAGCGACCTTCTCAGGCCGCACGACAAACGTCTCTTCAGCGAGCGCCTGGTGGCCGACAAAGAGAGCAAGCAATGCCAAGCCGATCACGCCAACGCGCATCATGGGATGTCCTCTCGTGCTCAGCGGGACGCTCGACGATTCGTTTGGCGGGATGCGCTTCGCTTTTTCGGCGCGCACGCCTCGGCCGGCGCGCAATAGACCCGATAGAGCGTGCCCACAAGCTCGCGGGCCGGTTCGCTGCCAATCGAGTACCAAATGGTCTGACCATCGCGCCTCGCCGTCACCAGCCCATCCTTGCGCAGAAGGGCAAGGTGCTGCGACACGGTCGAATCTCGGATGTCCAAGAGCTCGGCGAGCTCACCTACGGAACGCTCCTTCTCGATCAACTGGCACACGATCATCAGCCGGTGCCGGTTGGCGAGAGCCTTCAGAAGATTGCTGGCCTCGTCGGCCGCGACCTGCATTTGATTCCCGTATATTTTCATGGTTGCGTATATACGAATAATCGAATATATAGTCAATGCCGTTGTGTACTTCAGGCGCGACGGATAGCGACTTTAGCGGGCCAGGGTCTCCAGTTCTCAGGCCCGGCCCATGATCAGGAGATTCGCCGTGAACGTCGATCGCGCAGTGCTTACGTTCGCCGGCAGCGTGGTGCTCATCAGCCTCGCGCTCGCATGGCTGTTCAGCCCTTACTGGCTTCTGCTCACCGCTTTCGTCGGACTGAACCTCATCCAGGCGGCTTTCACCGGCTTCTGTCCGGCCGCCATCGCGTTCCGCAAGCTCGGCTTAAAAGCCGGCGCTGCGTTCGAGTGCCCTTCAGCCAAGGGCTAAGCACCAATCAGGAGGAAACAGATGGCTCAGATCGTTGTGCTTGGCGGGGGCATTGGTGGGGTGTCGTGCGCTTACGAGTTGAAGCGGTCGGTCCGCAAGGAGGACCGCGTCACGCTCGTTTCCGATAAGCCGTTTTTCCAGTTCACGCCGTCCAATCCCTGGGTGGCGGTGAAATGGCGCACAAAGAAGGACATCACCGTCGATCTTGCCACGGTCCTGCCCAGGCACGGCATCGCCTTCAGCGCGGTCGGCGCCGCCCGCGTTCATCCGGAAGAGAACCGCGTCGAGCTCGGCGACGGCACCTCGCTCGATTACGATTATCTGGTCATCGCCACCGGACCTGAGCTCGCCTTCGACGAGATCGAAGGCCTCGGCCCCGACCGCAATACTCATTCGATCTGCGATGTGGATCACGCCTCGCGCGCCAACGACACTTGGCAGGCCTTTTGCGACAACCCGGGACCCATCGTCATCGGTGCCGTTCAGGGTGCCTCTTGCTACGGGCCGGCCTATGAATTCGCGATGATCGTCGATGCGGACCTGCGCCGCCGAAAAATCCGGGACAAGGTCCCGATGACGTTCGTCACGGCCGAGCCCTATGTCGGCCATCTTGGCGTGGGCGGGGTTGGCGATACCAAAGGCCTGCTCGAATCCGAGATGCGCCAGCGCCACATCAAGTGGATCACTAACGCCAAGGTCGACAAGGTCGATCCGGGCATGCTGCATGCGACCGAGGTCGACGACGACGGCAAGCCCAAAAAGACTCACGAACTGCCCTTCAAGTTTTCGATGATGCTCCCGGCCTTCCGCGGGGTCGCCGCGCTGCGCGACATCGAAGGCCTGGTCAATCCGCGCGGCTTCGTCCTCATCGACAAGTATCAGCGCAATCCGAAATTCCCGAACGTCTTTGGCGTGGGCGTGTGTATTGCCATCCCTCCCCTCGAGCAGACGCCGGTGCCGGTCGGTGTGCCCAAGACCGGGTACATGATCGAATCCATGGTGACGGCGACCGCGCTCAATATCGGTCAGCTTCTGCGCGGCGAGGAGCCCAGCCACGAGGCGACGTGGAACGCGATCTGCCTCGCCGATTTCGGCGATTCGGGCGTGGCTTTCGTCGCCCTGCCCCAGAACCCGCCACGCAACGTGAACTGGGCGGCAAGCGGCCGCTGGGTCCATGTCGCCAAGGTGGCCTTCGAGAAATACTTCCTCCGCAAGGTCCGCGCCGGCACGACCGAACCCTATTTCGAGAAGACGGTGCTGAAGCTCCTCGATATCGGCAAGATCAAGCGCCCCGCTTAGCCTCCGCG
>CAZHCN010000251.1:0-3251 GCA_964530895.1 uncultured Methyloceanibacter sp. | reverse complement strand
CCCGACTCGGTCAGCACCTGGAAGCCGTTGCAGATGCCGAGCACCGGCGTGCCGGCTTTCGCGCGGCGGACCACCTCGCGCATGATCGGCGAGTGCGCCGCCATGGCGCCGGAGCGCAAGTAATCGCCATAGGAGAAGCCGCCCGGGAGCAGGATCAGATCGCTGCTGGGCAACTCCGAATCGCCGTGCCACACCATGGCCGGCGCGTGCCCCATGGCGGCTTCGAGCGCCACGGCCGCGTCGCGGTCGCAGTTCGATCCGGGGAAGACGATGACGCTTGCTTTCATGATTCTCGAAGGGCCTCCCCGACGGGCGAGGCAGGAGGGTTACGCCGCCTCGAGCTCATAGGCGTAGTTCTCGATGATGGTGTTGGCGAGAAGCTGTTCGCACATCCGCTCGATCTCGGCGCGCGCTTTCGCAGGATCGCTTTCGGCGACCTCGACCTCGATAAATTTGCCCTGACGGACGCCATCCACCGAGCCGAAGCCGAGCGCATGAAGCGCGCCTTCGATCGCCTTGCCTTGCGGGTCGAGCACGCCGGGTTTCAGCGTGATGGTGATGCGCGCCTTCATGCGCCTCGCGAGCCTCGTCTACTTCGAACGCACCAGCACTGGGCCTGACCGCGCCCGCGGGGGATTGTCAACATGCAAGCCCAGCCGGCGCGCCACCTCCTGGTAGGCCTCCACGAGGCCCCCCATATCGCGGCGGAAGCGGTCCTTGTCGAGCTTGTTCTGAGTCTCGACGTCCCACAAGCGGCAGCAGTCCGGCGAGATCTCGTCGGCCAGCACGATGCGCATCTGATCGCCTTCCCACAGCCGGCCGAACTCGCATTTGAAATCCACGAGGCGGATGCCGACGCCGAGGAACAGCCCCGACAGGAAGTCGTTGATGCGGAGCGCAAGCGACATGATGTCGTCGAGCTCCTGCGGTGCGGCCCAGCCGAATGCGGTGATGTGCTCCTCGGTGACCAGCGGGTCGCCGAGCTCGTCTGACTTGTAATAGAACTCGATTATCGAGCGGGGCAGCGCCGTGCCCTCGTCGATGCCGAGCCGGGTCGAGAGCGACCCGGCAGCGACGTTCCGGATCACCGTTTCAAGCGGGATGATCTCCACCTCGCGGATCAGTTGCTCACGCATATTGAGCCGCTTGATGAAATGGGTGGGCACGCCGATCTCGCCGAGCCTCTGGAAGAGGTACTCGGAGATGCGGTTGTTGAGGACGCCCTTGCCCTCGATCTTGTCGTGCTTCTTGTTGTTGAAGGCCGTGGCGTCGTCCTTGAAGTGCTGGACGAGCGTGCCGGGCTCCGGCCCTTCGTAGAGGATCTTGGCCTTGCCTTCGTAAACACGCCGGCGACGGTTCATACTTAGTTCCTCACTGACTTGGCCTAGCGACTGACAAACGCCAAGCGCGCGGAGAGTGGGATCACCCAAGCCGCGCGCCACGCAGGAATCGTCATCGCAGGAATCGGATCAAGAAATCTTGGCCGACCTTAGCCTAAGGGGAGGGGGCATACAACGGCCCCTGGAGACGCGGAGCGCGGCCCGGGATGCGCTCCCGGGTTTGTTGATTTTCGGGCATTTCGGCGCTATTACCCGCCCTTGAGAGGCGCTATTTTCCCCACAATTTCGATGTGCGCAGCCCCTCGCGCGGCGAGGGGCGCTTTGGAGGTGCTAGAGCCGATGACGAGTTTCGAGGATCGCGAGAAGAGCTTCGAGAGGAAATTTGCCCTCGACGAGGAGCTGAGGTTCAAGTCCACCGCCAGGCGGAACAGGCTGCTTGGGCTATGGGCGGCCGAGAAGATGGGCCTCTCCGGCGACGAGGCGCATGCCTATGCCAGGGAGGTGGTCAAGGCGGACCTGGCGGAGCCGGGTGAGGAGGACGTCTTTCGCAAGATCAGGGCCGATTTCGACGAGAAGGGCGTAGACCAGTCCGACCACCAGATCCGCCGCGCCATGGGCGACTTTCTGGCCGAGGCGGTCCTGCAGATTGAAGCCGAGTCCAAGGGCTGAGCGGCCCAATGCCCGGCGACCGGTTCCGCGAGGCGCAGAAAGCGCGCCGCACGCTGTTCAATGCGTGGCTCACGCTGAATAACCCTTTCCTCATCGAGCTGATCGGCGAGGCGGGCTGGGACTGCATCACCATCGACCAGCAGCATGGGCTGGGCGGCAACGAGGCGCTCGTCTCTTGCCTCACGGCGGCCAAGGCCTGCGGCCTGCCGGCCATCGTCAGGGTCGCCAACAACGATCCGGGCCTCGTCGGTCGGGCGCTCGACGCCGGCGCGCAAGGCATCATGTGTCCCTTGATCAACAACGTGGACGAAGCGGAGGCCTTTGTTCGGGCGGTGAAATATCCGCCGCGCGGCTTGCGCAGCTGGGGGCCGTATCGCGCGCGGCTCGGGCATGAGGGCGACTATTTCACCACGGCCAATGCCTTCACCATCGCCTGCCCGCAGATCGAGACCAAAGGCGCGCTCGATCAGCTCGACGACATTCTCGGCCTCGACGGCGTGGACATGGTCTGCTTCGGGCCGAACGACCTCTCCGTGGCGCTCACCGGCCGCCTCGATATCTGGGCGAAAGAGGTCCAGGAGGCCATGACCCTGGTTCTGAGAAAAGCCCGCGAGAAGTCTGTGATGACTCTGATTTTCGCCAACGACGTGGCCTTCGCCAAGCCCCGCATGGCGGAAGGCTGGGACGTCGTGGCCATCGGCACCGACGCCGGCTGGTTCTCGGGCGCCGCCACCGCGACCAGGGCCGCGGCGGAATCGAAGTCTTAAGTCAGCCCCTTACCCTCTTCAAACGACTCAGGGTCCGGCGCCCGCGTTGCATCCGCGCATCAGGGCCGGAGCCATAAGTGCGAAGCCTCTACTCTGAGGCTGACGCTGGCCGGCCCATATGCCACTATGCGCCAAACTGATTTGGGGGCTGATTCATGTCGAGACTGACCGGCCTGCTCATCGCCGCGATCGTGCTTCTCGGAGGCACCGGCAGTGCCTCGGCGCTTCAAGCGACCGCAGGCGGCAATCTCGCTTTGCGCACGGGCCCGGGCACGAATTATGCCGTGCTCCTCACCATTCCAGCAGGGGCGAGCGTTGCGGTCGATGAGTGCAGCTATGGCTGGTGCGCCGTCAGCTATGGCGGTACGCCAGGCTACACGACCCGGCGCGGCCTGTTCGTGCGGAGGGCCGTCAATCCCGCCAAGCCCCAGAGCGGGGCCGAGGTCTGGCCGATCTACCCGCCTTACCCCTACCG
>CAZHCN010000250.1:0-3256 GCA_964530895.1 uncultured Methyloceanibacter sp. | reverse complement strand
TACAAGATCCTCGCCGAAGCCGCCCTCGACGCCGCGAAGAGCGAGGGGCGTTTTTTGGGCACGGGCGACGACCTCCGCGATGGCTTCATCCATCTGTCGGCGCCCCATCAAGTTGCGGGCACGCTCGCCAAATATTACGCCGGCGAGGAGGATCTGCTGCTCCTCGCCCTCGACCCTGAGCGGCTCGGCGCCGCCCTCAAATGGGAGCCGTCCCGCGGGGGCGACCTGTTCCCGCATCTCTACGGTCCGCTGCCCCTTGAGGCGATCCTGTCTGCAGACCGCCTCGAGCTCGACGACGAGAACCGTCATATTCTTCCCGAAGGACTGGGGGCGTGAGCGCGCTGTTCGGCTTAGGCCAGGCTCTGCTCCTCGCTTTCGATCCCGAGCGGGCGCACGACCTTACCCTCAAGACGCTCGAGCTCGGGCTCTATCCCCGCGCTGAAGGGGCCGATGACCAGCGCCTCAAGCAGACCCTGTTCGGTCTCGAATTCCCCAACCCGGTCGGCATGGCGCCGGGCTTTGACAAGAATGCGCGCGTGCCGCGCCAGCTTCTCGAGATGGGTTTCGGCTTCGTCGAGGTCGGCACGCTGACGCCGCGCGCGCAAAGCGGCAATCCCGCGCCACGCGTGTTCCGCTCCCATGCCGACCGCGCCGTGATCAACCGCCTCGGCTTCAACAATGAGGGGCAGGCGGCGGCGCTTCAACGCCTCAAGGAACGGCCGCGCGGTATTGTCGGCGTCAATCTCGGCGCGAACCGCGACAGCACAGACCGCATCGCCGACTATGTCGAAGGCGTCGCGCGCATGGCGCCCGTCGCCGACTATTTTACCATCAACATCTCGTCGCCCAACACGCCGGGCCTGCGCGATCTCCAGGCGCCGCGGAAGCTCGGCGAGCTCTTGGCCAAGGTGCAGGAAGCGCGGAAAGGACTGGGGGCAAGCGCGCCGCCCCTTCTCGTCAAGCTCGCGCCGGATCTCGCCGATGCCGATTTGCCTGAGGTGGTCCGCGTGATCGAGGAGGGCGGCGCCGACGGCGTCGTCATCTCCAACACCACACTCGCTCGCGATGGGCTCAAGAACCAAGCCTTTGCGCGGGAGACGGGCGGCCTGTCGGGCCGTCCGCTGTTCGACCGCGCCACCCGCACGCTGGCGCGCGTCTACCGGCTCACCGGGGGGAGGCTGCCGCTGATCGGTGTGGGCGGCATCGATTCGCCCGGGACGGCGTTCGCGAAGATCGAGGCCGGTGCGTCGCTCGTCCAGCTCTATACCGGAATGGTCTTCGAGGGCCCCGGCTTGATCGGCGGCATCAAGCGTTTCCTGAGCGTGGCTATGGATGACGACAAGTGCAACTCGCTACAGCCGCTGATCGGCGCCCGCGCCGACGAATGGGCCGAGAAGACCTTGCCGGAGGTTGTCGTATGACGGTCACGATCTATCACAACCCGCGCTGCTCGAAGTCGAGAGCGACCCTTGCACTCCTCGAGGAGCAGGGCATGACACCGAAGATCGTGGACTATCTGAAAGAGCCGCCGTCCGCTGCCGAGCTGAAGCGCATCCTGAAGAAGCTCGGGCTGAAGCCGCGCGACATCATCCGCAAAGGCGAAAGCGTCTATGCCGAGCTTGGCTTGAAGGACAAGGACCTCAAGGACGATGAGTTGCTTGCGCTCATGGTCGAGAACCCGATCCTCATCGAGAGGCCCATCGTGGTCTCGGGCGAGAAGGCGGCCATCGGCCGCCCGCCTGAGTCTGTCCTGAAGATTCTCTAGGCCTCGCGGTTGCGCGTGCCCGTCTCGGTCATTTCGCTCGCCGGCTCGCGCCCGAACATCTTGAGCACGCGCATCACCACCCAGACTGGGAAGACGATGACCGCGCCGAGCAGGAAGTAGCGGAACGCCTTCTCGACCGCGGTGAAGCCCATGTCGTAGATGCGCTGCGCCAGCTCGCGAATGTTCTGGAGAAGGTCGTAGGGGCTGAAGCCCAGAGCGGCGAGGACGACGCCCACGATCAGCGATAGGATCACCAGCCTGAGTAGGACGAGCGCCGGATTGCCGCCAAAAAACCGTTCCATCTGTCCGCGTCCTCTCAAGATCGTGGGCTTGCGAATCGAACTTCCGCAAAGGTGGGGCCCAACCGGGCCCAGATCAAGGCGGCGAAACAAGGAAGGGCTGGCAAAAATTGGGCGCGAGACGAAGCCTCGCCGTTGAGGAGCGGGATGTGACGCCGCCCCCTGCGGGCCTGCCGGAGCCCTTCGCCGGCTGGTTCGCGGCCCGCGGCTGGCGCCCCCGCGCCCATCAGCTTGCGCTCCTCGACACCGTCACGTCGGGCCGCGATACGCTCCTCATCGCGCCGACCGGCGGCGGCAAGACCCTGGCCGGCTTCCTGCCGAGCCTGATCGACCTTGCCGCACGGCCCCCGAAACACAAGCCGGCAACGCGCCTCCACACGCTCTATGTCTCGCCGCTGAAGGCGCTCGCCACCGACATTGCCCGCAACCTCGCGGCTCCGGTCGCCGAGATGGGCCTACCCATCACGCTCGAGACGCGTACCGGCGATACGCCGCAATCCCGCCGCGCGCGCCAGCGCCTCCTGCCGCCCGACATCTTGCTGACCACGCCCGAGCAGATCGCGCTCATGCTCTCCCACAAGAGTGCCGAGGAGCTGTTCGGTGGGCTCAAATGCGTCATCCTCGATGAGCTGCATGCGCTCGCCACCAGCAAGCGCGGCGACCTTCTGGCGCTCGATCTCGCGCGGCTACGTACCCTCTCGCCGGAACTGACGGCGATCGGCCTCTCCGCCACGGTGGCGCGCCCCTTTGAGCTCGCCGCCTTTCTCGTGCCGCATAAGGTACAGGCCGCGACGCGGCTCGCCGAGATCGTCACGGCGGACGGCAGCGCGAAGGCGGACATCACCATCCTGAAGTCGAACGCCGATCTTCCCTGGGCGGGACATTCTGCGCGCTACGCGCTGCCCGAGATCTACGAGGCGATCAAGGCGCACAAGATGTCGCTGATGTTCGTCAACACGCGCTCGCAGGCCGAGATGCTGTTCCACGAGCTGTGGCGCTACAACGACGACAATCTCCCCATCGCGCTCCATCACGGCTCGCTCGATGTCGGCCAGCGGCGCAAAGTCGAGGCGGCCATGGTGGCGGGCAAGCTCCGCGCCGTTGTCTGCACCTCGACGCTCGATCTCGGCATCGACTGGGGCGATGTCGATCTCGTCGTCAATGTCGGCGCGCCGAAAGGCGCAAGCCGGCT
>CAZHCN010000249.1:0-3273 GCA_964530895.1 uncultured Methyloceanibacter sp. | reverse complement strand
TGCCGGCGTGGATCATGAAATATTACGTGCTCGACCTCAGGCCCGAGAACTCGCTGGTCCGTTATCTCGTCGCCCAAGGCTTCACCGTATTCATGATCTCCTGGCGGAATCCGACGTCGTCCGACCGCGACATCACCTTCGACGACTACCGGACCAAGGGTGTCATGGCCGCGCTCGACGCGATCAATACCATCGTGCCCGAGCGGAAGGTCCATGCTTGTGGCTACTGCATTGGCGGTACGCTGCTTGCCATTGCCGCCGCGACCATGGCGCGGAATGACGGGGACCGCCTGGCGAGCATCTCCCTCCTCGCCGCGCAGACCGATTTCAGCGAGGCGGGCGATCTCATGCTGTTCGTCGATGAGAGCCAGATCGCCTTCCTCGAGGACATGATGTGGGACCAGGGCGTCCTCGACACCAAGCAGATGGGCGCCGCCTTCAAGGCGCTCAGACCCAACCAGCTCATCTGGTCGAAGATGACGCGGGAATATCTGCTCGGCGAGCGCGAGGCCGCGAACGACCTGGCAAGCTGGAGCGCCGATCAGACGCGCCTGCCCTACCGCATGCATTCGCAATATTTGCGCGCGCTGTTCCTGGAGAACCGTCTCACCGCGGGCCGCTACGCGGTGGAGGGCCGGGTCATCGCCCTGAAGGACATCCGCACGCCGATCTTCGCGATCGGCACCGAAACCGACCACATCGCGCCCTGGCACTCCGTCTACAAGATCCACCTGTTCACCGACACCGAGATCACTTTCGTGCTCACCAATGGCGGGCACAATGCCGGCATCGTGTCGGAGCCCGGCCATCGCGGGCGCCGCTACCACATCGCCGCCCGCCACCGCGGCGATCCTTATGTCGATCCCGACACCTGGCTGTCCCTGGCCACGCCGAAAGACGGCTCGTGGTGGCCGGCTTTCGCCGAATGGCTCAGGGCCCATTCGAGCCGCGAGCGCGTCGCCCCGCCGAGCATGGGCGCGCCTGAAAAAGGCCTGGCTCCACTCTGGGCTGCACCGGGGATCTACGTGCACCAGCGCTGAGTTGTATCAAGCGTTCGAACTCGCGAAACGCGAGAAATCGGCCAAATCAACTCAACTTGGATTTACATTTCCTAGAGGCATTCCAGCTAGCCTCCCTCCCTTCATTGCGTCGGGAGCGATCGTGGATACCATCACGCCAAAAATGCTGCGGAGAGCGATTGCCGCTCATCCCCAGTCGAGTCTGCAGGACGCCTTGCTCCTGTTCAGCGTGATGATCGTCGCGCTGCTGCTCGCGCTCCAATATGACCTCTTCTTCTTCGTTGATGAGTTGAGTGCACCCGCGCGCCAGATTTCGCTGGCCGAGGCGATTTTCCTCACCCTGCTGCTGGCGGGCTGTCTGTTCATCTTCATCATTCGCCGGCTGAGCGATCAAAGAAACGAAGTTGCGCTCAAGGTGGCTGCCGAAATCGAGTTGGGTGAACTCACGGCGCTCGTCATGCAAGATCCGCTGACCGGGCTTCTCAACCGCCGCGCGTTGCTGGCGGCGCTGACCGCAGCAACGGACTCCCCGCCTACCAATGGGACAAAGGATGCCCTGTTTCTGATCGACCTCGACCATTTCAAGGGCATCAATGACGTCCACGGCCACGTCGTCGGAGACCAAGTCCTCGAAGTTGTTGCCAGCCGTTTCAAAGCCGCGGCACGGCCGAGCGATCTCGTCGCCCGGATCGGCGGCGACGAATTTGCCGTGCTCTCCTACAACGTCGATCAGGAGGGCGCTCGCAAGATCGGATCGCGCTTTGTGGACAGCCTGACGAGCGCCATTCGGGCCGGGGGACACAACCACAAGATCGGCATGTCCGTCGGCGTGGCGTTCATCCCCGATGACGGCGCAACGGCGGAGGACGTGCTCCGCAACGCCGACCTCGCCATGTACCGCGCCAAAAAGCTCAAAACCTCGCCCGGGTTCTTCGCGCCGGACATGGAGTCCAAACGCCGGATCGCCTGACGCAGAGCCCGAGGATTGGTGCGGACGGCGGGAGTCGAACCCGCACGGGGGTTTCCCCCCTCAGGATTTTAAGTCCTGTGTGTCTACCAGTTCCACCACGTCCGCTTGTCTGGTGGGCGCCTCCCGAGAGCGGAAAGCGCGCCACTAGAGCGCCATCGCGACCGTAAGTCTAACGATGGCGCCCTAGCAGACTGTTTAGGCGAGCTCTTTCCTCGAGACGAGGTCTTAAGCGGGAAAAGACGGCTTTTTCTTCGCCCGGCCCGTCTTGGCCGCGGGCTCGTCCTTGGCCTCGTCCTCCGGCTCATCCTTCTCGGCCACCGGCTCGGCCTCGGGCGTCTCGTCCTCGGCCTCAGGCTCCGTGTCCTCAGGGCCCGGCGCATCGTCCTTTGGCTCGTCCACAGTCTTGTCGGCCGCTTCCTCACCCGCGGACGCCACCTCCGGCGTCTCCTTCAGTTCGTTCTTGGCCGGCACGGCTTCGACGGGAGACGCCTCGGCCGGCGGCTCGGGGGCTTCCGGCTTGGGCTCGGCGACCGCCATCACCGGCGCGACCGGTCCCGCTTCGAGGCTTGCCCGCAGCAATAAGAAGAGCACGAGCGCGTTGAGGAGATGCCAGATGAAATGGGTGCCGACCTTGCGCCCGTTGATCACGACCTGATCGCAGAACGAGAGATCGATCGACCGGAACACGATCGAGATCGCGAAGATCGCGGCCGCCCACACAATGTAAGGGCCTGCCCGGTGATGCCTCTCGACAAGGACCATGCCAATGACGATCAGCGCAGCGAGCGCGGGCAAATAGCCGACGCTGCCATTGAGGCACGGCTTGGCGTTCGCGATCTCAGGTCCAAACCCCGCAAAGCCGATGCCAGCGTCCCCGCATTGGATGTGCATGGACGCGCCCACGAGCACCGTGAAACCGATCGCGAGCAGCACGGTCCAGCCCGGCGGCACGCCGAGCAAGCGATTGAGCGCGAAGCCCAGATAGACCAGCATGAACAGGCCGATGGGCACGATATCGGCGAACGACGTCCCCTCATCGGCATAGACATGAAACGCGAGGCTGCCGAAGCCGATGAGGAACGTGAGCGCGATCAGGAGATAATGATCCGCGCTTCGCTCCTCGCGCGGCCGCCAAAGCAGCAACTGCCACGCCATCAGCGCGGCGAGGAAGAACCCGGCGTTGGAGATGGTGTTGATCGGCTCAGCCCAGAGCGCAGCGTCGGTGCCGCGCTCGCAATAGAGAAAGACGTGCTCGCCAAATGTCATGGTCCCTTGTCCTTTCGA
>CAZHCN010000248.1:0-3300 GCA_964530895.1 uncultured Methyloceanibacter sp. | reverse complement strand
TCACGGCCGCGACAGCTCGAACACCTCGTCGATCACCGCATAGTCGCCATAGCCGAGCCGCGCGATGGGCTTGACCTTGGTCACGTCCACCTTGTCGCCGACGATCACGGCATCGTCGATATGCACGCCGACCACTTGGCCCAACACGATGGCGTGCGTGCCCGGACCGCCGTTGGGGCCAGGCAGGTCGATGGTGCGCCAATAGCGGCATTCGAAGGCCACCGGCGATTCCGCGACCCGCGGCGGCGAGACGAGCTTCGACGGTGCCGGCGTGAGCCCGGCGAGCGCCATCTCGTCCACCTCCGGCCCCACATGCTGCGAGGTCCGGTTCATGGCCTCGCGCAAATCATAAGTGGCGAGGGAGCACACGAACTCGCCGGTCTCCTCGGCATTGCGCTGGCTGTCCTTCCGGCCACCCGAGGAGAACATCACGAAATGCGGGTCGGTGGAGACGGCGTTGAAGAAGCTGTACGGCGCGAGATTGACGACGCCGTTCTTGCCGAGCGTCGAGATCCAGCCGATGGGCCGTGGCGCCACCACCGCCTTGAACGGATCCCATTTGAGGCCGTGCGTGTTGGCAACCGCGTCGTAGAACATCAGAAATCCTCAAGGGGCGGGAGGCTCAAGGCCGCCACGACGTGACGATGTCGGCAAGCGCTGGCCGCTCCCGCTCGTCGGGCTTCTCCTTCGCGGTGCCGATATAGACGAACCCAGCGACGCGCTCGTTGTCGGCGAGCCGGAGCACCTTCCGTACGCCGTCGCTATAGGCATACCACTCGGTAATCCATTGCGCACCGTAGCCGAGCGCCGTCGCCGCCACGATCAGGTTCTGACACGCGGCCCCGGCGGACAGCACCTGCTCCCATTCCGGCGCGGCGGGGTTCTTGACGACCCTCGAGATGACGGCAATGACGAGCGGCGCGCGCAGGAAGCGCTTGGCTTCGGTCTCGAGGCGGAACGCGCTCGGGTCCGGCTCCTCGTTGCGGCACGCCGCGGCGAGCGCTTCGCCGAACGCCTCCCGCGCCGCGCCCTGAAACAGCACGAAACGCCACGGCACGAGCTTCTTGTGGTCGGGCACGCGCGCCGCGGCGGTAAGGATCTGCTTGATTTCCGCCTCGCTCGGACCCGGTTCCCCGAGTGCGTTGGCGGAGACGGAGCGGCGGGTCAGGAGGTGGGCCAAAGTGGGGTTCGACATGAGCCTCATGCTATTTCGCTAAAGCCATGCTCCCTATCGCGAATCAAGGCCTCGAACAATGTCGGAACTTGCGTCGAAATAGCTCTTTCCGCTTCAAAAATCGGCCTCATTCACGGCCGAATTTCGATCCGTGTTCCGCGCCCGAAGCCTGTATAAGGGTGGGCGGCTGACTTGATCGGGTGAGAAACGCTATGCGGGGGAAACGCTTCGCGGCGCTGAAGCTGTTGCTTTTGGCCGCTTGCTTCCTTGGCGCCGGCATCGCGGCCGCCGAGGACGCCCCCCTGTCGAGCCGGGCACCCACGGTCCTCGTACTCGACGGCTCCAAGAGCATGGCCGCCAAAATCGGCGACACGGTCAAGCTCGACGTTGCGCGCGACGGGCTCCGGCAATCCGTCACCGACTATGCCGAACGTCTCTCCTTCGGCCTCGTGGCCTTCGGCCACCGCAAGGCATCGAACTGCGCCGACACAGAGATCCTGGCGAAGCCCGGCGCGCTCACCGCGGAGACCGCCGAGAAGCTCCTCGACGGCATCAAGGCCAAAGGGCAAGCGCCCGTCGCCGCGGCCATCAGCGATGCGGCGAGCCTGGCGCAATCGTCCAGTGAGCCTCTCGACGTTGTCCTAGTCGCCGACGGGGGCGATAGCTGCGATGCGGATATCTGCGTTACCGCCGATGCGCTGAAGCAGAAGACGAAGGGCTTGCGCATTCACGTCGTGGGCTTGAGCGACAAATCGGAAGATCTCCAGCCGCTGGCCTGCATTGCCGCCGCGACCGGCGGTAAGTTCGTCGCCGCTACCAGCGAGAACGCCTTCGAGGAAGGGCTCAAAGCCGTATTCGAGACGATCGGGCGTCCGGCTGCGACCGAGGCGGTCGCCGTGAACGCGGCCGACACGCACGATGACACCGTGCCCGGACAAAAGGCGATCCAGACAGCTCCAGGCGAGACAGCGGTGCTCAAGTCCGGCGGGGCGCCGCAGACGCTCGTGCAGCGCACGCCGCCGCCAGAGCCGCAGAAGCCGGTTCCGGTGACTTTCCGGGCGCTCATCACCGATGTCGGCCCGAAGCTGAATTCGGGCATCACTTGGCGCATATACGATGCAAAGCCTTCCACCGATGGCAGCTACCCGCTCATCAGCACCCATCGCGAAGCCACGCCGACTGCAGCCCTTCCTCCCGGCGAATACCTCGTCAACGCCGCCTACGGACTCTCCAATCTCACCAGAAAGATCAAAGTGGAGGGCGGCGAGTCCCTCGACGAGAAGTTCGTTCTCAACACCGGCGCCCTCGCCTTGCGCGGCGTGCTGGCGAATGGGCAGGAGTGCCCCGAAGGCAGCGTCCGCTTCGACATCCTCTCCGACGAGGAGGACCAGTTCGGCAAGCGGCGCACGATCCTCGCGGATGCCCCGGGCCACACTGTCATCCGGCTCAATGCCGGCGCCTATCACATCGTCAGCCTCTATGGGGATACGAACGCCAAAGTGGACGCCGATGTGACGGTCGAGCCGGGGCGGATCACCGAGGCCACCATCAAGCATACCGGCGCAAAGATCACCTTCCGCCTCGTCCAGAGCTTGGGCGGCGAGGCGTTGGCCAACACGAAATGGACGATCCTCACCTCGGCCGGAGACACGGTGAAATCGGCCGTGGGCGCGCTCCCCACCCACATCCTCGCCGCCGGCAGCTATGCCGTGATCGCCGATCACGCCGGCGAGAAATACACCCGGAAATTCTCTATCGAGCCTGGCGCCGACAAGCAGATCGAGGTGGCCATCGACGACGGGCCGACCTCGCCGGAGGCGCTAAAGGTCCTGCTCGATCCGCCTGAGCCGCCGACGCCCGGAACGGGAACGCTTGCCGGCGAAGGCGGCGGGGGTGCGGTCGGGTTCGACGGTTTCTCCTCGCGGCCGGCCGATCCCAACGCGCCGTTGCTCAATCCCGGCACGCTGTTCCGTCCCTCCGCCCAGTGAGCCTTACGCGGCCGCGGCGGTACGGTTTGCCTTACGCAGGTCGGGCGGCACGGCCTCGTCGACGAGCGTCTTGACCGCGTCGTCGAGCGTCATGACCTCTTGCTTCTGCGAGCCGAGACGGCGCACCGACACGGTGCC
>CAZHCN010000247.1:0-3312 GCA_964530895.1 uncultured Methyloceanibacter sp. | reverse complement strand
TTGCGGAAGCCGTCCGCCATCGGCTCGAGGACTTCGAACGACTCCACGTCGGTCTGCTCCTGCGTCGCGTCTGTGCGGCCGGGCGTGAAGGGAACGTCCACCGCGTGCCCGCCCTTCTTCGCAGCCTGCTCGACCGCGGCACAACCGCCGAGGACGATCAGGTCGGCGAGCGAAACCTTCTTGCCGCCGCTTGCTGCGTCGTTGAACGCCTTCTGGATGCCTTCATAGGTTTCCAGCACCTTGGCCAGCTGGTCGGGCTGGTTGACCTCCCAATCCTTCTGGGGTGCGAGGCGGATACGCGCGCCGTTGGCGCCGCCGCGCTTGTCGGAACCGCGGAAGGTCGAAGCCGATGCCCATGCCGTCGAAACGAGTTGCGGGATCGACAGACCTGAAGCGAGGATCTTGGCCTTGAGGTCCGCGATGTCCTTGGCATCGATCAGAGCGTGATCGACCGCGGGGATCGGGTCCTGCCAGATGAGATCCTCCGCCGGGACCTCGGCGCCGAGATAGCGCGACTTGGGGCCCATGTCGCGGTGGGTCAGCTTGAACCACGCGCGCGCGAAGGCGTCGGCGAACTCATCCGGGTTGGCATGGAAGTGACGCGAGATCTTCTCGTAGTCCGGGTCCATGCGCATCGCCATGTCGGCGGTGGACATCATGATCGGGACGCGCTTGGACGGATCCTCCGGATCCGGCGCCATGTCCTCTTCCTTGAGGTCCTTCGGGTGCCACTGCCAGGCGCCTGCAGGACTCTGACCCAGCTCCCACTCGTAGCCGAACAGGACGTCGAAATAGCCCATGTCCCATTTCGTCGGGTTCGGGGTCCAGGCGCCTTCCAGGCCACTGGTGATGGAATCCCGGCCCTTGCCGCTCTTCCAGGTCGATAGCCAACCGAAGCCCATCGCCTCGATCGGCGCGGCTTCAGGCTCCGGGCCGACCTGGTCCGCCGGACCGGCGCCGTGGGTCTTGCCGAAGGTGTGGCCGCCTGCTGTCAGCGCCACGGTCTCGTAGTCGTTCATCGCCATGCGCGCGAATGTCTCGCGGATATCGCGGGCCGAGCCGAGCGGGTCGGGCTTTCCATCGGGGCCCTCGGGGTTCACGTAGATGAGGCCCATCTGCACGGCAGCGAGCGGATTCTCGAGTTCGCGGTCCCCGGAATAGCGCGCGAGTTCGTGATCGCTCGTGGCGAGCCACTCGTTCTCTGCGCCCCAGTAGATGTCTTCCTCTGGCTCCCAGATGTCCTCGCGCCCGCCGGCGAAACCGAAAGTCTTGCCGCCCATCGACTCGATGGCGCAGTTCCCGGCAAGGATCATGAGATCGGCCCACGAGATCTTGTTGCCGTATTTCTGTTTGATCGGCCACAGCAGCCGTCGCGCCTTGTCGAGGTTGCCGTTGTCTGGCCAGCTGTTGAGCGGCGCGAAGCGTTGCGTGCCCGATCCGGCGCCGCCGCGGCCGTCGGCAGTACGATAGGTGCCGGCGCTGTGCCACGCCATGCGGATGAAGAGCCCGCCATAGTGTCCGAAATCCGCCGGCCACCACTCTTGGCTGTCCGTCATCAGCGCGTAGAGGTCCTCTTTCAGGGCCTTGAGGTCGAGCGTCTTGAACGCTTGCGCATAGTTGAAGTCCTTACCCATGGGGTCGGACTTGGCGGAGTTCTGGCTGAGAATCCTCAGATTCAGCTGGTTCGGCCACCAGTCGCGGTTCGTCAGCATGCTCAATCTGGTGACGCCGTGCGCCACGGGGCAACCGCCCGCTTTATCGACTTTTTGGTCCATGTCTCTCTCCGATCGGACTTCTGAATGTCTTCACTGCGCGCCGGGAAGGGGCGACATTGCTCGCGAAGCACGATAAGTGCAAATCGGAATTGCCTATTGAGCCGATAAGGCAGGCTTATAACCAGCCGCCAGTGTCGGGCAACGGCGCCTAATGCTTTGCGCCGCCGAGAAAATCTTGGAGGTAGCTCAAAGTCGCCTCGGGTTGCTCCTCCTGTGGCATGTGCCCGCAGCCTTCGACGATCCGAAGAGATGAGTTCGGCAAGGTGCGCCTCAGCTTCAAGCCGACGTCCAGCGGCACGATGCGGTCGTGGTCGCACCACACGATGAGTGTCGGCAACGCGATCGAGCTGTATTGCTCGGCGATCTCATTGAGCCCCTTCGGCATGATCTGGCGCGCGCTATAGATAATGGCGTGCTTACCGGCGGCGGTCCGGAGCGGCGCGGCGTAGGTCTCAACCTCGTCATCTTCGATCTTGCTATTGTCGAAATAGGCGATCCTCAGCGCGATGCGCGTCTGCAAGATCGGCGGGACCATGCGCACGCCGATGTGGGAGACGAGGGGCATGTCGAGCATGCGGAAGAATACGGGGATGTCTTGCGGGTAGGCGATCGTATCGAGCAGCACGAGCTTCGAGATGCGCCCCTTGAGACGTTGATCGGCATCGAGCGCGAGCACGAGCGCTACACCCCCGCCGAACGAATGGCCGACAATGGTCAAATTCTTTAGGTCGCGATCTTCGATCAGCTGAGCCAAGAGCTGGGCCTGGTCGAAGACGGAGTAATGATCGTCGAACGGCTTGTCCGACTGACCGAAGCCCTTGAGATCGACAGCAATCACGTGGTGATCGCGGGCAAGCTGGGGCGCGATGTGCCGCCACGTGTAGGTGCTGGCGCCGAAGCCGTGGATGAGGAGGAGCGGCGGCCCGTCGCCCTTCTCTTCGTAGAAGAGCTTCACCGGTGCATCGGGCGGTCCCAGTCTCGCATAGCCGGGATTATCGTCGGCGCCGTTTGCGAAGGGCCCGAAGGCGATCAGCGCAAGGAACGCGAAGCCAGCTCTGGCGAACGCTGCACTCAAGGCTCTTCCTGCCATCGCCCCAAAGTCCGTGGCCTTGGTCCCGAAACGCCAATAGGCGCCGCAAATACGCAAACCGTAAGGCGGCCTTAACGAATCAGTTGGCCCCCCGGCATTAGCCGCCCGCCCTTGTACCGTGCTTCGAGCGCGGGCGGCAATTGCCAGGCGGCGCGAGAAATTGCCGAGAGATTTGCCTCTGTTACCGGTCGTTTCCCGCAGAAACACAACGCATACCCGGCGCTTTCCATTGACGCCCATATAATCCCATGCTATCCCATCAATGCCCGTTCGGTGAGTGGGGTGGAGGAAGCCAGGCAGCGCTTCCTAAGAGGCCACGGGGGGATTCGCGCCGCTTCCTCCACCCGTTTTCCGGTTCCGGGCGTGCGCCGAAGCGCTGTTTGTCCAGTCAATTCGTCGGCTTCGAGGCGCGTGAGGGGGAGATGGACCAGTTTGTCTCGACATTCA
>CAZHCN010000246.1:0-3314 GCA_964530895.1 uncultured Methyloceanibacter sp. | reverse complement strand
TTGGTCAACGCGGCCTCGGCGATCGCACCATGATCGGCCTCGGCCTGGGCGGCGGACGCCACCCCAATCAAGGCGAGGGCGAACACGATCCGGAGCGGGCGGAAAACGGTCACGGAGACCTCAAAGAGAGTTGACGAAGGCGAGGAGGTGGTCGCGGTCCGCTTTCGAGAGATTGGCGAAGGCATCACGCGCCTTTTGCGCCTCGCCGCCATGCCACAGGATAGCCTCGGTGAGATTTCGGGCGCGGCCGTCGTGCAGGAACAATGTATGGCCGCTCACGGTCTCGGTGAGACCGATACCCCATAGCGGCGCGGTGCGCCACTCCGTGCCGCTCGCCTCGCCGTCCGGGCGATTGTCCGAGAGCCCCTCTCCCATGTCGTGGAGCAGCATGTCGGTGTAGGGATAGATCAGCTGGTGCGACAGGTGCGGATCGTCGGGATCCTCGCCCGTCATGAATTTGGGCTGGTGACAACTCACGCAGCCGATCTTGTAGAACAGCGCCTTGCCCTTCAACACCTCCGCATCGTCAGGGTTCCGCCGCTTCGGCACCGCGAGGTTCTGCGAGTAGAAGGTCACGAGCTTGAACAGATCATCCCCCACTTCGACGTTCTGATATTGCGGAGAATTGCCCGATGGCGCGTCCATGCACGCCTTCTGCTTTTCCGTGCAGTCGCCCGCACCTGACGGCTTGAGCGTGGTCGAAAGGCCGATGTCGCCGGAAAAGGCCGACGCCGCCTGATCGGCAATCGTGGGCACGCTCGCTTTCCAGCCGAAGCGCCCGAGCATCTCCTTCTTGTTCTTCATGGACCAGACATAGTTCGGCTTGCCGGAGATGCCGTCGCCGTCCGCATCGTCAGGATCGGCATGGGCAAGGATCTGCTCCTCGGGCACGGCTTCGAGCAAGCCGAGCCCGATCATCTGCGGCGCGACGCGCGGCGAGATCATGATGTCGGGGCTCAGGGGGCCGTAAGCGAGATCGACGATCTTGTAGGCCGGCGCGCGCAGGCTCACGGTCTCGCCGCCGGCAAGCGTGACGGGTTTCTCCGTGTAGTCGATCTTGATCTGACCCTCGGCTTTGAACCCCTGAATGGCGAAGTCCTGAAGCTGGCCGCCGTAAACGGGATCGGGGATGGAGTTCACCTTGTGCGCGGCGAGCATGGCCTTCTCGGCGTCCGTCTTCGGCGGCACCGAGAGCCGGATCAGCATGGAGCCCGTATCGTCGGGCACGTCGGCGGAGAACGGCGGATGGCCGCGGCCGTCCTTCAGATGACAATTCTGGCAGCCGCGGGAATTGAACAGGGGTCCGAGCCCGTCGGAGGCCTCCGTCGACGACGGCGCGGAGACCCAGTGTCTGCGGAAGATAGCGTTGCCGATCTTGAAGTTGAGCTCGCGCCGGAAGCCCATATTGCCGGAAGACAGCGAGAATGCGTTCGACGTGTCGACGGTGCCGCGCGAGGTCGCTTCGCCGCCGGGCTTGGCTTCGCCTTGCTCGAGCTTGGAGAAATCCGTGGTCGGCGCGAGCAGGCTCTCGACGCCCGTGGCCGCGTCGGCGCTGAGCGCGCCCCACATGCCGACAAGCAGAGGCAGAGCCGTCCCGAGTGCGACAGCACCGCCAAACCAGTGAGCCTGGCTCGACGGTGCTTGTTGGGACGACTCTCTAACGTGGTTGGACTTTGAACGCGTTCGTTGCACTCTTCTTTTTGTGTCAGAAGCTGAGGGTTGTACGGGCTCCGATAACGGTCGCGTTGTCGACACCGGCCACGCCGCCGCCAGGATTCCAGACGTACTGGAAGTCGGGCTGGAGACTCCAGCCGTCGTTAATCTGGAACGTATAGCAGATCTCGACCAGCGACTCGTAGTCGCGTGCTTCGGGCTCTCCTGAATCGATATCGAATGCGGACGCCTCATCGGAGATGCCGGTATAGGCAAAGCCGATGGCGAACGCATCGTCGGGCCGGCCGGGAATCATGCCGTTGAAGGTAAAGCCACCGTCGAAGGTGAAGTCGACAAGGTTGCGGTCGGAGGGCGCGCCGATGAAGCGCGCGAAGATGGCCACACCTTTGGGGTCTTCGTCGCCTGTGTTGCCCGGCAGGCGCCAGATCAGCTGATCGATGATGCCGTATAGGGCCCAATCATGATCGAGTGACTTGCCGGCGTTGCCTGAGACCCCGATCAGTTCACCGCCGGAGTCGACGCGGAGGTGCTCGAACTCGCCAAAATGGTTCCAGCCGCCGATCTTGATGGTGCCCGGCAGACGCCCGCCGGCGAGGTCGTAGCTATAGGCGCCTTCGGCCATGAGCAGCGGCGGATCGTCGAGCTCGAAATCGAGGCCGTGGGGGTTACAGCGTTGCGGGTTGTCCCCATCCTTGTTGCATTGGGGCGCGGGGTCACCGTTATAGACGCCGACCATCAGGGACGTCTTCTCGGTCGGCGTTACCGCGACGCGGACGCCCGGGGTGGCGAGCGGATAGGCCGGACCGCCGCCCGGGTTGTTCTCGGCCGCGATCGAAGGCCAGCCCCACATACCATTGAGGAAGTAGCCGCCGCCCTCGCTGATGATGAACTCCGCATCAGCCGCGAGCTGCCCGAACCTCACTGACACCGTGTCGTTGAAGAGGTGTTGCTCGAACCACAACTCGAACAGGCGCGTCGAGGCGTCCGCTTCGAGGTTCGAGATCGGCATGATGCCGCCGACATTCTCAGCGGTGATGGAATTGCCGTGGATCTGATAGCCGTTGGCATGGAAGCAGAGGCCGTCCCAGAACCCGAGCTTGTGCATGTCGGCGTTCATGTAGAGATCGAGCACGCCGTCATATTGGCCGCCATCCTTGATGCCGCCCCAGTTGTAGAACGTCTCGCCGTAATAGTCGGCGCCAATACCAATACCCGCCTTGGCGAGCGCGACGCGCGACCCGGCGACATCGATCGGAAAGGCGACGCCGGCGGGAGATTCGAACGGCTCCTCGGGCACTTCGCAATTGGCCTTTGCCACGCCGGGCAAAGTCATCAACGTGAGGGCAAGCACGGAGGCCAACCCTGCCGCCTTAGCGACTTTTGCTGCGACGGAACGGCCAAGGTGCCTGCGTCGGACCCCTAGGTCGCTTTGCGCGATCCACTTCTTCATAATTGGCAGCCCCCCAAGGCTTTCATTTTATCACGTGTTTACGTCGGACTGCCCAGCTCCGCGTTGCCGCAGTTTCTCAACCCCCCTCGCTCACCTTTGCAGGTGCATCGAGACTATCGGAGCCTTCGAACTCGATGGACTTCAGGTCGAGCACGGCAACGGCCCGCTCGAGCGCCTTGGTCTGCGCGAG
>CAZHCN010000245.1:0-3315 GCA_964530895.1 uncultured Methyloceanibacter sp. | reverse complement strand
GATCAGGCCGTCTGCGTTTGGGCGTTGTTGGCGATGCCTTTCTCGTTGAGCATCTCCTGAAGCTCGCCCGCCTGGAACATCTCGCGCACGATATCGCAACCGCCGACGAACTCGCCCTTCACATAAAGCTGGGGCACGGTGGGCCAGTTGGAAAAGACCTTCACGCCCTCACGCACGCTCATGTCGTCGAGCACGTTGATGTCTTTGAAGTCCACGCCGAGGTGGTTGAGGATCTGCGCGACCTGCATGGAGAAGCCGCATTGCGGCATCTGCTTGGTGCCCTTCATGAACAGCACCACGTCGTTGTTCGCGACCTGCTTGCCGATCCAGTCCTGAACGTCTTGCTCACTCATTGTTCGATCCTTTCCGCCGGGGCTTACGGGGCCGCGGTCTTCAGGGCGAGCGCGTGCAGCACGCCGCCCATATTGCCCTGAAGGGCGTCGTAGACCATCTGATGCTGCTGAACGCGGGACTTGCCGCGAAACGCCTCCGACACGATGCTTGCCGCATAGTGGTCGCCGTCGCCGGCGAGATCCTCGATCTGGATTTCGGCGTCGGGGAAGCGGTCTTTGATCAGCCGCGCAATATCGTCTGCTGCCATTGCCATTCGTTTCTGCTCCTTGCGCGCGCGCGTCCTAGCCGTTGGCCATGAAGCGCGGCAACCAATCCCCATGCGCCGCCTTGAGAGCGGTGAGGGGCAACGGGGTCTCGCCGGGAAGCGTGATCATATCACCCCCGACCGACCCGAGCACCCTCACAGACACCTCGGCGACAGCCGCCGCCTTATGAATAGCATCGGCCTTGTCGGGCGCCGCCGCGACCACATAGCGCGCCTGGTCCTCGCCGAACCAAGTCGCATGGGCCGGCAGATCGCCCGGCGCGGCGTCGAGCCTGACACCCTTGCCGCCGGCAAGCGCCATCTCCGCGACGGCCACCAACACGCCGCCGTCGGACACGTCGTGGACCGCCGACACGGCGCCCGCCTTGATGAGGCCGCGCACGAGATCGCCGGTGCGGCGCTCGGCGGCGAGATCGACGGGCGGCGGCGCGCCCTCTAAGCGGTCCGTCATCACCTGCATATAGGTCGACTGGCCGAGATGACCAGTCTCCTCGCCGAGCAGGAGAAGCAAATCGCCGTCTTGTTTCAGGGCGATAGACGCCATGTCGGCGATGTCGGCAATGAGCCCGACACCGCCGATCGCCGGCGTCGGCGGGATCGCCACCCCATTGGTCTCGTTGTAGAGCGATACGTTGCCGGACACGACGGGGAAGTCGAGCGCGGCGCACGCCTCGGCCATGCCTTCCACCGCGCCCACGAACTCGCCCATGATCTCCGGCCGCTCGGGATTGCCGAAATTCATGCAGTCGGTGATGGCGAGTGGCTCCGCGCCCACGGCAGTCAGGTTCCGCCAGCATTCGGCGACCGCCTGCTTGGCGCCTTCGAAAGGATCGGCGGCGCAATAACGCGGCGTCACGTCGCAAGATATGGCGAGGCCCTTCGTCGTTCCGTGGACGCGCACGACGGCGGCATCGCCGCCCGGCCGCTGCACCGTGTCGGCCATGACCATGTGATCGTATTGCTCGAAGATCCAGCGGCGCGAGGAGAGGTGGGCCGAGCCCATCATGCACTCCAGCGCGCCGAGAATGCTGTTCGGCGCCTTCACGTCCTCCGGCGCGATCATGGGCAGCTTCTCGCGCGGGACCCATGGCCGCTCGTAGATAGGCGCGGCGTGCGCCAGCGCGGCGAGCGGGATGTCGGCCTCCACTCGGCCGCCATGGCGCACCACGAGGTTGCCGGTATCGGTCGTCCGGCCAATCACCGCGAAGTCGAGCTCCCACTTCTTGAAGATGCGCTCGGCGATGGGTTCGGTGCCGGGCTTCAGCACCATGAGCATGCGCTCCTGGCTCTCCGACAGCAGCATCTCGTAAGCGGTCATGCCTTCTTCGCGCATCGGCACATGGTCGAGATCGAGGTCGATACCGACCCCGCCTTTGTCGGCCATCTCCACCGAGGAGGAGGTGAGGCCCGCGGCGCCCATGTCTTGGATGGCGATGATCACATCCTCGGCCATCAGCTCGAGGCACGCTTCGAGGAGGAGCTTCTCGGTGAAGGGATCGCCCACCTGCACCGTGGGCCGCTTCTCCTCCGACGCCTCGTCGAACTCGGCCGACGCCATGGTCGCGCCGTGAATGCCGTCGCGGCCGGTCTTGGATCCCACATAGACCACGGGAAGGCCGACGCCTTTCGCGGCAGACTTGAAGATGCGGTTCGCGTCGACGAGGCCAACGGTCATGGCGTTGACGAGGATGTTGTCGTTGTAGCGGGCATCGAAATTGGTCTCGCCGCCGACGGTCGGCACGCCCATGCAGTTGCCGTAATCGCCGATGCCCGAGACCACGCCCGACACGAGGTGGCGTGTCTTTGCATGGTCGGGCGATCCAAAGCGCAGCGCATTCATGTTGGCGACGGGCCGCGCGCCCATGGTGAACACGTCGCGCATGATGCCGCCGACGCCGGTCGCCGCGCCCTGATAAGGCTCGATGTAGGACGGGTGGTTGTGGCTCTCCATCTTGAAGACCGCCGCCTGGCCGTCGCCGAGATCGACCACGCCGGCATTCTCACCCGGACCCTGGATGACCTGCGGCCCGGAGGTGGGGAGCTTCTTGAGCCACACGCGGGACGATTTGTAGGAGCAGTGCTCCGACCACATCACCGAGAAGATGCCGAGCTCGGTGAGCGTCGGCTCCCGGCCGAGCTCCTCGAGAAGCCGCGCATACTCCTCAGGCGAGATGCCATGCTCGGCGATCAGCTCTTTGGACAGGCCTGCCGCCTGGCGCGCCGCCTGCGCAGCCCCGCTCAATGGAGGGTCTCCACGAGAGCAGCGAACATCTTGGCGCCGTCCGTGCCACAGAGCGCCGCATCGACAAGCCGCTCGGGGTGCGGCATGAGACCGAGCACCGTGCCCGTCTCGTTATAGATGCCCGCGATGTTGCGCCGCGAGCCGTTCGGGTTCGCGTCCGCGGTGACGGCGCCGGAGACGTCGCAATAGCGGAAGGCCACGCGGTTCTCGCCTTCCAGCCGGTCGAGCGTCTCTTCGTCGGCGAAATAGCAGCCGTCCTTGTGGGCGATGGGGAAGCGCACGACCTCGCCTTTCGCATAGCCCTGCGCGAACGCCGTGTCGTTGCGCTCCACCTTGAGCAGCACATCCTTGCAGATGAACCGCAAGCTGGCGTTGCGCATGAGCACGCCGGGGAGTAGGCCCGACTCGGTCAGCACCTGGAAGCCGTTGCAGATGCCGAGCACCGGCGTGCCGG
>CAZHCN010000244.1:0-3385 GCA_964530895.1 uncultured Methyloceanibacter sp. | reverse complement strand
TCCCGGAATTCGATCACCGCCAGGTCATCGACGAGATGAAGCAATATCTGTGGGCTGGCACCGAGACAACGGCGCTGACGCTAGCCTGGTCGCTCTATCTCCTGTCGCAACATCCCGAAGCCATGGAGCGCATCCGCGCCGAGGCACGCGCCGTGTGCGGCGATGCCGACCCGCAATGGAACCAGGTGCAACAGCTCGCCTACACAAGGCAGGTCATTCAGGAGACCATGCGGCTATTTCCGCCGATCTGGGGCCTGATCCGTATTGCCGCGGGCGATGACGACATCCAGGGCCACAAGATCAGGGCGGGCGACAAGGTGGTGATCCTCTCCTACATCGCCCATCACAGCCCGAAATTTTGGACCGATCCGGAGAAGTTCGACCCCGAGCGCTTCGCGCCCGAGCGTGCCAAGAAGCGGGTGAAGTACTCCTACCTGCCGTTCGCCGCCGGCAAGCGCGCCTGCATCGGCGGTGCGCTGTCGCAGATCGAGAACACCCTGGCCCTCGTCCAGCTGCTTCGCCGCTTCACCCCCGAATATGTGGGGCCGAAACCCGCGAAGATCCACGCCACGGTCACGCTCTGCCCGAAGGGCGGCCTGCCCTTCCGCATCCGCGCCCTCAGTTAGCCCGCCGACTCACTGCGGTGACAGTTCAGGGCGCGCGCGTGTAGGTCGTCGTCATCGTTGAGTTCATGGGCATCGCCTGCACGGTCGACAATGTATCGCCGTCGCAAGTGTAGGTCATCGTGACCTCCGACGGTCCCATGTGAGGCATCGGAATATTGGTGCTCTGGCCGCCCGGCGCCTTGAGCGCCATGCCGCCTTTGGCATCGACCGCCGTCACGCACAGAGTGAGCTTGCCGTCCGCGGCGGACCACAGCCCGCTGCCTTGCGTGCTCATGCTCCCCGTGGCCTTGATCGGCGCGTCTTTGGCCGTGACTTCGGTCTTGGTATTGATCTTCGAGGTCGAGAACGTGCCATCGCCGTTGAAGGTGAAACTCGCCTCGCTCGCCTGAATCTTGATCTGCGCCATCTTCATGTGCTCGCGCATCCAGTCGGCGGCACCACCGCCGGTCTGCTTCCAGGTGCCGAGGAGACAATCGTCGACAGCGGCCGTCTTGCAGTCGGCGAAGGCTGAGAAAGGCGCAAGCAGCAGGAATGACGCTGCAGCAGCAATTGTGAATGGAGACCGGCAGCTCACGGCGCCCTCCCTGGTGGTGAGCTCGAAAGTGGAGCAGGCCTTTGCGGCCCCGCCAAGGCGGACTTGGCAGTGGCTCGCCTCGGCAGGCGGCGCTCAGTCCGGGTCGTCGGTTTCGGCCGCGCCGCCGCTCTTATCCGGCGTGCCGCCCTCACCGAGATCGGGGAAGCCCGCCCGCAAATAGGCGACGATGTCCCAGATCTGGTCTTCCGTGAGCTGGTCCTTGAACGCCGGCATGGCGGTGCCGAACTGCTTGCCGCCTTCGGAGACGCTCCACAGCAGATATTGGTCGACGGCGATCGGCTGCTGCACCATGTAGGCGAGCAGCGCCGGCGACGGGGTGAGCGAATAGGCGAGATCGCCGTTCCCAAGCCCTGTGTCGCCATGGCACTTGCTGCAATGGGCGATATAGAGCGGACCGCCCGCGGCGATGGCCGGGATCGTGTAGCCGATCGTGTTCTCGGCCTTGAGATATTTCTCCGGGATGCGCTTGTTCACGAAGGTGGAGAACCGCAGCATGCGCTGTTGCTGCTCGGGATCGAGATTGCGCAAGCTCCAACCAACGGGCGGCTCCTGCTCCTTGGGAATCTCGGTCGGCACGCCGTCGGCATCCGGCGGAACGTCTTGCGCAAGAGACGCGGATCCGGACGCAAGCAGCAGTCCGGCAACAAAGAGCGCAAGGGGTAAGCGGGGCATAGGCGGCATCCTTCTTGAGCCTTGGTTAGCCTACCCCCATACATCGCGCCCGCGGCAAAAGAATGCCTTGTCGCAGATCAAACCTTGCCACGTCTCCCGGTCGGGTCCCTAGCCGACGATCTCGCTTTTCTTGAAGCAGATCCCGATCTCGCGCTTGGCGCTCTCTGGGCTGTCCGAGCCATGCACCGAGTTCCGTTGCATGTTGATGGCGAAATCCTTGCGGATGGTGCCGGGCTCCGCGTCCACGGGGTTGGTCTTGCCCATCACCGCGCGATTCCGGCTAATGGCGTCCTCGCCCTCCAGCACCTGGAGCACGATCGGCCCTGAGGTCATGAACGCGATGAGGCCCTTGTAGAAGGGCTGGCCCTTATGCATCTCGTAGAAATGCTGTGCGTCTTTCTTCTTCCACCACACACGCTTCTGCGCGATCACGCGCAAACCCGCGCCTTCGAGCCGGGCAACGATCAGCCCGGTGATATTGCGTTCGGTGGCGTCGGGCTTGATGATTGAGAGCGTGCGTTCGCTAGCCATACTTAAGTCTCTCTAGTCTTTGGAATCTTTGCCGGGGCTTATAGCCGCCAGGCATGACGGCCACAAGGCGATCAGGGTAAGCAGCCGACACCGTTCAGGATTGCCGCAGCAGCGCTCACGGCCGAAAGGGAGGGTAAGTCAATGCTCTATGCCACGCTCAAGGTCCTACTGACGAGCGTCCTCGTGGTCGCAGTATCGGAGACGGCGAAACGCAGCGCCCTTTTCGGCGCCGTCATCGCCTCGATCCCGCTCACCTCCGTGCTCGCCATGATCTGGCTCTATGTCGATACCGGCGATACTGAAAAGGTCGCCCGCCTCGCTGGCGGGATTTTTTGGCTGGTGCTTCCCTCTCTCGTTCTTTTCGTGGCCCTCCCTCTTTTGCTGCGCGGCGGCGTCGAGTTCTACGCGAGCCTCGCCGTTTCCGTCGGGCTCACGGTCGCCGCTTACTTCGTCATGCTTTATGGTCTGCGGCTCGCCGGTATCGAGATCTGAGGGCGCGGCTCATGCTTTCTTCTGCCAGCGCCCGTCCGCGTCCTGCTGCCAATAGCTGACCGCATAGCCCTTGTCCTTGGCCGCCGTCCAGGCCGCGCGCGCTTGCGCCACCGCCCCGTCGTCGTGGCCGTCAAACACGTAGACGATACGGGCGTAGCCGCCTGCGTCTTCGAGACTTGCGCCATCGACCAGGAAGCGCACCGCAGCTTCGTTGGGATTATCCTCCTCGGCCGTGAGATAGATGGGCTGCGCCGCCGGCGAGCCGTCGCTCGACGTGCCGTGCGGCAGAAAACTTTCCTCGCGATAGGTCCATAATAGGCTGTTGAGCGCCTCGACACGCTCCGTGCTCGAGGCTTGCACCGCCGCGCGCCAGCCGCGCTCCAGAGACCGCTCGAGCAGGGTCGGCAACACCTGCTCCAGCGTGCGGCTCTCCAGGTGATAGAAATAGACTTCCGTCTCGCCGCTCATG
>CAZHCN010000243.1:0-3392 GCA_964530895.1 uncultured Methyloceanibacter sp. | reverse complement strand
GCGCGCCTTCGAGCGTGTTGGGCGAGAACACCATGACGAAGTTGATGGCGAGCGACTCCCAGTCGATCTTGCGTAAGGACGCGATCTTCGCCTCGACATTGCGGCCGAGGATGTTGACGGTGATCTTGTCGCCGAGCTTCAAGCCCAGCCCCTTGGCAAGCTCGCCGTCGAAGGAGACGAGAGGCGGTCCCGAATAGCCCTTCGGCCACCATTCGCCCGCCTCGATGGTCGATGAGCCGGGGACGGTATCGGTGTAGGTGAGGCCGCGGTCGCCGGCGAGCACCCAACGGGCGTCGGGCGAGACCTCCGCCTTGTCCACCGGCACGCCGTTCAGCGCCTCGATGCGGCCGCGCAGCATGGGCGCGTCGTCGAGCTTCGCATCCGGTGCGACGGCCTTTGCGGTCTCCTTGAAAGCCTGGAGATCGGCCGGCTCGACGTCGAGGAAGTAATAGGCCGGCGCATCGACCTCCACATGGCTCTCGATTTCGGCGAGCAGCGAGCGGTGGATCAGCGCCACGGCGATGAGAAGCCCGAGTCCCAAACCAAGGGAGACGGCGATGGAGCGGGCGAGCGAGCCCGGCGCGCCGATGCTCGCCAGCGCCAGGCCCCAGGCTGGGGGCTTGGTGCGCCGGAAGCGGTGGGCGAGACGCTGGAGAAGAAGTCCGAAGCCGAGCAGCAGCACGAAGGCGACCACGATGCCGGCGGAGATGGAAGCGGTCACCAGACGCTCCTCTGACGCGGCGATGGCGAGCGCAAACAGGGAGAGCCCCGCGGCGGCGGAGGCGACGGCGAAGGGAAGCGCGGATCGCTCGCGCTCCTCGGTGAGATGCGCGCGCATGAGCACCGCCGGCGAGACGCGGCTTGCGCGGCCCAAGGGCCACAGCACGAACAGCACCATGGTGAGAAGGCCGGCCAGCGCTGCGACGAGGAGCGCGATCGGATGCGGCTCGACGGCGAGGGGGATGGGGAGCACGTCGGCATAGAGGGTGGCGATGGTCACGGGCGCGAGCGCCCCGAGCACGAGCCCGATCGTGATGCCGATCGCGGCGAGCAGCAGGGCCTGGATGAGATAGACGTTGAGCACGAGCCGGCTCGTTGCGCCCAAGCATTTGAAGGTGGCGATGACGTCGCGCTTCTTCGCCATATAGCTCTGGATGGCGTTGCCGACGCCGATGCCGCCGAGGAGAAGCGCAGTAAGCCCGACGAAGTTGATGAACTGGGTGAAGCGCTGGGCGTCGCGCCGGAGCGCCGGCGCCGGATCGGTCCAGTCATTGATGGCGAAACCGGATTGCGGGAATTTCGTCTCGATGCTCGTGCGCGCGGCTTTGAGCTTGTCGCGGTCGGCGGCGATGGCTTTGGGCATCTTCACGCGATAGGTCCAGCGGATCAGGCTGCCGGGCTGCACGAGCCCGGTCTTGGCGAGCGTGTCGCGCGACATCAAGAGCTTCGGCCCGTAGGACAGCCGGTCGGCGAGGCGGTCCGGCTGATCGCCAAGGGTGCCGCCGATGGTGACAGTGGCCTCGCCGATCTTGACGGAATCGCCGATCTTGAGGCCGAGCCGGTCGAGCAGGATGGGCTGGGCGACGACCGTGTCCGGCTTCCGCCACACGGGGCCGGCGTCTTTCGGATCGAGCACCACGACCTTGCCATAGAGCGGGTAGGGATCGTCGACGGCCTTCACCTCGACAAGGGCGGCCTTGCCGTCCTTGGAACGCGCCATGGCGCGGAAGCTGGCGGACTCGCTGACCTGACCGAGGGCGTTCAGCGCCGCGCGTTCGTCGTCGTTCACTTGCCGGTGGATCAACTCGAAGGAGAGATCGCCGCCGATGAGGAGCCGCCCCTGCTGGGCAAGCGCCTCGTCGAAGGCCGCCGCCAGCGAGCCGATGGCGGCCACGGCGGCGACGCCGAGGGCGATGCACAGCACGAAGACCGTCAGTCCGCCGGCGCCGGCGCGCAACTCGCGGAGCGCGATGGTGAGCGCGAGCGGAAGCCGCATTCGCCGTGCGGGCATGTGCGCCGTTGTCGCTGCCGCCGTCACGAGGCGGTCACGCGCCGCGTGGCGCCGCCCTTGACGATGCGGCCGTCGGCGAGGCTCACGGTGCGGTCGCAGCGCTTGGCAAGCGTGCTGTCATGGGTGATGAGGAGGAGCGTCGCACCGGTCTTGTCTTTGAGCGTGAACAGGAGATCCATGACAGCTGCGCCCGTGGCGAGGTCGAGATTGCCGGTGGGCTCGTCGGCGAGAATCAGGGTCGGCTTGGTGGCGAGGGCGCGTGCGATGGCGACGCGCTGTTGCTCGCCGCCTGAGAGCTGGCCGGGGAAATGCGTCTCGCGGTGGGAGAGCCCGACCTCGGCGAGCGACGCGCGGGCGATTGTCAAGGCGTCGTCCTGGTCCAAGAACTCCATGGGCAGGGCGACGTTCTCGATGGCCGTCATGGTCGGCACGAGGTGGAAGGATTGGAACACGATGCCGATATTGGCGGCACGGAGCCGCGCCAAGCCGTCCTCATCGAGGGTGCCGAGGTCGGTGCCGACCACGGTGACCCGGCCGGCGGTGGCGCGTTCCAGTCCGGCGACGACCATGAGGAGCGTGGATTTGCCCGAGCCGCTGGGACCTACAACCGCCACAGCTTCGCCCGAAGCGACGACTAGATCGATGCCGCGCAGGATGGCGACGGCGCCGGCGCGCGAGGGCAGCGTAACGTGCAGGGCGTCAAGCTCAATCGCTGGGCGCTGTTTCAAGGGCTGATCCATGGGCGGGAATCATCGGTTCGGCAGGATATGAGCAGGGTAGCCGCAATAGAGAAGGGCAAACAGGTCGAAATGATGAAACTTCGCATCGCCCGCCTGGGCCTTGTCGCCGCAGCCTTGCTTTTTTCATTTGGCCTCCAGCCTATACGCGCCGAGCCGGGCGAGACCGTCATCGTGGCGCTCGGCGACAGCCTCACCGCAGGCTACGGCCTGCCGCAGGATCAGTCCTTCCCGGCGCAGCTCCAGGCGGCCCTCGAGGCGCGCGGGCAGAAGGTCAGGATCGTCAATGCAGGTGTGTCTGGCGACACGGCGACGGCCGCGTTGCAGCGGCTCGACTGGGCGCTGCCGGACGATGCGGGCGCCGTGATCGTCGAGCTCGGCGGCAACGATGCGCTGCAAGGCATTCCGCCCGAGGGAACGGAGCAGGCACTCGCCAAGATCATCGAGAAGGCCCAAGCCAAAGGCCTGCCCGTGCTGCTCGCCGGCATGGAGGCGCCGCGCAATATGGGGAACGAGTATGTGGAGCAATTCCGCGCGATCTATCCGGATCTCGCCGCCAAGTACGACGTGCTCCTCTACCCGTTCTTCTTGGACGGCGCCGCGCTCAATGATGGGCTGATGCAAAAGGACGGCATCCACCCCAA
>CAZHCN010000242.1:0-3408 GCA_964530895.1 uncultured Methyloceanibacter sp. | reverse complement strand
GCGGAGGCCGGCGTCAAGGTGCTCGGCGTGACCGAGCTGCCGGAGCATCCCTGGCGGACCTAAGCGATTAGCGCAGCACGGTGCCCTTCGGCAGGGCGTTGACGTCGGCGGTGCCCGTCAGCGCCATCGCCTCGTCGAGCTCTTGTCCCAAGAGCTCGAGCGCGGCCGCGACCCCGATTTCGCCATGTGCCGCCAGGCCGTAGACGAAGGCGCGGCCGATCAGGCAGCCATTGGCGCCGAGTCCAAGCGACTTGAGCACGTCGAAGCCCGAGCGGACACCGCTGTCAAGAAGCACCTCGACATCGTCGCCGACCGCCTCGCGTATGGCCGGCAGCATGTTGATCGTGCTGGGCGCCCCGTCCAGTTGCCGCCCGCCGTGATTGGACACGACAATCGCGTCGGCACCGGCCTTGACGGCAAGCTTGGCATCCTCGGGGTTCAAGATGCCTTTGACGACGAGCTTGCGCGGCCACGTATGGCGGACCCATTCAAGATCGGCGATGGTCACCGCACCCTTGAAGCGAGGCTCGGCCCAAGCCGACACGGTGGCGAGATCGGATCCCTCCGGCGAGTACGGTGCGAGGTTCCCGAGCGTCGACTTGTACCGGAGCCAGTTGAGCAGCCAGCGCGGCCGCTGCAAGATCTGGACAACGTGACGCGGCCGCACCTTGAGGGGCACGACGGCGCCGTTATCGAGGTCGCGGTTGCGCCGCCCTTGCACGGCCGTATCGACGTTGAGCATGAGCGCGGGGCAATGTGCCCGCTCGGCTCTTTGCAGCAGCGACGTATTGATCGCGCGATCCTTGAACATATAGAGCTGGAACAAAAAGGGCGTGCTCACCGCGGCTGCCACGTCTTCGATCGAGCGGCTCGACAATGTGCTGAGACAGTACGGCACGCCAAATGCGGCCGCCGCCCGAGCGGCGCAAAACTCGGCGCGTGGATAGAACATGCCGGCCAATCCGATCGGCGCCAACGCCACCGGGATTGCGGCGCGCTGCCCGAACAAGGACGTACACATATTGCGCGAAGCGGCGTGGTCGAACACACGCTGGTTGAGTTGCACCGCTTCGAAATCGTCGCGGTTCCGCTTCAGCGTCACCTCGTCATTGGAACCGCCCTCGAGAAAATCGTAGATCACGCGCGGCAGCCGCCGCCGCGCGGTCTCCTTGAGATGACCGGGATGCAAGGCCACAGCCGGGGGCTTGACGATAGCTCCGCGCAGCCGCGGCGGAGAAATTGGAGCACGCTCGGAAGTCGTGTCGACCAGGCGACTATTGATACGTTCATTCATCGCAACGCTCTTACCCCGATCCGAGCGGATCGCACACTCGATGATGTTGGCTAAACTTGGCGCAGTCCCCGACCGGAGCAGTTACTATCGCCCCGGGCCCAGTGAAAACCAACCCTGCTGGTCAAATATGCCCTTAACATGATTAAGCGCACGGCATGAAATCACATTCCAGCGCCTCCGTCGTCATTGCCGGTGCGGGAAGCGTCGGCTGCTATGTCGGCGCCCGGCTCGCCGCGGCTGGACGCAAGGTCACGCTCCTCTTGCGTGCGCCGCTGGCCGAAACGATCGAACGCTATGGCTTGCGCGTCTCGGACCTGGATGGACACGACGAGATTCTGCCGCCGACCGTGCTCAAATTTTCATCAGACCCCGAAGCCGCATTCCGGTCGGCTGACATCGTCTTGGTTACGGTCAAATCTCGCGATACCGCGGCAATGGCCGAATTGATCGCTGCGCACGCGCCGAAAGACGCCATCGTGGTCAGCCTCCAGAACGGCGTCGAGAACGCCGAGGTCTTGCGCCGCGTGTTGGGACCGGATCATGAGGTCGTCGACGCCATGGTGCCCTTCAATGTCGTGCAAACCCATAACGGGAACGAGGCACCGCGCTTCCACCGGGCGACCAGTGGCACCATGCAAATCGCCGCGGGCGTGGCCGGGTTGCGCGACCTGCTCGACGTTCCCGGCGCCCGCGTCGCCGAGCATGACGACATAGACGCCGTGCTGTGGGGAAAGCTCATCGTCAATCTCAACAACGCCGTGAACGCCCTGTCGGACCTGCCCCTCGCCGACCAGCTGCGCGACCGCCGCTGGCGCATCTTGATCTCGCGGCAAATGCGCGAAGGCTTGGCGGTCCTGCACGCGGCGGGGATTCGCCCGGCCCCGGTCGAGGGCATGCCGCCGGGACTGATCGCGTTTGCGCTGCGGCTCCCCGACGCGCTGTTCAAGATCGCGGCACGCGGCATGCTGGCCGTGGACCGCAACGCCCGCTCATCCATGTGGGAAGATTTGCGCATCGGTCGCCCGACCGAGATCGACTATTTGCAAGGCGAGATCGTCCGTCTGGCCGAGAAGCACGGGGTCGCCGCACCCCTCAACCGCCGGGTCATGGAGATCGTCAAAGACGCAGAAAAGGCGGGGAAAGGGTCCCCGGCGCTCCCCCCGGAGGCTTTCGGAGGGGCCCAATAGGGCCGCAACCGCAAGGCCTATTGGCGATTGTCTTCCCGTGGTTCCTTGGGCTATAAGCCTCTCGAATTCCGTCGCGGCGGGCCTTCAGAAGCGCCGCGCCCGATCTTGCGGGGCCGCCATCCGGCCCCCTCATTATTTCAGAGGCTTGGAGGTTTTAACATGGCTGAGGCCATCGAACTCAAGGCGTGGGCCAGACAGAGCAGCGGCAAGGGCGGCGCTCGACAGGTCCGCCGTGATGGGCGCATTCCCGGCATCCTTTATGGTGGCAGGGAGGACCCGCAAAACATTGCGTTGGATTCCAAAGCGATCTCCAAGCAGATCCAGACGGGCCATTTCCAGAGCACCATCTTCACCCTCGACGTGGAGGGCACGAAGACTCGCGTGATCCCCCGCGGCGTGCAGCTCGATCCGGTGCGTGATTTCCCCATCCACGTGGATTTCATGCGCCTCGCCAAGGATGCGCTCGTCACCGTGGACGTGCCGGTGCACTTTTTGAACGAGGCCGCCTCCCCCGGATTGAAGCGCGGCGGCGTGCTCAACATCGTGCGCCACGACATTCCCGTGCGCTGCCCGGCCGACAACATCCCCGACCATTTCGATGTGGACCTGACCGGTCTCGAGATCGGCGACTCCATCCACATCTCGGCTGTCGCCATGCCGGCGGGCGTGTCGCCCACCATCACCGACCGCGACTTCACCGTAGCGACCATTGCCGGCCGCGCGTCCGAGGAAGCGGCGGGTGCTGGCGCGGCCGAGGGCGCCGAGGCTGGCGAAGGCGCTGCCGCCGAGCCGGCCGAGGGTGCGCCCGAGGCGAAGAAGGAAGAAAAGAAGTAAGCTCCTTCTTGCTTGGCTTAACGGGGCGCCTTCCACAAGGCCTTCGATCGGGATGACGCGATGAAGCTCTTTGTCGGCCTCGGCAATCCGGGG
>CAZHCN010000241.1:0-3417 GCA_964530895.1 uncultured Methyloceanibacter sp. | reverse complement strand
CAGCGCCGATCCCGCCGCGAGCGAGGCCGAGCGCGCCCGTGCCGCCGATCTCGCCAAGCGTTTGTCCATGCCCGTGCTCGCCCGCGCCTGGCAGATGCTGCTGAAAGGCCATGACGAGGTGCGCGTGAGCCCGCGCCCGCTCGCTGCCGCCGATATGGTTCTGGTCCGGCTCGCTTATGCGGCCGACCTGCCGCCGCCGGGCGATCTCGCCCGCCATCTCAAAGACGGGAAAGGTGTGGAAGGCAACGGCGCCGAACGGGCGCAGCGGCCGGCCCCATCCTCGCCCAAACCGGCGCATGCGAAGGCGCAAAACGAAGACTCGCCTTATGTGGAGAGCGAAAATCCCGCGCCGCCGCCGGAGCAATCGGATCTCCGCAGCTTCGAAGATGTGGTGGCGCTCGCCGAAGAGAAGCGCGACTTGAAGCTCAAGAACGCGCTGCTTGAGCAAGTGCGCCTGGTGCACTTCAAGCCGGGCAATATCGAGCTCAAGCCGTTGCCGACGGCTGCGCCCGATCTCTTGCAGGAGCTGATGCGCAAGCTGAAAGCCTGGACCGGCCGCGTGTGGATCGTGTCCACCAGTGAAAAGGAGGGCGCCGAGCCTCTCGGCGACCAGCGCCGCGCGGAAGCCAAGCGCGAGATCGACCAAGTCCGCGCGCACCCGGCGGTGCAAGAGGTGATGCAGCATTTCCCGGGCGCGCGCATCGCCGCGGTGAGGCCCACATCACAGCCGGCCGCAGAGCCGGGCATAGCCGAGGACGCCGAGGCGGAAGAATACAAGGACGACGGGACCAACTAGGACCAACGAGATGAAGAATTTCGCGCAGATGATGAAGCAGGCGCAGGAGCTGCAAGGCCGCATGGCGGAGATGCAGGCCGAGATGGAGCGCACGCTTTGTGAGGGCCGCGCCGGCGGCGGCATGGTGATGGTGACCTTGAACGGCAAAGGCGAGATGGCGGGCGTCAAGATCGACCCATCGCTCCTCAAGCCCGAGGAGGGCGAGATCCTCGAGGATCTGATCGCCGCGGCCCATGCCGACGCCAAGGCCAAGGTCGAGGACACCATGAAGGAGAAGATGCAGGCGCTCACCGGCGGCCTGCCGCTCCCGCCCGGCCTCAAGTTGTTCTAGCGATCACGTCCGATGGCACGCGCGGCGGCAGGGCCCGAGATCGAGCGGCTGATTCAGCTCCTGGCACGGCTGCCGGGGCTCGGCCCCCGCTCGGCCCGGCGCGCGGCGCTGCATCTCGTGAAGAAGAAGGAGCAGCTGCTGATTCCGCTCGCCACGGCGCTCGCCGAGACGCGCGACACGATTCTCACCTGCGAGACCTGCGGCAATATCGATACGCAGAGCCCGTGCACGCTCTGCCGCGACAACACCCGCGACCGCTCGCTCATCTGCGTGGTGGAGGAGGTGGGTGACCTCTGGGCGCTGGAGCGCGCCGCCGTCGTCAACGGGCTCTATCATGTGCTCGGGGGAACGCTCTCGCCGCTCGACGGCGTCGGCCCCGACGACCTCGGCATCGCCAAGCTGATCGAGCGCGCGAGCGACCCGCAAGTGAGCGAAGTGCTGCTTGCGCTCAACGCCACGGTCGAAGGCCAGTCGACCGCGCACTACCTGATGGATCAGCTTGCCGGCTGCAACGTCACCGTCTCGCGGCTTGCCCATGGCGTGCCCATTGGCGGCGAGCTCGACTATCTCGACGAGGGGACGCTCGCCGCCGCCGTCAAAGCCCGCAAGGCGATGTGATGGAAAACTATTGCGGCGGCACTCCAGCGCCAGCGAACGCCGCGTCGATCTGCTTCTGACAGTCGGGCGTGAGATTGGCGCGACCGAGGATCCGGGTGAGCTCGCCTTGCTCCGAGGCTGCGCCGAACAACAGCCCGCCGACTCCCCCGATCAGCAAGCATGTCAGGCCGACCACGACGAAGGCCAGGATCCGGTCGAAGCTCATGCGGAAGTCTCCTCTAGCTCGCTCTCGTCCACATCGTTGCGCTCCTCTGTCCAGGGCGCGACCTTCAGCAAGAGCAGCATGCCGGGTATCGCAACGATAGCGCAGAGGATGAAGAACTGCGTCCATCCCACGGCCTCCACGATGAAACCGGTCGATGCATTGGCCAGCGTGCGCGGAACCGCGATGAAACTCGAGAACAGGGCGAATTGGGTGGCCGTAAAGGCCCTGCTGGTTTCCCTGGCCATGAAGGCGGTCAGCGCGATCGTGCCAAGGCCGACGCCCAGATACTCCCCGCTGACCACGACGAACAATCCGGGCAGCGAATGCCCTGCCTGACTCAGCCAGATATACGGCACGATGGTGAACAGCTGCACGAAACCGAAGAGCCACAGGGCCCGGTTGATGCTCACCTTGAGCATGATGATGCCGCCGAGCACGCCGCCGGCGATGCTGGCCCACAGGCCGGCCACCTTGGCCACGGAGCCGATCTCGGTCAGGCTGTAGCCCATGTCAATGTAGAACGGCGTGGCCAGCGCCGTGGCCATGTTGTCTCCTAGCTTGTAGAGAAACAAGAACGCCAGGATGGCCAACCCGGCCGTGATCCCGTCGCGACTGAAAAACTCCACGAAGGGATCGATCACCGCCTGCCGCAAGGTGTGCGGCGCCAACGAATCATCACTCACTTCCCTGATCGTCAAAGTGGTCACGATGCCGACCAGCATGAAGGCGCCGGTGACCCAAAACACCACCGTCCAGGGCTGGTGATCGGCCAGGATCAAGGCCAGGGACCCCGGCACCAGTCCCGAGAGACGGTACGCATTCACGAAGATGGACGTGCCGGTCCCGAGCTCGTCGTCGGCCAGCAGCTCGCGCCGGTAAGCGTCGATGACGATGTCCTGGCTGGCGCTGAACAGTGCGACAATGAACACGACCGCGACGATTGTTTGGATCGAGGTCGACGGATCGAACTGGCCCAACATGCCGATCGCAAGCAGCAGCACAAGCTGGGTGAGGATGGCCCAGCCCCGCCTCCGCCCGAGGAACGGCAGCTTGTACCGGTCCATCAGCGGCGACCATACGAATTTCCAGGTATAGGGTAGCCCGACCAAGGCGAACAGGCCGATGGTGGCAAGGTCGACGTGGTTGCTGCGCAGCCAGGCCGGCACGAGCGAAATCAGGACATAGAGCGGCATTCCGGAGGTGAAGCCCAGGAAGATGCAGGCGAGCATCTTCCTGGTGAACAGGATCTCGGTCCAACTGCGCCGCACGTCGGCCAAAGTCGGTTTTTCAGGGGCTCCCTCGCGCGCCGTCATGGGTGGTTCTTATCAGTCCCTATGGTCTTCGTCATGCGCCCTTCGGCGGGCGTGACGATCCATTCTGCCCGTCATGCGTTGGTCATCGAGGATTGGGTTACTGGATTGCCCGCCATGCCGGGCACGACAAAGGGAGAGCAGAATGGTTCGCGTC
>CAZHCN010000240.1:0-3433 GCA_964530895.1 uncultured Methyloceanibacter sp. | reverse complement strand
GATCCGGGAGACGAGGCCATGGCGAGCGAAGGAGCTGAGCGAACCGCGCGCTGCGCGTGCGGCAATCTGAGCGTCACGACGCGCGGCGAACCGGTCGACGTCTATTTGTGCAGCTGTAGTGCCTGCCAGCGCGGGACCGGCAGCGCGTTCTCCTATGCCGCGCTCTTTCCCGACTCCGCGGTCGCGATCGCGGGCGACACGCGGAACTACAAGCAGTACGGCAATTCCGGGCGCGCGATCGAGAGTGACTTCTGTCCGACCTGCGGGACGGCGGTGGTCTTTCGCGCCGAGGGTCTGCCGGGCGTGGTCGGCGTACCCGTCGGTTGCTTCGCCGACCCGAGCTTCGCCAAGCCATCGAAGCTCTTCTGGGCGTCGCGGCGCCATCACTGGCTCGATCTTCCCGACGATATCGTGCTGATCGAGACGCAGTAGAGGGAAGGACTCTAGAACTTCTCGGCGATCTCGGCTTCCGCCGCGCTCTCGCGCGCCTCGGTGTAGGGCTTCAGCCTGCTCTCGATGGCGGGGAGGATGTCCTCGACGCGGTCGGCCACGGTCATCTTGAGGTCGAGACCCGGGCGCACGAACCTTTCGTCTTTCATCCGCTCGAACAGATCGAGCAGCGGGTTCCAAAATCCTTCGATATTGGCGAGCACGATCGGCTTCATGTGGCGGCCGAGCTGAGTCCAGGTGAGCTGCTCGACGAACTCCTCCAGCGTGCCAATCCCGCCGGGCAACGCCACGAAGGCGTCGGACTTCTCGAACATCAGATGTTTGCGCTGATGCATGTCATCGACCACGATCAGCTCCTGGACGTCGATGAACATGCCTTCGCGCTCTCTCAAGAAGCTCGGGATGATGCCGGTGACGTGGCCGCCATGATCCAGCACCGCACGGGCGATGGTGCCCATGAGGCCGAGATCGCCGCCGCCATAGACGAGGCCGATCCGCGCGGCGGCGAGCGTCTTTCCCAGTTCTTGGGCCGCCTCGACGAAGGCGGGGTTTTGGCCCGTGCCGGAACCGCAGTAAACGCAGACGGTCTTGAGCGCCGGCCGGGTGCTTGTGTCGTTCATGGCTTCATCTGCCACTCGGCTTCCGCGGGCGTCAAGCAACCCTGTTTCCTTATGCCTCTGGCAGGGGCGGAGGCGATCCGATAGGGTCCCGGCAACTCGCGAAGCCCAGCCTTCCGCGTGATATCGAAGACCCGAAGTTCAGTAGAGGAACGACAGATGATGGGCAGCAAATTCCTGGCCTGGACGGCCGCATTGGCAATCATTTGCGGGGTGTCTCATCTCGCGCCGGCGGTGGCCGCAGACAATGAACCCGCGGATGTGAACGGCGAAGCGTCATCGCCGTCACCGAGATCGCCGATCCGGGTGAGCGTGGTCGACTATGAAAAGGCGGACGAAGGGCCCGGGACCTTGAAGATGTCCGGCACGGCCATTCCCGACAACACGGTCTATACCTATGTCGACGGCAAGGCCTTCGCCCAGGTGGAGGCGGGCGGCGACGGTAAATGGAGCGTCGAGGACAAGGCGGCTCTCGACGACGGGGTGCACCAGGTCCGTATCGAGCAGTTCGACAAGACGACGAAGATTCTCGCCGGCCGCGCGATGTTCAATATCTCGCTGACGAAGCCGAAGCCGGAGGACGTGCATCCGGTGATGCCGCCTCACTAGAGAGCGCTGTTCCTCAGGCGTTCGCGCCCGCTTGGCGTGAGGCCGCCGGAGGACTATATCCTTGAGGGGATTGTAAGGGGCAGCGTTTGACGCTGCCCCTTTTGCCGCGCGCTAGCGCGCTGATAGAAAAGACCTTTCATGCAAGACCGGCTGCCGCAAACGAGAAGCGACGCCGTGCTCCAGGCACGGACGGGCGAGCTCGCGGTGCTGCGGGAACTGGCCCCGTATATATGGCCCAAGGGCCGGCGGGACTTGCATTTGCGGGTGATTTTCGCCTTCGCCGCTCTGGTGCTCGCCAAGGCCGTCACTCTGGCGGTGCCCATCGCCTATAAGAACGCCGTGGATTGGCTTACCGGCGCGGGGGCCACGGGGGCCACCCCGGGCGTCACCTTCATCGGGCTGGCGGCGGTGCCTGCCATGCTCATCGTGGCCTACGGCGTCGGCCGGATCCTGATGGTTCTGTTCGCGCAAATCCGTGATGTGGTGTTCACGGTCGTATCGCAGAACGCCGTACGCCGGCTTGCCAAGCGTACCTTCCGCCATCTGCATGCGCTCTCCTTGCGCTTTCATCTGGAGCGGCGCACCGGCGGGCTGAACCGCGTCATCGAGCGTGGCGTGTCGGGCGTCGATACCATCTTGCGCATGGCGGTCCTGAACTCGATCCCGACCGCCGTCGAGCTCATCATGATCGCGGGCCTGGTCGCGTGGTATTTCGGGTGGATCTACGTCGTCGTCGTGTTTGCCACCGTGACGGCCTATGTGTGGTTCACCTTCTTCGCATCCGAGAAGCGCATCGCCATCCGCCGCGACATGAACGAGAGCGATACCGAGGCGCACTCCAAGGCCGTCGACAGCTTGCTCAATTTCGAGACAGTGAAATATTTCGGCAACGAGGAGTTGGAGGCGCGGCGCTTCGATTCCTCCATGGCGCGCTACGAGAAGGCCGCCGTCCGCACCTACACCTCGCTCGGCGTGCTCAACTCCGGCCAGGCGGTGATTTTCAGCGTCGGCATGGTGGTGTGCATGCTGCTCGCCGCCCGCGACGTCACCCGCGGCGCTCTGACCGTCGGCGATTTCGTCATGATCAACGCGATCATGATCCAGCTCTACATGCCGCTGAACTTCATGGGCATGGTCTATCGCGAGATCAAGCAGGGTCTGGTCGACATCGAGACCATGTTCGCGTTGCTGCAAGAGCCGGCGGAGATCGTCGACCGTCCGGGCGCGAAGCCGCTTCGCGTCGAGAGCGGCGCGATCAAGTTCGATCATGTTTTCTTCGCCTATGAGCCCGGACGCCCGATCCTCAAAGATGTGACCTTCGAGGTGCCGGCCGGGAAAATGGTCGCCATCGTCGGCCCGTCGGGCGCCGGCAAGTCCACCATCTCGCGCATCCTGTTCCGCTTCTACGACCTCTCGCGCGGCACGGTCACCATCGACGGCCAGAACATCGAGGACGTGACGCAGGACTCGCTCCGCGCGGCGATCGGCATGGTTCCGCAGGACACGGTGCTGTTCAACGACACGATCGAGTACAACATCCGCTACGGCCGCCCCGAGGCGACCTCGGCGGAGGTGCGCGAGGCGGCGCGGCTCGCCCAGATCCACGACTTCATCATGACCTTGCCGCAAGGCTACGATTCGCTCGTCGGCGAGCGGGGCTTGAAGCTCTCCGGCGGCGAGAAGCAGCGCGTGGCCATCGCCCGCACCATCCTCAAGTCGCCGCCGATCCTCATGCTCGACGAGGCGACCTCGGCGCT
>CAZHCN010000239.1:0-3435 GCA_964530895.1 uncultured Methyloceanibacter sp. | reverse complement strand
ACCGCATGCTGTTCGGCCATCGTCCGCACACGCTGAAGCCCGGCCATAACGTTCTGGTGTGGGGCGCGTCCGGGGGCCTCGGCTCCATGGCCATTCAGCTCTGCGCCACGGCCGGCGCTAATGCCATCGGCGTCGTGTCAGAAGACGACAAGCGCGATTACGTGATGTCGCTCGGCGCCAAGGGCGTGATCAACCGCAAGGAGTTCAACTGCTGGGGCCAGATGCCCAAGGTCGGCACGCCGGAATACGATGCGTGGAACAAAGAGGTCCGCAAATTCGGTAAGGCCATCTGGGACATCACCGGCAAGGGCGTAAACGTCGATTGCGTGTTCGAGCATCCGGGCGAGGCGACCTTCCCGGTCTCCTGCTTCATCGTGAAGCGCGGCGGCATGGTCGTGTTCTGCGCCGGCACCACCGGCTACAACCTCACCATGGACGCCCGCTATGTCTGGATGCATCAGAAACGCATCCAGGGCTCCCACTTCGCGCATTTGGCCCAAGCGAGCCAGGCCAACAAGCTCGTCATTGAGCGGCATGTCGATCCGTGCATGTCCGAGGTGTTCCCTTGGCAGCAGATCCCCAAGGCGCATATGCGCATGTGGAAGAACGAGCACCGGCCCGGCAACATGTCCGTGCTGGTCAGCGCGCCGGTCACGGGGCTTCGGACCTTCGAGGACGTGCTCGAGGCCAGCCAGGAAATGCACGGCAGGTCCTAAAAGGCGAGAGCCGCTTACGAATTCGGCCGCCATGCGGCCGCAGGCGCTCCGGGACGGAACCGTCCCGGAGCGTTTTTTCTGCTATCCCACTCACGCAATTCAAGGTTTGACTCTCGTCCCCGGTCGGGGTTCGTTGAGCCCGGAATCTGACCAGAATCGTCCCCAAGGAGCCTGAACTTGACCGCCGCCGAGACCCTGACCGACCGCGCGGGGCTGACCCCTGCCGAGCTGATCCCGCTGCTTGAAGCCGCCGCCGAGGCGGCAGGGGCGTTGAACGCCCAGGCGACCGAGGCCGTGAGGGCCAAGCTGGCCCCCGGCGGCAAGGTCGACAACGCGGCCCTGGAACGCGAGGAGCACGTGGCACACGGGCTTGCCTGGGTCTCCACCTATGCGGAGGGCATCCGCCAGCTCGCCGACTACGCCAAGCGCATCGAGGGCGAGGGGCGGTTCGGCGAGATGGAGTCGCTGCTCAGCCAGATCGTGGCCGGCGAGTATCTCGCGCAGCTCGCGGGCGGCGTCACCATGAGCCAGGGCGAGGTTGTCCGGCTGCACGAGCTTGGGGTTCCGGACTCCGCGCGGGAGACATTCCTCACCGGCGACGTCACCGCGCTGATCCAAGGGGTCACCCCTCAGATGCGCGCCCGCGTCGTGGCGCTGATCCAGGACGCGCAAAGCGCCGCTGCGGCGAACTACGGCGATCCCGGCCTCGAGGAGACCTACGAAGACATTCGCAATGAGATGCGCCGCTTCTCGGAGGCGGAGGTCGTGCCGCATGCACAGGACTGGCATCTCAAGGACGAGTACATTCCGATCGAGCTGATCAATCACATGGCAGAGCTCGGCGTGTTCTCGCTGACGCTCCCGGAAGAATATGGCGGCCTCGGCCTCGGCAAGGAGGCCATGTGCGTCGTCTCCGAGGAGTTGTCCCGCGGCTATATCGGTGTCGGATCGCTCGGCACGCGGTCGGAGATTGCCGAGGAGCTGATCCTGAATGGCGGCACGGACGCCCAGAAAGAAGAGTGGCTGCCGAAGATTTCGTCCGGGGAGATCCTGCCGACGGCGGTGTTCACCGAGCCGAATACAGGCTCCGACCTCGCCTCGCTGACGACGCGTGCGGTGAAGGCCGGCGACGTCTATCGGATCACGGGGCAGAAGACCTGGATTACCCATGCCGCGCGCGCCGATCTGATGACGGTGCTCGCGCGCACCGATCCGAGCGAGAAGGGCTATCGCGGGCTCTCGATGTTCCTCGCGCCCAAGCCGCGCGGCACCGACGACAATCCGTTTCCGGCGGACGGCATGTCCGGCGGCGAGATCGAGGTGCTCGGCTATCGCGGCATGAAGGAGTTCGACATCTCCTTCGACGGGTTCGAAGTGCCGGCCGCCAACCTGCTGGGCGGCGTCGAGGGCCAAGGCTTCAAACAGCTGATGCAGACCTTCGAGGCGGCGCGCATCCAGACCGCCGCGCGGGCCATCGGCGTGGCGCAATCGGCCCTCGACCTCGGGCTTCGCTACGGCATGGAGCGCAATCAATTCGGCAAGCCGATCATCGAGTTCCCCCGCGTCTCCGATAAGCTCGCCATGATGGCGGCGGAGATCCTGCTCGCCCGGCAGCTCACTTATTTCGCGGCGCGGGAGAAAGATGCCGGGCGTCGCTGCGATCTCGAAGCGGGCATGGCCAAGCTGCTCGCGGCGCGTGTGGCTTGGGCCGCGGCCGACAATGCGCTGCAAATCCACGGTGGCAACGGCTTCGCCTTGGAATATCCTGTCAGCAGGGTGCTTTGCGACGCGCGCATCCTGTCTATCTTCGAGGGCGCCGCAGAGATCCAGGCCCATGTCATCGCCAGACGCTTGCTAGAGGGATGACCGGTCTTCGCTCATAACAAAGGTGGAGGAAACACATGCGTGTGCTCAAATTTGCTTTAGCCTCGGCTGCCGCGCTCATTATCTTCAGCGGCTCGGCCTACGCCGTCGAGGTCAACAAGAAGATCGCGGTGCCTGGCGACCCGGAAGACATCTGGGACATGATTTCGGACTTCTGCTCCATCCAGGACTGGCATCCCGCCGTCGAGCAGTGCGACGAGAGCGAAGAGGGCGGCGACACATTTCGGACGCTCACCCTGAAGGGTGGCGGCAAGATCAAGGAGAAGCTCGTCGATCATGACGACGAGAGCTACACCTACCAGATCGTCGAAAGTCCGCTGCCGGTGAAGAACTACCAGGCCAAGATTTGGGTCGAACAGGACGCGCGGCAGGACGACCGCACCGACATCCATTGGGATGCGACGTTCGATGCGAATGGTGCAAGCGACGAGGACGCCGCCAAGACGATCGGCGGCATCTTCACCGACGGCCTGAAGAGCATCAAGCAGATGGCCTTGACCGAGGACGACCAAGAGGACAAGGACTAGGAACGGAGAATGGAAGATGCGAAGGAGGGAATGCAGGTCTCGCGTGAGCCCATGCGGCCCTTCCTCGCGCTTCTCATCGCGCTCGCCGTCTGTTTCGCCGCGTCAGCTATCGGCGGCGCGATAACCCGGCCCAATCTCGACTGGTACGACACGCTCGTGCGGCCGAGCTTCGCACCGCCCAATGCTGTCTTCCCCATCGTGTGGAGCATTCTCTACGCGATGATGGCGGTCGCAGCCTGGCTCGTGTGGCGCACCCCCGGCAAAGAGCAGGACAAGAAGGTCGCGCTCATCTGGTTCGGCGTCCAGCT
>CAZHCN010000238.1:0-3441 GCA_964530895.1 uncultured Methyloceanibacter sp. | reverse complement strand
CGGCTCGAATCCGGCGCGCTCCTCATCACCCGCGACGACAAGGAACTGCCTGTCGAGCACAGTGGCGCACCGATCATAGGCTCGGACGGGTCGCTTGCGGGCGCAGTGCTCGTATTCCGCGACGTCACCGAGCGGAGGCGGGCCGCCCAGCGCCAGACCATGCTCGTCGGCGAGCTCAACCACCGTGTCAAGAATGCGCTCGCCATCGTCCAGTCGCTGGTGCAGGCGAGCCTGCGTCAGGCGGCCAACAAGCCGGCGCAAGTCATGGCGCAGACGCTGGCCGAGCGGCTGCAAGCCTTGCATCGGGCCCACGACCTTCTCCTCGAGTCCCAATGGTCCGGCGCGAGCCTGAAGGCCATGGTCGAACGCGAGCTCGATCCCTATCGCCGAGAAGGTGGACCCAAGATCGTCATCAAGGGGCCGGACGTGCTGTTGCCGCCACAATGCACCTCGATCCTCGCCATGACCCTGCATGAGCTCGCCACCAACGCCGTGAAATATGGCGCGTTGTCGCTGAACACGGGCCAGCTTGGCGTGAGCTGGAAAACGGCGCGCGGCAACCGGCTGCTGCTGGTTTGGGAGGAGCGGGGCGCGCCCGTCGTGGCGCCGAAGCGCTCCTCGTCCGGCTTCGGCATGCAGCTTATCGACAAGGGCATCCGCCACAATCTCGGCGGCGACACCAAGGTCGATTTCCGGCCAGTCGGGCTCTATGTCGAGCTGACGGTACCGCTCACGCAGACCAACGAGCCGCGCGTGGCGCGTGCTGCGGCGCCGGCGGCTTGAGCCCTATTCGAGGACGCTGATCTCCTCGTTGGCGTGCCGCAGCCGTTCGGAGAAGTCGCGGGTCAGATTGCTGAGAATGGTGATCATGATGTTGGGATGCTCCGCCGAGAGCTCATGAAGCTCCGCGACTCCGAGCCCGTAGCAGATCACCCGCTCATTGGCGATGACATCGGCCGAGCGCTTGCCGCCGTCGAGTAATGCCATCTCACCGAAAGTGAGCCCGGGGCCGATGGACGCAACGCGTTTTCGCCGGTCGGACTTGCCATGCACCTTGATCTCGACGCTCACCGTGCCGCGGGCCAGCACAAAAAAGAGCTTGGCGTCGTCGCCCTCGCGCATGATGACGTCACCCTTTTCGAAAACGAGCGGCTTGATGAGGGTCTCGACCAGGCGGCACTCGTCGGGGCTCAATCCCTTGAACAGATTGATCTGGGGCACCGAGAACTTCGTGCCGAAATCATAAGCCGCGCCGGCCAGCAGCTGATCCTCGCACCATTCGAGCGCCGCATCGGCGTCGCGGAACTGGCGCACCTGGTTCCCTTCTTCGCTCTCGGCGAGCGCCCGGGTCAGCCGATCGAGGGGCTCGTTATGGCCGATCGAGGCAAACAACAGCTCGGTCTTGCCTCCAACCATGGACCGTGCCGCCCGCACGATCAGGTTCCGCGCCGAGGTGTCGGCGAGGTGGACGCGCTTGAAATCGACGATCACATAGTGCGAGGTCGCGGCAAGCTCCGAGAGCCGGCGTAGGAGCTGCTCGGTCGAGCCGAAGAACAGGGCGCCTTGCGCCTCGAGCACCGCCACCTTGCGGCCTTCCACCGCCAGGATCTTGCACTCCTCGGGTGTACGCAGGCGGTTCGAGCGCACGAGGTCGGCGCGATAATCGCGGCGGATGACGCTGCGGACATTGGTCCGGTTGTTGAAGGCATGCAGCTCGAACTCGCTCGAGATATCCTGGCAGACCCGGATGCCACGCACACTGTTGCCTTGCTTGTCGATGGGCGGGGAATAGACGCAGATACCGATCTGCCCCGGGATGACGGCGATGATGCAACCCGAGACGCCGCTCTTGGCCGGCATGCCGACCTCGTAGGCCCATTCCCCCGCATAGTCGTACATGCCGCATGAGTTCATCACGCTCAGCATGTCGCGTACATACTGGGCGTCGAACACCGCCTTGTGAGTGATCGGGTTCGTCCCGTCATTGGCGAGCGTGGCCGCCATGATGGCGAGATCGCAAGTCGTGACGTTCACCGAGCACTGACGGAAATAGAGATCGAGGATCTCGTTGGGGTCCTGCTCGATCATCGCCGAGTTGAGCATCATGTAGGCGATGGCGCGGTTGCGATGCCCGGTCGCCAGCTCCGAGTTGAACACGGCCTCGTCGATGTCGAGCTTGCGTCCGGCGAGGCTGGAGAACAGGTCGAGCATGTTGGCGATCCGCTCGGCCTGGGTGGCGCCTTGCATCATCTCGGCAACGGCGATCGCCCCGGCATTGACCATCGGGTTGAATGGGCGGTTCGCCACCTCGTCGAGCACGATGGAGTTGAAGGCCTCGCCCGTGGGCTCGACGCCAACCTGATCGAGAACCCGCAAGCGGCCGTAATGCTGAAGGGCGTAGCCGTACATGAACGGCTTGGACACCGATTGGATGGTGAAGGGGATATCGGTGTCGCCCACCGCGTAGACCTGCCCGTCGACCGTGGCGATGGCGATACCGAAGAGGTCGGGGTCGACTTTGCCAAGCTCGGGGATGTAGTCGGCGGGGCTGCCGCCGGTCACCTGCGACACGCGCGCATGAAGCTCCGCGAGATAGTTCTGAATCGGCGCGAGGGCCGCGAGTTCTGTCTCAGAAGTGCCCCGGACCAGATCGACCTTGTTCAAACGCTTCCCCCGAACGCCTGCAGACCGTCTTGCCGAACCCGAGGACCGTAGGCAGGAAACATACCAACCGGAAGTAGGGCAAAATCAACATTTAAGGGCAAGTGGCCTCGACGTCCTGCCTAAAGCTTAGGCAGTCAACGCCCACAAGAGAGACTATTTCTTGCGGAAACGGTCGAGCTGCACGATCTCTGCCGGCGCCCGCGGCGCGACGGGCTCATTCGCCGGGGCCTCGGCCGCCTCTTCCGGGGCCGGATCGGCCGCGCTCCGCGGCTCCTCCGTCTCTGCCACGAGATCGGGCATGGCGGAGGCCATGTGCTGGCGGGCGGAGTCGTTGGCCGCGCCGGGCTTGCCGAACTGCAAGCCGAACTGAGCCGAGGGGTCGTAGAACGCCTTCACCGCGCTGAACGGCACCACGAGCCGCTCGGGCACGTTGGAGAAGGACAGCTTCACCTCGAAGCGCTCGTTCGTCACGATGAGGTCCCAGAACTGGTACTGGAGGACGACGGTCATCTCCTCCGGGTACTGCTCCTTCAGGCGTTTCGAGATGGAGACGCCGTCGGCGCCCGTGTCGAAGGCGATGTAGAGATGATGCTCGCCGGGCAGGCCCTCGCGCTGCACCTGGTTCAGCACGTCACGCACCACGCCGCGGAGCGCGTTCTGCGTGAGAAGGTCGTATCTGATCTCGTCTTCTGCCATGACCCGAGGCAGCCACCCCGTCAATAAAAGTGGAGGGCTTCTGTTGCCCGGTGCCCTCCGAAACCGCGCCTAACCCCTGCG
>CAZHCN010000237.1:0-3459 GCA_964530895.1 uncultured Methyloceanibacter sp. | reverse complement strand
CCGCCGACGAAGATCGCGGTGTTCTGCTTGTCCTTGCCGCCGCGGGTGTAGATGCAGCCGTCGACCAAAGCACCCACATTGTCCGGGGTCACGCCGGCATAGCCGGTGACGCGGTCCGCACCGCCGTCATACCCGACGACCGTGTCGAACACGCTCGGCATCGCGTCGGTGTCGAACAAGAACAGCAGTTTCTTCATGGCGTTCGTCCCTAAGATCTATTCGACGACGTTCTGCGGCTTGCCCGCCACGAACGCCTCGATGTTGTCGATGAGTTGGTCGGCCAGGATCTGCATAGCCTCGCGGCTCGCCCACGCCACGTGCGGCGTGATGATGAAATTCGGCATGTTGAGATCGAGGAGGATGTTGCCTTCCTTCGGCGGCTCCTTGGTGAGCACGTCGAAGCCGGCGCCGGCGATGGTGCCGGCCTTCAGCGCCTCGGCGAGCGCCGCCTCGTCCACGAGACCGCCGCGCGCCGTGTTGATGAGGATCGCCGTCGGCTTCATCATCTTCAGCTCTTTGGCGCCGATCATGTTCTTGGTCTCGGGCGTGAGCGGGCAGTGCAGCGTGATGACGTCGCTCTTTTTCAGCACCGTCTCGAGATCCACCAGCCCCTCTTGCGGGAACACGTCATAGGGCAGGATCTTCATTCCGAGACATTCGGCGCGCTTGGCCACCATCTTGCCGATGGCGCCATAGCCGACGACGCCCATGGTCGAGCCGGCGATGTCGCGGATCGGATGATCGAAGAAGCAGAACTGATCGACCTCGGCCCAACGGCCGTTCTGCACGTCCTGCACATAGGCCATGAGATTGCGCCTGAGCGCGAACATCAACGCGATCACGTGCTCCGGCACGGTGTTGAAGGCGTAGTTGCGGATGTTGACGACGGTGATGCCGTGCTCTTTGCAATAAGCCTTGTCGACCACGTCGGTGCCGGTTGCGGCGACGGCGATCAGTTTCAGCTTCGGCAGCTGCTTCAGCACGTCGGCGCGCATCGGCACCTTGTTGATGATCGCGACGGTCGCGTCCTTGAGCCGGGCGACGATATCCTCCGGCGTCCAGGTGGACTCGTACTCCGTATAGGTGTGCGGAAAATCGGGTTTGCGCACATTGGCGCCGACCGATTCCCGATCGAGGAAGACGATCGCGTGTTCCACTAAACCTCCCCCTTCATCACAACTGCGGGGGATACCCCCACGCCACAAAAAGACCGTCCCGGTGCAAGGCCGATGCGCCAGGCGGCCATGAAATCAAAGCACGTCCTCGAGGACGGTGGCGCTGCCGGCCGTCCTCGCGCGGTACCGGCCTACTCGGCCGCGAGCCGGCGTTCGCCTAGACCCTGCGCACCGCGAAAATGTTCCTCCGCCGCCGCCACGCCCGAGCCGGGCTCGACGGCGATGCCCACATCGCGCATGGACATTTCGGCGCCGGCAATGGCGCCGAGCAGCATGAGCTCGTTGAGATCGCCGAGATGGCCGATGCGGAACAGCTTACCCGCCATCTGCGACAGACCTGCGCCGAGCGCGAGGTTGTAGCGGCGATAGGCGCGGTCGATAACGTCGGCGCCGTTGAACCCTTCCGGAACCATGATCGCGCTCACCGTGTCCGAGTACCATTTCGGCTCCTTGGCGCAGACCTCGAGGCCCCACGCCTCGACCGCGGCACGCGTGCCGCCGGCGAGATAGCGGTGCCGCGCGAACACGTTCTCCAGCCCCTCCTCGAACAGGATGTCGAGCGAGGCGCGCAAGCCGTGAAGCAGCGTCGTCGCCGGCGTGTACGGGAAGTAGCCGCCTGGGTTCGTGCGGATATGGTCGGCGAAATCGAAATAGGCCTTGGTGCACTTGGCGTCCTTCATCTGGGCCAACGCCTTCTGGCTGACGCAGACAATGCCGAGCCCCGCCGGCAGCATCAGGCCCTTCTGCGAGCCGGTGATGGCGCAGTCGACGCCCCACTCGTCCATGCGGAAGTCGATGCTGGCAATCGAGCTCACCCCGTCCACGTAAAGGAGCGCGGGATGGCCCGCGGCGTCGATGGCGCGGCGCACGGCGGCGATGTCCGACGTGACGCCCGTGGCGGTCTCGTTGTGGACCACCATGACGCCCTTGATCTCGTGGTTCTTGTCGGCGCGCAGCGCCTCCTCGATGCGCTCTGGGCTGGCGCCCGTGCCCCACTCCTCCTCCTGGACGATCACCTCGAGCCCATGGCGCTTGGCGAGCTCGATCCACAGATGGCTGAACTGGCCGAAGCGCGGGGCGAGCATCTTGTCGCCGGGCGAGCGGGTATTGGTGAGAGAGGCCTCCCAGGCGCCGGTGCCGCTCGACGGAAAGATGAAGACTTGGCCGTCCTTGGTCTGGAAGACCTTCTTCAAGTCCTCGTAGAGAGGCATCGTAAACTTGGGAAAGTCGGACGCGCGATGATCCTCCATGGGGACATGCATCGCCCGGAGGACTCGCTCAGGAACGTTGGTCGGTCCTGGCACAAATAGAAAGTTACGGCCCGGCCGTCTGGCTCCAGCCATGGTTTCCTCTCCTGGAATATCGGGGCGACCTGGTCCTGGGGGGGACCTATGCCTCTCGCGTGGGCACGGTGGTAGCGTCAGGTTGCGCGCCTGGCAACCCCCTTGCTTAGCTAGAACAACCCGACAATGCGTCCATCCGTAGCGAGCTCGATATTGTTGGCGGCAGGCACCCGGGGCAGGCCCGGCATGGTCATGATGTCCCCGCAGATGACGACGACGAATTCGGCTCCCGCCGACAACCTGACCTCGCGGATCGGTATGGTATGGCCGAGTGGCACACCCTTGGCGTTCGGGTCCGTGGTGAAGCTGTACTGGGTCTTGGCCACGCAGATCGGGAGCTTGCCGAAACCCTGTTTTTCGAGGTCGGCGAATTTATCAAGCACCGCCTTGTCGGCGGTGACGTCCTCGGCGCCATAGATCTCCTGGGCGATCGTGCGCGTCTTCTCCAATAACGGCATGTCGTCGGGGTAGAGCGGCTCGAACTCGGACGGCTTGGTTTCGATGGTCTTAACCACGGTCTCCGCGAGATCGACGGCACCTTCGCCGCCGAGCGCCCAGTGGTCCGCCATCACGCACTCCGTGCTCGCCGTGGAGCACAGGCGCTTCAGAAGCGCGATCTCGTCGTCGGTGTCGGACGAGAAGCGGTTCGCCGCCACCACGATCGGCACGCCGTATTTGCGCACATTCTCGATGTGCTTCTCGAGATTGGCGAAGCCCTTCTCCAACGCCTGGAGGTTCTCCTTCTTGAGATCGTCCTTGGCCACGCCGCCATGCATCTTGAGCGCGCGGATGGTCGCCACGATCACCACGCAGTCGGGCTTGAGGCCCGCTTTCCGGCACTTGATGTCGAAGAACTTCTCCGCGCCGAGATCGGCGCCAAAGCCGGCTTCCGTCACCACGTAGTCGCAGAGCTTGAGCGCCGCCTTGGTGGCGATCACCGA
>CAZHCN010000236.1:0-3503 GCA_964530895.1 uncultured Methyloceanibacter sp. | reverse complement strand
ATTCGTAGTGCATCGCGTCGATCATGAACCATTGCCAGGGGAACCAAATCAGCCCGTTCGGCAATCGCTTCAGCCCATCCCCGGCATACCAGTCGATCTCGAGCGGGAGCTCCTTGGGCACCGACGTGTCTTCCCTGCTGCTGTCGAAAGAAAATCCTGCTTCGGCCTCGATCTGGCGTCCGTAGGGACCGATCCTGCCGCCGGGGGCACGAAACCCGGCGGGCCGAATGCCGCGCAGCTTCATCACCTGCAGACCGTCATTGACATATTGCCGGGCGACCCGCTCGGGCAGATCGAGGAACTCTTCGTGAATCCATCCGTGCAAATCGATGTGGTGGCCGCCGCGCAAGATCGACTCTACGACGTCGCCATAGTGGAGAGCGCTCCAACCTTCGACGAAAAAGGTCGCGCGCAAATCGTATTTCGCGAGCAGGCGCAGGATATTCGGGAAGCCGACCGTAATGGCAGGCGACGTCATGTCCGGCACGGAAGCCTTGCCGAGGCAAACGTCGTGCGCCTCACCCATGTTGTCGATTGTCAGGCAAAGAACGGGCTTGTCTCGCTGCCCCATTGCATGGCCTCCCGGAGAGGCGGTCTTCGTGATTGGCTTCATCAAGAGACCGGAGAAACCGAAGGTTGCTGGATTCACTATACAACTGGCGATTAAAGCGAGTCTTAACCCGGTTCGTTGATGTTGACCGGACGTCCTTGGCGCATCGAGACGAGGAAGGATTCCGTCATGCTCGGCCACGAGAGCAAAAACTCTGCCGAAGAGAATGCCTTCCGCCGTTTGCTGAAGAGCAAGTTCGCCGCCGGGATGTTCTCGTTTATTCCGAGCGAGACGATCGTCGACATGGCCGGATACGCAGGCTTCGACTTCATCGTCTTCAATACCGAGCACGGGACCTATGACCTTGCCATGATCGATCGCCTTGTCCGGGCAGCGAACGCCGTTGGAATGGCTGCGGTCGTTCAACTCCCGCATCATCCTGATCCGCATTTCATCGGCCGGGTGCTCGATCTCGGCGTTGACGGCCTGATCTTTGCGCGGATCTCGTCACGACAGGAGGCAGAGGCCGTCGTGCAAAGTGCGCGACCAGCCCCGCTTGGGACGCTTAGCCCATTTGGCGGCTTGCGCGCCGGCCACTATTTTCGCATGCCAGCCGAGCAGTATGTGCGCCGCGCCAACGACGTTGTGATTATGGCCCTCATCGAAACCAAAGATGGGCTCGATAATGTCGAAGAAATTCTCTCGGTCGACAATCTTGATGGGGTCGCCGTGGGACCTCTGGACCTCTCAGAAGCTCTCGGCGTCGCGCGTGACGGGCCCGAGGTGAAGGCGGCAATGGCACAAGTGGCCAGTCTCACCAGAGCAAAGGGCAAGAGCATTATGGCTGCGGCCAAGGACTTCGACGAACTCGAAAGTCATCTGCGGAGCAAGGACGGCCCACGCGTTTTCTGGTACGCAGCCGACACCTACCAGATCAGCAATCACTTCCACATGCTGATGGAAAAGAGCCGCGAGCTCGTCGCCAAACATGCCGGCGCGACCCGTTAGCCGGAGCGTAAGCCGGCCCCCCGCGACTTACTTTCCCGCAATGCTGTTCGCCTAAGCTTGCCGGCTCGCGAAGCCCGAATGCTTGCGGGGAGGGCAGTCCAATGAAGCGCTCGGCCCTATGCTCGAGCAAGGACGCATCCGGCAATGACGCGCTCGAGCACGCCGTCATCGCCGCCGCGGTCGCGTTCGCCATCGTTGCCGTCGTCGCTCAACTGAGCGGCGCCGTGACCACGATCCTCAACTGAGCGCCCAACGCGCGGGCCACCCGACGCAGCCTTTTGCCAATGTTTCGTTAACGTTAACTTTGCCTTGAGACTTTCAAGACCAGAGTGAGGTCATTCGCCACCTGACGGGGACACGGGGAAGGGAGTGACACACGACGCTGCCTCCGCACTGCGCTTCGCGCCTGAGGACCAGGCTACGGCTCAGGATGAGCCGCGGGCCGACGCGCCGCGCCGGCGCCCGCTCCCGCGCATCGATGTTGTCGCCTTCTGCGAGGACCAGGACACGGCCGCCGTGATCCGCGACGCCTCGACCGACCGGCACCTCGCCAAGGCCAATGTGGCGGTGCGCATGGGCGGAGTTCAGGCTGCGGTGACGGCCTTCGACGCGGCCCCGACGCCCAGCCTCCTCATCATCGAATCGCTTCTCGACCGCGACGAGATGCTCGCCGATCTCGATCGCCTCGCCGAGATCTGCGATCCGGCCACCAAGGTCATCGCCGTCGGCCATATCAACGATGTCCTGCTCTATCGCGAGCTGCTGCGGCGCGGCGTCAGCGACTATCTCGTGGCGCCACTCAATGTGCCTCAGCTCATCGATTGCATCGCCGCCGTCCATGCCGATGCCGAAGCGGCGCCGCTCGGAAAGGTGCTCGCCTTTGTCGGCGCCAAGGGGGGCGCCGGGTCGAGTACGGTTTGCCACAACATCGCCTTCGCCATCGCCGCTTCCTTGCGCAACGAGGTGGTCATCGCCGACCTCGATTTGCCGTTCGGCACCGCCGGCCTCGATTTCAACCAGGATCCGATGCAAGGCATCGCCGACGCGCTGATCTCGCCGGAGCGCTTGAACGAGACCCAGCTCGACCGCCTGTTGTCGCGCTGCTCCGATCATCTCAGCCTGTTCGCGGCACCCGGCACCCTCGATCGCGTCTACGACATCGATTCTCAGGCCTGCGGCACCGTGCTCGACGCGGTCAAAGAAAGCGTACCCTGGATCGCCGTCGACGTTCCGCATCTCTGGACGTCCTGGGCGAAGCAAGTGTTGTCGGAAGCGGACGACGTCGTGATCACGGCGGTTCCAGACCTCGCCAATCTGCGCAATGCCAGGAACCTCGTCGATCAGCTGAAGTTGACGCGGCCGAGCAGCAAGGCGCCGCTGCTCGTCCTCAATCAGGTCGGCATGCCCAAGCGGCCGGAGATCGCGGTCAAGGATTTCGCCGACGCGCTCGAGCTCGAGCCGAGCGCTGCCGTTGGCTTCGACCCGCAGCTGTTCGGCATGGCGGCGAACAACGGTCAAACCATTGAGGAGGTTGCGCCGAAATCAAAGGTGGCCGCGCAGTTCCGCGACCTCGCGGCGCTTCTCACCGACGGCAGCGCATCCGACCGCGACGACTCCTTGCTCGCGCCGATCCTCGATCGCCTCAGGCTGACGCGGGCGCGCGCCTAAGCCGCGTCAGGACGCCCGCGCCGCGCGTTCCTTCATCTCAGCCTTAGCGCCTTCGGTCCATGTCGCCAGTTCCGGCAATGCCAGGATGGTTTGCGCGTACGCTGCAGCCGAGCCGTCATCACCGAACCTGGCGAGGTCGACGCCATAGATGCGGAACCGCGTGGCGACCGGCGCAAACATGGCGTCGGCGTTGGAAAAGCCGCCAAACAGAAATGGGCCGCCGCCGCCATGCGTGGCGCGGGCCTCGCGCCAGATCGAGACGATGCGGCGGATGTCG
>CAZHCN010000235.1:0-3536 GCA_964530895.1 uncultured Methyloceanibacter sp. | reverse complement strand
CGTTCCCTGGTTACGCGCAAACCACCGCCCGGCAGCCTTAGAATACAGGGCTAACAAGGCATTGCCAGGGCGCCTCGCGAGAAGTTGTCTCTCTTTATACGGGAGGCCCCCAAACAAGAGGTTACCCCGTTGGGGCGACCGTATCATTGCAACGCGTCCACGTCAGTTGTGTTCCTCCGGCAGCTTCGGCAGCGGCAGCGCCGGAATTCCCTCTTCGTACAAGGCCTTAGCCTCATCCACGCTGGCCTCTCCGTAAATGTTGCGCGCATCCGTCTCGCCGTAATGCATCTTGCGCGCCTCTTCGGGAAAGGCTTTTCCCACATCGTCGGCGTTGGCCTTGAAATAATCGCGCATCCCCTTGAGGACGGCATAGGTCTGCTTGCGCTCGCCATCGACGGGTGATTCGCGCCGCGGCTCCTTGCGTCCCCGCAGCACGGCCGGTGCCATGGGCGCCTTCTTCACATGAATGCTACCGCAGGTAGGGCAGACGATCGCGCTCGCCTCAATCTGCTCGTCGTAGGAATCCCCGGACGAGAGCCACGCGTCGAAGCCGTGGCCCTGGTCGCAGGTGAGCGCGAAGCGGATCATGAGGCCGCCCTCCGGTGCGCGGCCGAAGGGGCGCCCGCGATCTCGATCTCGAAATCGCGCCCATGCTTGAGCGCGGGAATTCGCGCCCGGGCGTCCGCCACGGCTGCGAGGTCGATATCGGCGAAGATCACGCCGGGGTCCTCGCCCGCTTCCGCCAGCACCACACCCCAGGGCGACACGATCATGCTGTGGCCGAACGTGTTGCGCCCGTTCTCATGCAGGCCCCCTTGCGTGGCCGCGAGCACGTAAGACCCCGTCTCGATGGCCCGCGCCCGGAGGAGCACGTGCCAATGCGCCTCGCCGGTCTGCTTGGTGAATGCGGCGGGGACGGCGATGACCTCGGCGCCGGCGGATGCGAGCGCCCGGTAGAGCGCGGGGAAGCGCAGGTCGTAGCAGATGGTCATGCCGAGCCGTGCGAATGGCAGATCGACCACTACGGCCTTCTCGCCGGGTCCGTAATATTGGGACTCGCGATAGGTCTCGCCGCCCGGGAGATCGACATCGAACATGTGGAGCTTGTCGTAGCGCGCGGCGACGGCGCCATGCGGATCGACGACATAGGAGCGGTTGGCCACGCGGTCTTCGCCGACCTTGATGCCCAGCGAGCCGATATGCAGCCAAATGCCGAGCTCGGCGGCAAGAGCCGTCAGCCGCGCCAGTGGCGCGCTCTCGGTCTCCGGCTGGACGAGCGCCAGCACACGCTGCGGGTCTAGCTCCATGAGCGCCGTGTTTTCCGGCGTCTGCACGTAATCGGCGCCCCCTTTGGCCGCTTGCCGGATCAGCGTCTCGGCCTGGTCGAGATTAGGCGCGATGGTGCGGCCCGCCCGCAATTGCACGAGCGCCGCACGAAAATGCCGTTCGCCGATCGTGCTCATGGCTCCGGCGTCTCCGGCTCGAGCGTCTCCGGAAGAGGCGGCGCGGGCTCGGCCGCAAGCCAGTCCTCGAGCTCGCCCGCACGCTCCAGCGCGGCGAGCTCTTCATAGCCGCCCACATGGCGGCCATGGATGAAGATCTGCGGCACGGTGCGGCCGCCTCCGGACAGCGCGACCATCTCGTTGCGCTTCTCCGGATCGAAGCCGACGTCGATCTCCTCGAAGTCGAGCCCCTTCTTCGCCAGCAGCCGCTTGGCCGCCAGGCAGAACCCGCAGAACTGTGTGGTGTAGAGAAGAATGCGCGTCATATGTCGTCGCCCGAGGGGCCTAGAATCCCCACCCAAGGTAACTGGGACTTTAACCGGTCCCGCGCAAGCCTTTCCCTAGAGCACAAAGGCCGCGGGCTCGACCACGCGGGCGAGGGCCAGCACGTCGACACGCGCCGCCTTGGCCCGCTTGAGGACCCGCGCACACGCCTCGACGGTCGCCCCCGTGGTGATCACATCGTCCACGATGACGATCCTCTGGCCTTTGACCGCGCTTATGCGCGACGGCTCCACCCGGAAGGCGCCCGCCACGTTGCGCTTCCGCTGCTCGGGCGAAAGACCAACCTGGCTTGGCGTCCGGCGCACGCGCGTCAGGACGAAGCAGTCGACCGGCAACCCCGTCGCCCGCGATAGGCCTTGCGCCAGCATGGCCGACTGGTTGAAGCGCCGCCACCACAGCCGTGAGCGGTAGAGCGGCACCGGCACGATGAGGTCGGCATCGTCGAGGAGCTCCGCGCCCGCCCGGGCCAGCCACCGGCCGAACAGCCGCAAGCCCTCCTGGCGGTCGCCGTATTTGAAGCTCTGCACCAGATCGCGCATGGTCTCCGAATAGCGCGCCACGGCCCGCGCCCGGTCGTACACTGGCGGTGCGGCGATCGCCGCCGCCGAGAGAGCCGGCTCGCCGGGGTCGTAGGGAAGCGGCACGCCGAGCCGCGCGCAAAGAGGAGGCGCGATGAACTCGATTTTGCCGAAGCAATCGCCGCAGAGCAGTCCGTGGCTGTTGATGCGCGTGCGGCAGGCGATGCAAACCGGTGGCAGCAAGAGATCGGCGGCAGCATGAAGCGCCGTCCGCCACGAAGGCATGCGGCGAAACCCTGTGTCACTCACGAGCATACCGGCATGATACAACCTCAGGGGGCTGTTCTAGAAGAGGCGAGAGACAAGGCGCGGAAAGGCAAAGCTCTATGAGCGACGAGCGCCTTCTGTTCGACCGCAGCCTCTTGCGCAAGCGCCGCGCCCGCTTCGCCCATGAGATCGGCGAGCGCGAGTTGCTCATCGCCTACGTGGCCCGCGAGATCAAAGAGCGCATCGAGATCATGCTGCGGGAATTCCCGCGCGCGCTCGACCTCGGCGCCTATCACGGCCTATTGGGACGCACCGTCGCCACGCTCCCCTCCGTGGGCGAGATGGTCTACGCCGAGAGCGCGTTCGAATATGCCACCCTTTGCCCGCGCCCGGCGCTCGTGTGCGACGAGGACCTGCTCCCCTTCAAGGACGCAAGCTTCAACCTCATCGTCTCGGGGCTCGCGCTTCACCGGGTCAACGACCTCCCGGGCGCGCTCGTCCAGATCCGCCGCGCGCTCGCCCCCGACGGCCTGTTCATGGCGGCGGCGCTCGGAGCCCGCGCGCTGATCGAGCTGCGCGAGACGCTGCTCGAGGCGGAAGCGGAGCTGGAAGGCGGCGTCTCCCCCCGCGTGTCTCCCTTCGGCGATGTCCGGGAATACGGCGCGCTCCTCCAGCGCACCGGCTTCGCCCTTCCCGTCACCGACGCCGAGGTGCTGAAGGTCGTCTACCCCTCTCCGCGTAAGCTGATGCACGAGGTGCGCGCGCTCGGCGGCGGCAACGTCCTCACGGCGCGCAGCAGAGCGCCGCTGCATCGGCGCACGCTGGAGCGGGCGGAGGAGATCTACCGCTCCCGGCACGGAACCGACGACGGCAGGGTCACGGTCACCTTCGAGTTCGTGTTCATGAGCGGCTGGGCGCCCGACCCGAGCCAGCAAAAGCCGCTCAAGCCCGGCAGCGCCGCGCA
>CAZHCN010000234.1:0-3567 GCA_964530895.1 uncultured Methyloceanibacter sp. | reverse complement strand
AAGATCGACCGCACCATCACCGGGAACTATTTCGAGGACTTCAAGCTCGGCCAGGAGATCGTGCACGCCACGCCGCGCACGGTCACCGTGGGCGATGTCAGCCTCTACACCGCGCTCTATGGCGGCCGCTTCGCCGTGCAGTCCTCGGATGCCTTCGCGCAGTCGATCGGTTATCCGCGGTCGCCCATCGACGACATGCTCGTGTTCCATTTCGTCATCGGCAAGACCGTGCCCGACATCTCGCGGAACGCCATCGCCAATCTCGGCTATGCCGAGTTCCGCTTCGAGACCCCCGTCTATCCGGGCGATACCATCGCGTCGGTATCCGAGGTGATCGGCATCAAGGAGAACTCGAGCGGCAAGAACGGCACGGTCTATGTGCGCTCCACAGGGCGCAACCAGAAGGGCGAGATCGTGCTGCGCTTCAAGCGCTGGGTGATGGTCACCAAGCGCGATCTCGATGCGCCCGCGCCCGAGACCGTCATCCCGGACCTCGACAAGAGCGTGGATCCGGACTCGCTCGGCAAGGCGCTGCCGCCCTTGAAGCTCACCGTGTACGACTACGCACTGGCCGGCTCGCCGCGCCGCTGGGAGGACTATCGCGTCGGCGACAAGATCGACCACGTGGACGGCCAGACCATCGAGGAGGCCGAGCACCAGCTGGCCACGCGCCTCTACCAGAACACCGCGCGCGTGCATTTCAATCAGCACCGCGAAAGTCAGGAGCGCTTCGGCCGCAGGCTCGTCTATGGCGGGCACCTCATCTCGATCGCCCGCTCCTTGAGCTTCAACGGGCTCGCCAACGCCTTCCATGTCTTGGGACTGAACGGTGCGCGCCACGTGGCGCCGTCCTTTGCCGGGGACACCATCTATGCCTGGAGCGAGGTGCTCGACAAAGCCGAGCTCCCCGGCCGCTCCGACATGGGGGCGCTCCGCTTGCGCACCTTCGCCGTAAAGGACCGCAATTGCGCCGACTTCCCCGGGGTTGATGCGGACGGCAAGCATGAGGACGGGGTCGTCCTCGACATGGACTATTGGGTCGCCCTCCCCCGCTAGGGGCAATCTGCGCTATGATCGGTGGACGGACGCGCGCTGTAGGAGTCGCAAAGTCATGGGACGCAAAGAGATGTGGTGCGCGAGCGCTGTGGCCGTCGCGCTTGCCTTTTCCGCACCGGCCGTCGCGGGCGAGCGCGCCACCGCCGTGCTGAAGGACGCGGATGGCAAGGAGGTGGGCACGGTGACGCTGATCGAGGTGCCGACCGGCGTGCTTCTCGATGCCGACCTCACCGCCGTTCCGCCCGGCGACCACGGCTTCCACATCCATGCGGTCGGCAAATGCGAGCCGCCCGACTTCAAATCGGCCGGCGGCCATTTCAACCCGGAAGAGGACGAGCACGGCCTGATGAACGAGGCAGGCCCCCATGCCGGCGATCTGCCCAATATCCACGTGCCGGAGAACGGCAAGCTCAGGGTCGAGATGCTGGACCAGTTGGTGAGCCTCGACGGCCTTCTCGACGACGACGGCGCGGCCATCGTCATTCACGAGGGGCCGGACGATTACATGACCGACCCAGCCGGGAATGCCGGCGCCCGCATCGCCTGCGGCGTCATCACGAAGTAGGCCATCCCGCCAGGTGAAATAAACCTTCTGTCAAAGGTTTAGGACCCATGCTGGTCCCCGACGATTCGTATGCGTTGGGGGACTTTCAGCATGGCTTTCGAGGGCCCATTCGAAGGTGAGCTGGGTGGGGTCGCTTACATCGTCGGCTCGCATATCTGGGAGTCGGTCGATGGGGGCAACACCTGGATCATGTCCAAGTTCGCGGACGATCTGAACGCCTGCTTCGAGATCGCGGCGCCGGCCTAGGCACGCCCGTCTATCTTTCTTCAGTCGATCCGCCCCAAGACCTGATCGAGGGCCGCAAAGAACCGCGGCCATCCCGCCTTGGCGCCCTGGTAGAAGGCCTGCTGATCGGGCCGGAAGCCCGTTTGCTCCACACGCAGGAGCGTTCCCGTACTCGTCGGCGTGAGAGTCAAGGTGACGACGCTCTCGAGACCCATGGCGTCCCACGTGTAAGACAACGTCTTGTTCGGCTCGACCGTCTGGACCTCAACGCGACGGCGTCCCAGTCTGCACTCAGGTTGAAACGGTGGCCCACGACGGGCGCGAAGTCGTTCTTCATCAGCCACGCCTCGATCAGGTGCGGCTGCGTCAGCGCGCGCCACACCTTCTCGGGCTTGTATGGCAATGTCCGTTCGACGACGACCGACTTCGTAATCCGACATAGCTCCTCACTTTCCGCAAACTTCACCCGCCACTACGAATGCTGCCGCGCCGCGATGCTTTCCAGCCGCTCCAGAATGCGCGGCCAGCCGGCGCCCATGCCGCGATAGCCGGCGTCGTCCTCGGCCCGGAAGCCTGATTGCTCCATGCGGACCAAGGTGCCGGCGTCCGTCGCCGTCAGCGTCCAAGTCACGACCGTCTTGAGGCCGCTATCGGATTCGCTGCCGTCGCCCCACGAATAGGAAAGAAGGTGCGGCGGCTCGACTTTCAGAACGACGCAGTTGGTCACGCCCGACCAGCCGGGCACGGGCTTTGCGCGAAATGTGAAACGATGGCCTTCGACCGCTTCGAAGTCGTTCTCCATCAACCATTCGGCGATGAGTTGTGAGGTCGTCAGCGCACGCCAGATCTTCTCCGGCGTATGCGGCATGAGACGTTCAACGACGATGGAGTGGACTGCCGTATCCCTCATTGGTCCATCCGCTTGAGAAGATCTTCGAGGTGATCGAGCCGGTCCTCCCAGAACGCCGCATAGAAATGTAACCAGTCAGCCAGAGGGGCGAGGCCCTTCGGCCGGACGCTGTAATGTGTCTGTCGCCCCTGGTGCCGGTCGTGCACCAAGCCGGCAAGCTTGAGAACGCCGAGATGCTTGGACACAGCAGGCTGGGACACCCCGGCCTTGTCGGTCAGCGCCCGGACGGTCAGCTCGCCGTTGCGCGCCAGCCGCTCGAAAATCGCCCGGCGGGTCGGATCGGCAAGGGCGGCGAACACCTTGTTGGCGGCGGCAGGCATGGCTAACTCATAACCGTACGGTTATTGATTGTCAAACCCTGTCCACCGACTTGAACGTGATATCCGCCTCGGACCAAAGGAAGCAGGCCGGCTTGATTGCCCCTGCCCGGCGAGTGGGCTATGAGAAAAGCTCACGCCTGGGCAACGACTGCAATTCAAATGACGAACAAGCTAGAGGCGGCGCGGCCGCTCTCCCCGCACCTTCAAATCTATCGGCCGATGCTGACCATGATGATGTCGATCGCGCATCGCATCACGGGTGTGGGCAACGCCGTTGGCTTCGCGCTTTTGACCTGGTGGCTGGTGGCCATCAGCATCGGGCCCGACGCCTATGCCACGGTCGACCACTTCTTCTCGAGCATTATCGGCAGGCTGCTGCTGCTCTTGTTCACCTGGTCGCTGATCCACCACATGCTGGGCGGCATCCGCCATCTGATCTGGGACACCGGCGCCGGCCTCGACAAGACGAGCATCGAGGTGTTCGCCTGGCT
>CAZHCN010000233.1:0-3571 GCA_964530895.1 uncultured Methyloceanibacter sp. | reverse complement strand
TTGAGATGGTTCGCGACGATGGTCCGTGCGTTGCTCGCGTTCCCCGCCTTGGCGAAGTAGGCGACCACGTCCGCCTGATGCAGCGCTTCGATTGCCTTCAGTGTCAGCAGTCCGGGATCGCCCGGCCCGACGCCGACACCGATGAGACGGCCGGTCATATGCCCTCCTTGGCAAGCGCGTTGAGGGCTGCCGCCGTCATGGCGCTGCCGCCCATGCGCCCGCGCACGATGAGATAGGGCACGCCATGCGTATTGGCGGCGAGCGCGTCCTTCGACTCGGCGGCGCCGACGAAGCCGACCGGGATACCGAGGATCGCCACCGGCTTCGGCGCCCCGGCCTCCAGCATTTCGAGCAGATGGAACAGCGCGGTCGGCGCATTGCCGATGGCGACGACGCTCCCTTCGAGACGGTCGCGCCACAGCTCGAGCGCCGCGGCCGAGCGCGTCGTGCCGAGCGTTTCGGCGACCCCCGGCACACGCCTGTCGCGCAAGGTGCAGATCACGTCGTTATTCGCCGGAAGCCGCGCGCGGGTGACGCCGTGTGCCACCATCTGCGCGTCGCAGAAGATGGGCGCGCCGTGTTTGAGGGCGCCGCGCGCCGCCTGCACGAGGTTCGGCGAGAACTCGATGAGCCCGGCGGCGTCGACCCGGCCGCAGGCATGGATCATGCGCACGGCGATCTCGGCCTGCTCAGGCGTGAAGCGCGAGAGATCGGCCTCGGCGCGAATGATGGCGAAGGAGCGCTCGTAGATGGCGGCGCCGTCGCGGATGTAATCCTGCTTAAGCATCGGCCGACTCGCGTATTGAAAACTCATCGGCAGCGGCGGCGACGTCCGCCTCATTCACATAGTACGACGGTGCGGCGCGCGCCGTGGCGTTGCGTACGAGCCCCGCGCCTTGCGCGGTGCCGATGACGGTGAGCGGCGCAGGAAAAGGATGCGCGCAGCCTTTGGCACAGCCGGAGACATGTAGGGCGATGCCTGCGCCGGCGAACTCCACCTCCTCCGCGATCTCCGCCGCAAGTCTGCGTGAAGCGATCAGGCCCGAGGCGCAAGACGGCGCACCGGGACACGCGACGATACGGCGGCGCGGATCTGCAGCCTCAACCACGAAGCCAAGACGTCTCCCCTCCTCCCTTATCGCCTTTACCCGTGTCCTTTGAAATGGCCCGAATATCAACGTGCGATCCGGGACAGGCCGTGCCCAGTCGGCGTCGAGTACGCGGGCGCTCTCTGTCAGCGCATTTAGCGTGTCGGCTTGGGTGTGGCCGAAGGTGAGTCCGACACCCACCGCATAGAGGTCGCCCTCGAGAGAGTGAGTGCCAACCATAGCGGCTGGGAGCCGGGTTGGTGGTAGCGCTTCGGACTCGATGCGGGTCCGTATGGCGTTCCGGAACGGCGCCAACCCGCGGCTTCGAAGCACATCGGCGCTGCGCGCTTCCGGACCATATGCCGCAATCACCGCAAGCAGGCAGGAAACGGCGTCGCGCGCTTCATCCAGCGCGATCGTGCCAAGCGGTGTAGCCGTTGCTCCGTCACCTGCGAGTGCAATCTGAAGTCGCAGACCGTCCGCCGTGCTGACGGCCCGGACTCTGATGTCCGCCGGGAGCGCATCGAGGTGGAGCGCGCCGCCGCCATCTACAGTCACCGACACTTTCGGCGCCAGCACGAGACCGCGCACCGCAATGGCGTTGCGCAATTCGGCAGCAAGCGCCTGCACATCGATTAAAGCCGTCGGATCGTCCGGCAGCGGACTGGCGACAACGGGGACGTCACCGCACAAAGGGATGCCGAGGCCGTCGACCGTGGACGCAAACAGCGGCGCCGACTCTTGAGTAAGGCCGCGGATCTGCAAACTGCCACGCGCGGTCACCTCGACAACACCGTTGCCGTGCGTTCGTGCGGCGGTGCAGAGGCGGGCCAGCGCCTTGAGCGGTATGGGTCCGGCCGGCACGATGCGGGCGAGCAGCCCGTCGCCGGTCTCCATCGGCGCGGTTAGGCGCGGGCAGGTGCCACGAACGAAGGGCCGGCTCATAGGGTCGCCTCCGCTTCGCGCATGGCGAGATCGGTGCCGAGATCGTTCCGCCGCGGATGCCATAGGCCCTTGCGCCGCGCCGTCTCCAGACGCTCAGCGATGGCGCGCGCGGCATCCGGGTTCTCGCGCAGGAGAAAATCGCGGACCCGCTCGTCGCCGAGATAGGCGCCATGCACCGCGTCGAACAGCGCGCTCGACACCGCCCCCGTGGTCTCGGCGAAATCCACGAGGCGGTCCACGGTCTCGGCGAGCTCGGCGGCGCCCCGCGCCCCGTGGCGCATCATGCCGTCGATGAATTTCAGGCTCGTTGCGCGGCCGCGCACGATGCGGGCCAGCGCCTGATCGAGCGGCCGCGCGCGCGGACGGTTGGGGTCGGTCACGTCGAGCATGACGAGGTCGGGCGTCGCGCCGAGCGTGCGGGCCGCGGCGGCGAAGCCACCCACATGGGCCACGTCCTCGGCGCCTTCGAGAATGTCGCGGCTCGGATCGTCGCTTGTGTGAAGCAGCAGGTCGGCGTCGACCACGCGCGCGGCGAACGCGCCGGGCTCAGGCGTACCGTGCGCTTCAGCACCGCCATATGTATGAGACGTGGCCGCGAGATAGGCCGCGCCGATCTCGTTATCAGGCGTGTCGCGTCCGAGCAGGTCCTCGATGCCCGCGCCGTAGGCGCCGGGCGCATTGCCGAAGATGCGTGCGAGCGTCTCGCCGCTCCCGTTCGCCGCACGGCGCGCCGCGGCAAGCGGGTTCTCGTCGTCGTCCTCGTCGCGTTGGGCGACGAGCTTCACCGCGGCATCGATCAGCGCGATCTGCGCCGGGAACAGGTCGCGGAAGAGCCCCGAGATGCGAAAGGTGACGTCGACGCGCGGACGGCCCATCACGGCGGGCGGCAGCACTTCCATGCCAGTGACGCGCCCTGTGGCCCGGTCCCAGGTCGGACGGCAGCCCATCAGCGTGAGGCCTTGGGCGATCTCCTCGCCGCCGGTGCGCAAGGTCGCGCTGCCCCAGAGATCGATGATGAGCGCACGGGGCATCTCGCCGTGAGTCTGCAGGTAGGAGCGGACCACCTCGTCCGCGGCGAGCGTACCGAGCTCCATGGCCGTCGGCGTCGGCAGAACGCGCGGATCGGCGGTGAAGAGATTGCGCCCCGTCGGCAGCACGTCGCGGCGCCCTCTGGAGGGCGCGCCGGCCGGTCCCGGTGCTACGCGCTTGCCGTCGAGCGCCGCGATCAGCGCGTCGCGCTCAGCCGCGGCGCATTGCTGCCAGCCTGCGTCGTCGGTGTGCGGCTTGCGAGCGTAGATATGCAGCCCGTCTTTGATGGCGAGATCCTTGAGATCGCACAGCCACGCATCGATCTTCTTGAGCGCGTCTTGATCGTCCTCGGCCCCCTCGACGCCCGCCTCGCGCGCGAGCCCCGAACCTTGCGCCTTGTCGACGATGAGGCGCGCGAGCCGCTCGCGCCGGCGCCGGTCCAAGCCGTCGGCGATGGCGTACTCGTCGACCAGGCGCTCGAGCTCCTGCGCCGCGCCGGACATCTCGGT
>CAZHCN010000232.1:0-3612 GCA_964530895.1 uncultured Methyloceanibacter sp. | reverse complement strand
CGGCATCGATCCCTCGATCAGCAATGAGGATCTGAAGAGCCAGTACCGCAAGCTGGTCGCCGACAATCATCCGGACAAGCTGATGGCGCGCGGCGTGCCGAAGGAATTCATCGCCATCGCCACGGAGAAGGTCGCCACCATCAACGAGGCCTATGACGCGATCGCCAAGGAGCGCGGGATCTAGCTCCGACATGCGATGATGTCATTCCCGCGAAGGCGGGAATCCAGTAACCACTGTTTTCAGCTTGTATGATTGCCTGGGTTACTGGATTGCCCGGTCGAACCGGGCAATGACAATAGAGACACCATGACGACCGCCCCCGACAGCAAGCTCGCCACCCTATGGTGCCCATCGCCAAACTTTGGGGCGCGGAACAATGGCCGCACGGTCGACATGCTGATCCTGCACTATACCGGCATGGAAACGGCCGAGGGCGCGCTCGATTGGCTGACCCGCGAGGAGGCAAGAGTCTCCGCCCATTACCTCATCGACGAGGAGGGGCGCGTCGCCCAGATGGTGGCGGAGGCCGACCGGGCGTGGCACGCAGGCCTCGGCTCGTGGGCCGGCGAGACCGACCTCAATTCCTGCTCGATCGGCATCGAGATTCATAACCCGGGTCATGAATTCGGGTGTCCCGATTTTCCCGACGTGCAGATGCAAGCAGTCGAGGCGCTCTGCCGCGACATTCTGGGGCGCCACCCGATTCCGCCCGAGCGGGTCCTCGGTCACTCCGACGTTGCGCCCGGTCGCAAGCGCGACCCTGGCGAGAAGTTCGACTGGGCTCGGCTTGCCCGGGCCGGCATCGGGCTGTGGGTTGAGCCCGTGCCCTTAGCCGGCGACGCAGGCTTGGGCGAAGGCGACGAAAACGAATCCGTCACCGCGCTCCAGCGCGACCTGCGCGACTATGGCTATGGGGTGGAGGTGACCTCGACCTACGGCAAAGGCGTCGCGCAAGTCGTGGAAGCTTTTCAACGGCACTTCCGCCCTTTGCGCGTCGATGGCCGCGCCGACCGGTCCACCCGGGACACCCTGGCGAGACTGTTCGCAGCGCGCCGTGCCTCACCGATGGCGTGAGACCTGGCAAAAGGCCCGCTCAAGTCGGAGCGGGCCTTAGGTGGAGGAAACCGTATCCCCGGGTGGGGCGACGCGGTCCCTACATGGTCTCGTCGAAGTCCATGCCTTCAAACGTGTAGCGCGGCACCTGGGTCCAGACGCCGTCTTCCTGCACGGGCACTTTGTGGATCTTGACGTTGTCCACCACGAGCTTGCCGGTCTTCTCGTTCACCCAGAAGTCGATGTCGTAATACTCGTCCTTGCTGCCGGGCTTGCGGAAGTCGGTGCAGACGAAGTACTCGCCGTTCTTCTTCAGGTGACGGACCGGCTGGTGGATCTCGACGAAGTCGAGAGGAATGGTCTCTCCCGTCTTGTCGTCTTTGATCTCAAGGGCGCCATCCTTGTCCTTGTTCTCGGTGATGTATTCGTGGATCGCGGCCATCACCTGCCAAGCCCTCGCGCCTTCGATGCTGCCGGGATGCTCCTGCACCGGGAGCCACCACCAAGCCACCGGCAGCCGCGTAATCATATAGTAGGTGTCGCCGTCGCGCTTCGGGCCTTTCTGCACGCGGATATCCATGAGGGTCAGCTTGTCGCCTTGCGGCTTGAACCAGAAGTCGATGGCGTACTGTTTCTTCGGCTCGTCCTTGTCGTGGAAGATGACATTGGCGAACCAGCCATAGCCTTCCATGCCGCGCACGATCTTGATGTCTTCGAACACGAGGTCGAGGTCGGCATCGAGCTTGGGATCATGGAATACGAACGTGCCGTCCTTGGAGCGGTCGTTGATGACCTCTTGGACGCGGGCGTCGACGTCCTTCTCGGTGAAGACCTTGTTGCCGGCGGCGGAAGAGGCCTGCTGACTCTCCAGGAATTCCTTCGCCTTGGCGATGTTGGCCTTCGGGTCTTTGAGGAAGGCTTCCTTTGAGCTCTCGCTCGAGAAGCAATAGACCTTGCCGTCGTCGGGGTCGGTCCAGTTCACGGAGCAATCGGTGTGGATGGTCTGTCCTTCGGAGAGACCCATGGCGCAACTGTCGTCAAACTCGCCATGGGGCGGCGGCACCGGTGACATGTCCTCTGCGGCGAGGGCGAAGGTCGCGGTGCCGAGGCACAGGGCCGCAGCGAGCGCTGTGGACCGCGCCAGGGAGAAAAGGAGCCTATGGGCCGGGATATTGGTCATTGTCTTGGTTTCCTTGAGCGTTTCCTGTTGGATTCCGAGTTGTTGCTATTTTAGTCCGCAGCTGTGCATCCGGTATGTGACTTAGGTCACGTTCGGGAGGCGGAGCGAAGCGGCGGCGGCATCTCCTCGTCGTTGCAGTTGGCATAGCCCGCCAGAGCCGCTCGATCGACAACCTCGACGGATCCGCGCGAAGAGCGAACCCATCCCATACGCTCCCATTCAGCGAGATAGCGGCTGATTACCTCGCGTACGCTACCGAGGTCGAGCGCCAGTTGCTGGTGGGTCTTGGACACCACGCCCCGCGCATCCGCCTCCGCAAGAAGGCGCCGCGCCAAGCGCAAGTCGAGGCTCGCGAATGCAACTTCGTCCACCAGCATGATGAGGCTCGACAACAGGTCTCCGTAATTGCCGAGCACGTAGTGACGGAACTTCGGCGATGAGATCATGAGGCGGCGGAAGGCGCTTGCCGGAAGCGCGGCGAGAAGAACGTCCGCCTGAGCGGTGCTCTCTGCCGGAAACGGGTTGCCCGCGATCAGGCATGACGTGGTGAGCACGCAGGTCTCCCCGGGGCCCACCTGATACAGCATGATCTCTCGGCCCGACTCCGACGTCTTGAAGACACGGGTCTGCCCCTCGATGCACATGACGTAGTTGTGGCAGGTCTGTCCCTGTCGATAGGCGATGTCGCCCTCGCGCAGGCGTTCGAATTGTGTGGCGCCGAGTAGCTCCGTCTTGGCCTCCGGCTCGAGTTCGGCAAGCTCGGGGAAGACGTTGAGCCAGCGCGTAATCAAGATTTGGTTCGGCATCGCGCGCCCAACTTGTTAGGGGCCGGACGACCCGGGATTGGCGCGGCAGAGAGCCGGAAAACCGGGGCGACGCGGCAGATCGCCGCTAGGATATGGGAACAATGGCAAGCGGGAGATCAAAATGCCGTTACGAGCCCGGCAGCCAGCCGTGCGGACCTCATTAAGCATGGTGCGGGCAGGGCGGCTTGACGCCGGAGCCCGCAAGCCCCTTATGTAATTGTGTCAGCAGGCCGGATGGCCGCTCCGCCAGTATTGCGTATCAGGTGGGGAGGAAAGTCCGGGCTCCATGGAAGTACGGTGCCGGATAACCTCCGGCGGGGGCGACCCCAGGGAAAGTGCCACAGAAAGCAAACCGCCCGTGAAAAGCCTTCGGGCAAGGCGGGTAAGGGTGAAAGGGTGCGGTAAGAGCGCACCGCGTCTTTGGCAACAAGGGCGGCACGGCAAACCCCACCGGGAGCAAGACCGAATAGGGGCGGCGCGGGCGAGATATCGCTCACGTCTGCTTTCAGACGAGCTGCCCGGGTTGGTTGCACGAGGCGCCTCGCAAGATGCGCCCCAGATGAATGGCCATC
>CAZHCN010000231.1:0-3612 GCA_964530895.1 uncultured Methyloceanibacter sp. | reverse complement strand
GTCCTTGATGTGAAGGTCGCGCTGCGGGAACGGGATGGAGATGCCCGCCTCGCGCAATGCGCCCAGGATCGCGAAACGCAGGTCGCTCGACGACTTGATGCGCTCGCGGACGTCACGCAGGAACACGCGCAACTCGAAATCGAGTGACGAATCGCCGAAGCCGGCGAAGTGCACCACCGGCGGCGGGCTCTTGAGCACGCCGCGATGGCCTTGCGCGACGGCGAGCAGCGTAGACCGCAACAGCTCCATGTCTGTGCCGTAGTCGACGCCGATAGGGATGTCGAGGCGACAGCTCTTGTCGAGGTGCATCCAGTTGGTCACGGGGTCGGTGATGAGCGTCGCGTTCGGAATGATCACCGATTGCCGGTGAATGGTCTCGATCTCCGTCGAGCGCACGCTGATCCGCTTGACCGTGCCTTCCTCGCCGCCGACCTCGATGTAATCGCCGATCTTGATGGGACGCTCGACGAGAAGGATGAGGCCCGAGACGAAATTGTTGAAGATGCTCTGGAGCCCGAAGCCGATGCCGACCGAGAGCGCGCCCGCCACGAGGGCGATGTTGGAGAAGTCGAAGCCGAGATAGGAGATGCCGGCGAGCGCCGACAGAACGAAGCCGAGATAGCCCGTGCCGATCCGCATCGACTCGCCGAGACCGGTGTCGACATGCCGCCCGGTGAACACGCGGGCCGTGAGCCAGCGCTGCACGAAGCGCGTCAGCGCGAGTCCGAGCGCGAAGACACCAAGCGCAACGAGCACCGATTGCAGTGAGATACGCAAATTCCCGAATTGGAATCCGAAGAAGGCCGCCTGAATCCAGCCTTTGACCTCGATCCAATCGAAGCGCCACAGGAGCAGGAGGATGACGCTTCCGATCGCGAGAATGGTGATGTCGAGGAGCAGGCTGACGATGATCCGAATGGTAAACAGGGACGCTCCGCCCATGTCCTCGTCTTCGTCGATGTCGTCGTCGATGGCGCGTCCGGAGATGACGCTGACGCTGGAGATGGATTCGGCGGCGAGGTGCACGAGATACATGGTCCACAGCACGCCGGCGGTGGAGACGGCGTGGGTTCCCATGAAGCTGGCAAGCGACTCGTAGCCGAGCAGCGCGGCGAGCAGGATGAGCCCGGCCACGACGCCGACGAAGGTGAACAGCCATCCCTGCCAGCCGGTGAACGCGCCCTTGCGCGTGGTCGACCCGCTCTGGATCACCCACAGGGTCGCGGCGATCAGGATGCCGTAGAGCGCCGCGAAGAAGGTCGAGCGCAGCACCGTTACTTGATAGGGGGCGAAGACGACCACGTCGGCGAAGCCCAGGATATGATCGAGGAGCCATATCGTCACAACGGCCCACAAGAGTCCTGCGATCCGCCAAGACATAGCCGCGGGCGCGGACGGTATGAGTTTCCAGGCATCGTCCTCGGGCACGAGGGAGTGGCGGATGAGGAAGATGAGCGAGACGGCCCAAGCGGACGCCAGAACGGTCCGGGGCAGGAATCCGGCGAGCGAGGGATCCGCAAGGCCGGCAGCCGTGGCGATAAGGTAGAACGCCGCGAGGCCCATCCAGAAGGGCAGCGCGCTTCGGACCGTCTTCCGCAAGGCCCAGATGCCGCGGTCCTGTATCGTGGGCTCGGCCGGCCTGTTCGGCCGTTGCTTGGCGTCGACACGCGCCGCCATGTTCCTGACGAAGCTGTGCGTGCCGAGGAAGGCGCCGATGGGTGCGATGAAGACGAGGAGGAAGACGATGACGCCTGTGCTCCAGGCGCGCGCTAGCCAGTCGGCGATGGCTTCGAACCGCTGCTCGACTTGCATCGGCAAGCGTTCGAAGGCCGCAGGCAAGACGTAGGCGTAGAAATTGGGGACCGGGCTGAACAGCGATTCCGTGAACCGCTCGCGGCGCTCGTCATTGGCCGCGTCGATCAACTGCCCCGCGCGCACGAAGAGGAGATCGGCTTGCTTCAGCTTGCCGTCGAGGTCGGCGACCTCGGTGTCGAGCTTCTTGCGCTGCCGGGCGATCTCGGCGCTTTCCGGCGGCGCACCGTCTTTGGGCGCGGGTCCGAGCTTGGCGAGACGTTCCCGCGCGTCTTGCAGCTTCGGCTTGAGCTGTGCGCGTCGCTCCTCGATGGTCGCGCGCAACGCCTCGAGCGTGTCCGGGATGGCCCGGAGCTCCTCGTCCATCGTCGTCGGATCGGCGATGGCCTGCTCTTGGGTCTTGATCTGATTGGCCCAGGTCTCGAGCGCGGCGTCGAACGCGGCGACGGTCTTGTCCTCTGGGGTCTCGGGCTCCGGTGCCGGTGCGGCGGAAGCAGGCGCCTCCACGGCCATCGGAGCCTGGGGCTGCGCCGCCTCCTGGGCGCGGCCGTGCTCAGCGGCGCTCAGCAGGACGCCAAGGGTCGCGACGACAATGAGAACGGTCCGCCATGGCGGCATAGTCGGCAATCTCCTCCACGCCCGGTCGAGGGCACGAACCCTTCGCGCTTCCAATGGCTTACCGGATCGCGTGAGACATTGGGCACGACAATGCGGAAGATTGACGGCAGGCCAAGTCAGAGGGTTTTCGGGGTGAGGCCTGTATCCCACGTGGAGGCGGGGGGTGCAAATCACCGCGCCGCTCATGGTGGATGCAAAGGGAGGATCAGGCGCGGATGACGGGCAACCGGGCGCGCCGCGGCTCGATGCACACCAAGGCCGTGCACTGCCTCACGATCAATGCCTTTTGCGGTTGAGCGCGTCTCGCCACGATTTGCCGTGCTCCGAGAGCGACCCGGGCCCATTTTTCCGACGCGGTCCTGACGCCGGCGCGCGCGACATCTTGAGAGTGCGCCCGAGTCCACGCGAACGTGCGCGAAAGCTGGTCACGCCCCCGCGCCGTGATGACCAGGGCCTTCTCGGCGCAGCGCGCGTAACCTTGGGACGCCGCCGCGCGAGCATTCCGCGTAAGGATGGGCGCCCTTGACCGCGTCCGAGACCAACGGTCCGAGGCTCGTGCCTGAATCCGACGCGAAAGGCGTTGCGACCGGACCCTTGCGCGCGCCCAGCTCGCCGAGGCTCTTTTGAGGGCGGGCTGGGCGAGGATCGCAGCCTCGGCGTAGAGGATCGTCGCGCCGGCCGCGAACCGCTTCCGGAAGGCGACGCCGAGCACGTCGGATGTGCGCACCGTCCAAGTGAACCCGACGACAATTCCCGCATAGCCCCTTTGGGCGAGGAAGCGGCCCGTTCGCCAAGACCAAGCCGAAGCGGCGGAAGCCTCTCTTGCCAGCAGCAGCGCCAGCGCTTGCACCCTCGGGCTCGCCCAGGCCAGGGCTGCGGCGCCGTTCCGCGCCAGGAATGCCGCGGTCGCCCGCGTGACGGCGAAAGAGGTGAGCGCGAAGCGCCGCGTCATCCAGGCCGCGCGCTGGCGCCTGAGCTCCAGCCGCTGCAGCGCTTCCTGGCGTCGCAGGCGCTCGGCCCGGCGCCGCTCGTCGCGGTGGTAGCTTTCGAGCCAGCTGTGGTGTTGGGTCAGGTCTTCGAGGGCCGAAGCGATCATGCGCTTCGACCTGCTGATTTCGTCCTGGGCTGCCTCGACCGGGTCGAGGAAGTCGCTTGCACCAGACACGAGGATGCTCCCCCTAG
>CAZHCN010000230.1:0-3616 GCA_964530895.1 uncultured Methyloceanibacter sp. | reverse complement strand
CGGGACGCGATGCTGCATTGCAACAATCGCCGCCTTGCCTTATATCCCAGGTGAGAACAACGGGTCCCCTTGGGGGGACGAGCTTGGGAACGTAAGGGCGATCACGTGTTCCTGACCATGCTGAAAGCCAAGCTGCACCGCGCCACCGTGACTGGGGCGGATATGCACTACGAAGGGTCGATCGGCATCGATCGCGACCTGCTCGATGCCTCGGGCATCCTGCCGCACGAGCAGGTGGACGTGCTGAACATCAATACCGGCGCGCGCTTCACCACCTACGCCATCGAGGCGCCGCGCGGCTCCGCCGACATCGCCGTCAATGGCGCCGCCGCCCGCCTGGTGCAGAAGGGCGACAAGGTGATCATCGTCGCCTATTGCCAGATCCCCGCCGAGGAGGCGCGCAACTACCGGCCGACCGTTGTCGTGCTCGGCGAAGGCAACGAGATCGTACGCATGCCGTAAGGCTGCGCCTCGCGCTTCAATCTCTCTTCAGTCTTTACAACCCGAACGGATAGGTCTCGTCGGGCCCATGGGGGTGGGCCTCGGCGCGTGCCGCCACGGCGTCCGTCTCGCTGAACCAGATCCACGCATCGAACTGCTTCGACAGCTCCGCCTGGAAGTAGTGCGAGAGCAGCTCGGTCTCTGGCCGGTAGATCACGCCGATGGCGCGCTCCAGAAGAGGCTCGGCCAGCACCTCGCGGACGCTGTCTTTCTGGCCCGGTCCCGTCTCGAGGAAGAAGGCATCGATGCCGGCGTCGCGTGAGCGGCCTTCGTAAGAGTCGGGGCGGGCAGGGCGCACGCGCTTGATCTCCATCGGCTCGTCCCAGTTCGAGGCGGCCGCGACCGTGCCGCGATCGGTTCCGAAGCCGATCAATGCACAGTCGTCACCGAAGCGTGCGCGGGCGAGCTGGCCGATATTGTACTCCCCGCGAACCTGGCCCATTTCCGTGTATTCGGCGTTGCCGACATGGGAGTTGTGCGCCCACACCACGGCCTTTGAGCCCGCGGAATTGCGCGCAACATGCGCCAAGATCCGCTCCAGCGTGTCGAACATATGCTGGTCGCGCAAATTCCACGACTGGGCGTCGCCGTAATACATGATGCGGTAATACTGCTCGGCCGCCGCCACGATGCGCGCGTTCTGCTCGGCGTTGAAGAAGGCGTCGCCGTCGCGGGCGAGATAGCCGAGCCGGTTCTTCAACAGATCCACCAGCGCGTCGGTGACCGGCTTCTCGCACACGGCAAAGCCATGCGACAGCGCCATGTGGCCATAGCGGGCGGGCTCCGCGCGGAACGGCGCCAGGCAGCCATAGCGGTGGCGCGCGATCCGCGCCGCCTCCGGATCGACCTTGTCGAGATAGGTCAGCACCTCCTCGATGGAGGTCGAGAGACTGTAGACGTCGAGCCCGTAGAAGCCGGCGCGCTTGGCCGGATCGGCGATGCTCGCGTTGACCGCCTTCAGCCGTGTGAGGAATTCGCCGACCTGACCGTTCCGCCACATCCAGGTGGGGAAGCGCGAGAACGCCGCCCGCGGCACTTCGGGCCGGGGATACCCGCGCACGAAGGAATCGTACACCGCCGCGTCCGGCCAATCGGCTTCCACCGCCACGATGTTGAAGCCGTGGTTCTTCACCAGCATCTCGGTGATGCGGGCGCGCGCGTCATAGAACTGCGCCGTGCCGTGGGTCGCCTCGCCGAGCAGCACCACGCGCCTATCGGCAAACCGCTCGGCCAAGGCCGCAAGCGCGTCGAGATCGCCGAACGGCTCGGCGGCATCGGCGATCAGATGGCTCAGATTCGTGCGGACGACCTTGGCCCGCTGCGAGGGAACGAGGAGCCCGTTGGCGAAGCCTGAGGTCTCGGAATCGATATTGGTCTCCGCCTTCGCCGTCTCCGGTCCGCCCCAGCCTTCCTCGCCGATCAAGGGCACGAAGGTGACCCCGCCGTGGTCCTCCTGCTCGAAACTGTCCTCGCCCGTGCGGCGCACGCGGAGCAAGGTCTGATGAACGTCGCGCCCCACCGGGATGACCAGCCGTCCGCCGATGGCGAGCTGCCGCTTCAACGCTTCCGGCACTTTGGGACCGCCAGCCGAGACGATGATGGCGTCGAACGGCGCTTGGCCCGGCCAGCCCTTGGTGCCGTCGGCGCAGACGATCTCCACATTGTCGTAGCCGAGCGTCTCTTCGCGCGCGCGGGCTTGGGTCGCGAGGTCCGCGTGCCGCTCGATGGCATAGACGTGTCCGGCGATGCGGCTCATCACCGCCGCCGCGTAGCCCGAGCCGGCGCCGACCTCGAGCACCGTGTTGCCGGGCCGGAGCTCGGCCAGCTCGATCATGCGGGCGACGATGTAAGGCTGGGAGATGGTCTGCCCGGCCTCGATGGGAAGCGCGGAATCCTCGTAGGCGAACTCGGTCAAAGGCCCGGTGACGAAGGCCTCGCGCGGCACTTCGCCCATGGCCGCGAGCACGTGCGGGTCGGCGATGCCGCGGGCCTCGAGATGCCGCGCCACCATGAAGGCGCGGTCGCGGGCGTGGACATCGTCCCCGCCGGGAGCTTGCGCATTGATGGCTGTCATAGCGCCACCTCTAGCTCAGGCCCGCCCCGTCAGCCTTGATTTGGATCAGGCGGATTCGGCCCTCCGGTGCCGCCCTACCGTAATTCCCAGGTCACCCTGATCTTGACCTGAACCGTCGCCGTGCCGGCCTCGATAGGCACGTCCTTGGCCATGGCCATGGGCGCGGCGGCCTCGGCATAGCGGGGGACATAGCCGCCGTCCTCTTCGGTGATCGAAAGTACCGGGCCAAGCTCCACGCCGGCGGCTTGCGCATAGAGCTTGGCATCGGCGATGGCCTTGCGCATGGCCTCTTTGCGCGCCTCGTCCTTCAGGTCCTCGGGCTCCGAGACCCCGAAGGCGATCGAGCCGATGTCGTTGGCCCCGAGGCTCACCACTTTATCGAGGATGTCGCCGAGCTTGGCCGTGTCGCGCACGGTGATGTGGACCTGATTGCTCACCCGGTAGCCGGTGATGAAGGCGGCCTGGCCTTCTTTCCGCTGCTCGTAGACGGGCGACACGGAGAAATTCGTGGTCTGGATGTCCTTGGCCTCGATGCCGGCCTCTTTGAGCCCCGCCACGACCTTGGTCATGGCGTCCGTATTCTTGTCGAGCGCATCCCGCGCCGTCTGGCCCTCCGAGGTGACGCCGGTGGTGATGTCCACCTTGTCGGGCGTGGTCTTCACCGCGCCGGTGGCCGAGAGCGAGATCGTCCGCTTGTCGGGCTCGTCGGCGCGCGCATCCGGCGCCTGGGCCGCGACGGCCGAGGCGAGCAGCGCCAGCATGGGCGCGATATAGCGATAGGGGGAGGGATTGGAGGGCATCAGGGATTCCGCCGTTGACGATGGGCTGCAATGTCGGGCGTATGAGGAATCTGTTATGAGGCGGAATTGTGAGGCAGGAATATCGTCCCGAAACGCAAGGGATTTTGACTCACGTCGAAATTGGGGGCCCGTAGCTCAATTGGTTAGAGCCGGCGGCTCATAACCGTCTGGTTGGAGGTTCGAGCCCTCCCGGGCCCACCAATTCATCAAGGCCATCAACTCGCTGTCACCCAAACCGGAC
>CAZHCN010000229.1:0-3689 GCA_964530895.1 uncultured Methyloceanibacter sp. | reverse complement strand
TTCACCCTGTTCGTGACGCCGACGATCTACACCTATCTCGCGCGCGACCATCAAAAAGCGAAGGCGAAGCTCGAGGCCGAGGCCGCCAAGTCCGGCGCAGGCGCCCTGCCGCCCGAGAAGGCGCCCACAGCGGAGGAGATGAAGGAGCTCGACGCCGAAGCCGAGGCGGGCGTGCTGTTCCCCGCCGAGGACGAGGCGCCGGAGCCTTCCGAGGCGCCCGAGGATGCGGGCAAGGTCGTCGCGGTCAAGCCGGCCGCCTCGCAGGGCAAGGGGCGCCAAAGGAAGCCCCGGAGCCGCAGAAACGGGCGGAAAGACCTGCCCACCGCGGCGGAATAGGCTCGCCCAAAGCGTCCCTCGCTGGTTTACTCGCCCCGGGCTTCCCACTAGAAAGCCTGAGCAAAAACGGGCTGGGGACCTATGTTCAAGAAGCTTCTGATCGCCAATCGCGGCGAAATCGCCTGCCGCATCATCCGGACCGCGAAACGCCTCGGCATTCAAACCGTGGCCGTCTATTCGGAGGCGGACCGCGACGCGCTCCACGTGGATATGGCCGACGAGGCGGTGGCGATCGGCCCGGCTGCGGCGGCGCAATCCTATCTCGTCATGGACAAGATCATCGCCGCGGCCAAGGCGACGGGCGCGGAGGCGATCCATCCGGGCTATGGGTTCCTGTCCGAGAACGCCGCTTTCGCCAAGGCGCTCAAAGAGGCAGGCATCGTCTTCGTCGGGCCGAATCCCGGCGCCATCGAGGCCATGGGCGACAAGATCGAGTCGAAGAAGCTCGCGGCCAAGGCGAAGGTGTCCACGGTGCCGGGTCATCTCGGCGTGATCAAGGACGCCAAGGAAGCGACCAAGATCGCCGACGAGATCGGCTATCCGGTGATGATCAAGGCCTCGGCCGGCGGCGGCGGCAAGGGCATGCGCATCGCCTACAGCCAGAAGGAGGTGGCCGAAGGCTTCGCCTCGTCGCAATCGGAAGCGAAGTCGAGCTTCGGCGACGACCGCGTGTTCATCGAGAAATATATCGAGGAACCGCGCCATATCGAGATCCAGGTGCTGGGCGACAAGCACGGCAACGTCATCCATCTCGGCGAGCGCGAATGCTCGATCCAGCGGCGCAACCAGAAGGTGATCGAGGAGGCGCCGAGCCCGTTTATCGACGCCAAAACGCGCGAGGCGATGGGCGCCCAGGCCGTGGCGCTCGCCAAGGCCGTGGGTTACGACTCCGCGGGGACGGTCGAGTTCATCGCCGACAAGGACCGCAACTTCTACTTCCTGGAGATGAACACGCGCCTCCAGGTGGAGCATCCGGTAACCGAGCTCGTCACCGGGCTCGATCTCGTCGAGGAGATGCTGAGGGTCGCCGCCGGCGAAAAGCTCGCCATCAAGCAGAAGGACGTGAAGCTCAAAGGCTCGGCCATCGAGTCCCGCATCTACGCCGAGGACCCGGTGCGCAACTTCCTGCCGTCGACGGGACGTCTGGTGCGCTTTCGTCCGCCGGAGCTCGGCACGAAAGACGGTATCACCACGCGGCTCGACACGGGCGTGGAGGAGGGCGGCGAGATCTCGGTCTATTACGACCCGATCATCGCCAAGCTTGTCACCCACGCGCCGAAGCGCATCGAGGCGATCGAGGAGATGGGCCGGGCGCTCGACGCGTTCGCCATCGACGGCTTCCGGCACAACATTCCGTTCCTCGCCGTGCTCATGCGTAACACGCGTTGGCGCGAGGGACGGCTCTCCACCAAGTTCATCGCCGAGGAGTTTCCGGACGGCTTCCACCCGCCGGTGCCGCAAGGCGCGGTGCGTGACGTGCTGGCGGCCGTGGCGGCGAGCATCGACCATCTCTCCAATAATCGGCGGCGCATGATCACCCACCAAATGCACGGCGAGCCGGTGCGCTTCTCCGAGGTGCGGATGGTCGAGCTTGGCGGCGAACATATTCGCGTGACCGTCGAAGGGCGCGACTATCCCCTGACCGTGAAGTTCGGCGGGAAGGGCACCGGCGAAAAAGCGCGTTCGATCGCGTTGACGTCGTCATGGTGGTTCGGCGATCCGGTGTGGGAAGGCTTGGTCGGCGACGAGCCGGTCGCTGTGCAGGTGCGGTCGATCGTGAACGGCGTCCATCTCACCTATCAGGGGGTGGAAGTCCCGGCGCGGGTGTTCACGGAGCGCGAGGCGGACCTTCTCACGCTCATGCCGATCAAGGAGAAGCCGGACACCTCGAAGCTGCTGCTCTGTCCGATGCCGGGTCTCATCGTCTCGCTCGCCGTGGAGGAGGGCCAGGAGGTCGCCGCCGGCGATACGCTGTGCGTCGTCGAGGCGATGAAGATGGAGAATGTGCTGAAGGCCGAGCGTGATGGCACGGTCTCCAAGATCCTGGCCAAGCCGGGCGATAGCCTCAATGTGGACGCCGTCATTCTGGAATTCGCCTGATCTATCGCCCAGGAACGCTGCGCGCTCGACCTCTCCCCAAAGGCGAAGAGGTTATAATCGCGGCTCGCTCCGTTCCCAGGGAGAGCACATGTCCGGCGCGAACGTCAGAACCGTTACGGTCAGGGTCGAGGGCCGCGTGCAGGGCGTGTTCTACCGCGCCTGGGCAGAGCAGACGGCGCGCCGGCTCGGTCTCGACGGTTGGGTTCGTAATCGCCGCGACGGCAGCGTCGAGGCGGTGTTCTCAGGGCCGGCGTCTCAGGTCGATGAGATGCTGCGCCGCTGCGCCCACGGTCCGCCCGACGCGGACGTCGCCGACGTCCTGGTCACCGCCGAGGGCGGGACGACGCCGCCCGGCTTCAAGGTGCTCCCGACCCACTAGCGGCCACCTTGCCAAAGGTCTTCTCGAAGGTGATGCGCAGCGCGTCGTCGATACGGGCCATGTCCGTTTCCGCTCGAAGCGCTTCGAGGCTCGTCACTTTCGTGCCATGGAGGCCGCAGGGCACGATGCCGGAAAAGTGCTCCAGGGCGGGCGCAACGTTGAGGCTCACCCCGTGCAGCGTGACCCAGCGGCGCACGCGCACGCCGATGGAGGCGACCTTGGCATCGCCGACGAAGATGCCGACCGCGCCCGGACGCCGTTCGCCGGCGACGCCGAGAGAGGCGAGGGCGGCGATGAGCCAGTCCTCGAGCGCGGCGACATAGGCTCTCACGTCACGGCCGTGGGGCGCGAGATCGAGCATCACATAGGCCACGCGTTGACCGGGACCATGATAGGTGAAGCGGCCGCCGCGGCCGGTCCGGAACACGGGGAACCGTCCAGGGTCGAGCAGCTCGTCCTCGGTGGCGCTGGTGCCGGCGGTATAAAGGGAGGGGTGCTCCAGGAGCCAGACGCAGTTGGGGGCCGCGCCGTCGGCAATGGCCGCCGCGCGGGCCTCCATGGCCGCGAGCGCCGTCTCGTAGGGTACGGGGGCAGGGCTCACGATCCACGCCACAGGGGCGGAGGGGGCGTTCAGAGGCGGCATTGGGGCGGTCTTCAGCATGGGCCAGATATCCTAGGGCAAACCTTGCACCCCTGGGGCAGGTTTGGTAAGGCAGCGGGCCCCGCGTAATGCTTGCCGATGGGGTGGCCTGGGGCCATATCCGGGGCAGCACGCTTCGGGACTTCTTGCGGTCGTGGCGGAAATGGTAGACGCGCAGCGTTGAGGTCGCTGTGAGCTTAGCTCGTGGAGGTTCGATTCCTCTCGACCGCACCA
>CAZHCN010000228.1:0-3706 GCA_964530895.1 uncultured Methyloceanibacter sp. | reverse complement strand
AGAACTCTAATTATGATATAAGGACGTACAACGATCTGACGACTCTTCTCGGGGTACAGAAGAGGTTCTGAGGGATGACGGGGCCATCATCATCATTATCCTGCCGGGAGCGGAACGTGTGCCGCCCGGCCCACATTTCCGCGTCATTGCCGGGCTTGACCCGGCAATCCAGAGCAGCTTGCGCTGAGTTCGCTGCCCCTGGATGCCCGGGTCTTCGCCCGGGCATGACGAGTTGGGTTGCCGGTCTCGCGCTCAGTATCTGCCTTTTGCTTCTCGCATCCGCCCCCGCGCAGGCCGACAAGGTCGGCGTCGCCGCCGCCGTCGAGCCTGACGCCTTCTCGAGCCTCTCCGGCACGCCGAACAAGCAGCTCAATATCGGCAAGTCGATCTTCTACAACGAGCGCATCAACACGACGGCAAGCGGCCTCGTCCAGGTGCTGCTGGTCGATGGCTCGACCTTCACGGTCGGCCCCAATTCCAATCTCGTCATCGACAAATTCGTCTACGACCCGAACAAGAAGACCGGCGCGCTGGTCGCCACCTTCTCCAGGGGGACCATGCGCTTCATCGGCGGCAAGCTCTCCAAGAACGAGGGTGGCGTTAAAGTGAACACGCCGTCCGGAGCGCTTGCCATCCGCGGCGGCATGTTCCAGGGCAGCACGTCGCGCGGCATCTATTCGTTCTTGTACGGGCACTCCCTGACATTCACCGGCCGGAACGGTCAGAGCCAAACAATCTTCCAGCCGGGCTATACGCTCGACCTGCACGGCGGGCACGCCAATGTTAGGCCGACGACGCCCGAGGACACCAATATCTTCATGCAGGCCCTCTCCAACAACGCCACTCGTTTTGGCAGCGGAGGGAATGTTGGCCCACCCACGAACCCCGGCACGTTTCAAGAGGCGAGCAACCTCGAGAACAACGCCGATCAACAAATCAACAACGCCAACTTCATCATGGTGCAGACGTCGATCGCTGACCAGCTCTCACGTCTGAAGAAGCTGCAAGACAATCCGACGGAACCCACGGGCCCGACAGGGCCCACCGGACCAGAGCCGCCTGTGAAAGAGGGCGGCACGTTCACGGGCTATTCCTCCGGATTCCTGCAGACCGGGGAAAATGGGACTGGCGAGCCTGAGCTGCTTTACGGCGGCACTTCGCGAGTAGTCCTTGACCCGGAAGGCAACACCGTCACGGCCAACATTTCGACCGACCACATTCAAGTTTCTGGGGGGCATCAGAACTTCCGGATACCCGCACCTTTCAGTTGGGTGCTCGGCCCCACCGCCTCCGTCGCATACGACAAAACCACGGACACGTCCTACAACCTTGGCTTCACCGGAGCGGGCGATGCCGCTTATGTCGACGATGACACATTTCTCGCGCTCGGAGACGACGGGTCCACTAGTATCGTGCGAAACGTTTCACAGTACGGGCAACTAAAATTGCACACACTGTTTGGCCCAGTTACGTTTACCTATGATCCCCCCGATCAAAACTCCAACTTTAACAACGTAAGTCACACCGGCGCATTCGCGAGCATACCGAATGCACCTCTCTGTGAGAAATGCGATTTCCTGAAGTATGGGCTATGGGCTTCTGACGTCAGCTATGGCGACAACCAAACAGACAAGATGGGTGGATGGTGGGTCGCGACAAACGAGCGGCCGGTAACGCCTGACGATCTTCCCGAGCGTGGCAATGCTTTCTATGAGGGGACAGCCGTCGGCACCTTCGCGAAAGCGGAAGAGGGAGGTTGGACTCAAGGGCCGGCCACCGGTGACATGACGATGGACTGGACCTTTGAGAAACGCAAAGGTCATCTTGAAATCGCGGACTTCGGTAATCCCGACCTAGGTTATAAGACCTTCCGCGGTAAGATGTACGCGCCCGGCTATGTCGACTTCTCAGGCAATATCTATGGTGGCGGCGGTAAGGGCTTCGCGGCGGGGTCTTTCGTCGGGCCGCGACCCGGAACAGCCCCTGCCGGGGTCATGGGTAACTTCGGCATCGCCGGTAGCGATTGGAAGGCCAACGGTATCTTTGGTGCCGGCAACACGCGCTTCACGCCGGGTTCCCCCCACATCAACTGAACGATTGCTGCGCGAGTTTTTTGAGCCATACCCCTTTCGGCGGCGTAAGGCGCTAAGCCTCTCCCCCACTCTGCATCGCTCGGAATGTAACTGACGGGCTGCAAGACGGCCTTCATCGTCACAATAAATATACGCAGCATCAATAGCTTGCCGGATCGCGTGCGGGGTTGCCGTGTCCGACGGCTGCCCCCATATACCGGTCTGTTGAATGGACGGGGACTTCATGCAGACACCAGCGATTCTGACGGGCGTCTCTTCCGCAATCGCCGCGCTGCTCTTGTCCGGGCTGACGGAGCTGCCTGCCGAGGCCGCCGATCGCGTCGGCGTCGCCGCGGCGGTGACGCCGCAAGCCACGCGGAAGCCGCCGGGCGGCAGCATGAAGACGCTCAAGATCGGCGAGTCCGTCGTCTACAACGAGCGCATCGAGACCTCCGACTCGGGCGTGGTGCAGGTGCTTCTGGTCGACGGCTCCACCTTCACCGTCGGTCCGAAGTCGAGCCTCGTCATCGACAAGTTCGTCTATAACCCGCGGACCGGCACCGGCGAGCTCGCCGCCAGCTTCTCCAAGGGCGCGCTCCGCTTCGTCGGCGGCAAGCTCTCGAAGAGCGAGCCCGGCGTGAAGGTGACGACGCCGGCCGGCTCGCTCACCATACGCGGCGGCATCTTCCAGGGCATCGTGCGCAACGCCAATCAGGCCGTGTTCGCCTTCGTGTTCGGCCACCATCTGTCGCTCGTGCGCGGCGGACACCGCTACACGCTCAGCCAGACCGGCAATCTGTTCGCCATTGGCAGGCCGGGCGCACCGATCATGCGGCGGACCACGGCGGCCGACACCAATCTCATCCTCGCCGCCGTGTCGGGCCAGAGCTTCGGCACCAGGCTCTACAAGATCAAGGGCAACCCCTGGCCGTTCTACTACGGCATTCAGCCGACGGGCTCTTATCCCGACCAGCCCTTCGTCAAGGAGCTCTATTACAACAACGCCAACCCGATCATCCTGCATCGCGTGCCGACGCCGCACGTGACCCCGCCGCCGGTGAACACGCCGCCGCCGGTGACCAACCCGGGGCCGCCGATCATCACCCACGGGCCCTAGCGGCGCATGGTCTTGTGGCCCGGGGCGCCCGCGTGACCTTGCAACACGGCCCCGGAAAACCCAGATATTGGTCCCCTGTTCGCGCCAAAGGCCATGCTTTGCGCTCCCGTGAGCCAATTTGACCTGCTTCATTCTGAAGTCTTTTGCCGGACGTTAACATCGGTCGGGCAAAGCGGGCAGACGACAGACGAACGAGTGAGGCGCGATGCGTGATCCTAAGAACCAGATGTTTGCGGAGGCCTGCGCGCTGCTGAAGCAGGCCGAGCAGCTTCACCGCCAGTTCTTCGAGCCGTCCGCGCGTGCCGCCCGCTGGGAGCCGCCCGTCGACGTCTTCGAGACGGAAGCCGAGCTCGTGATTATCGCCGCGCTCCCGGGTGTCGCCCCCGAGGCGGTGCGCGCCGAGATGGAGGACACGACCTTGATCATCTCCGGCACGCGGCCCCTGCCCGCGGCCGGACGCCGCATCGTGCGGTTGGAGATTCCTTACGGCCGCTTCGAGCGGCGCATCGTTTTGTCG
>CAZHCN010000227.1:0-3713 GCA_964530895.1 uncultured Methyloceanibacter sp. | reverse complement strand
CGACCTCGCGCACCATCTGGGCGCCCATGTTCTCGAACTTGTCCTCGAGCTCGATTTCCTTGGCGACCGTCACACCGTCCTTGGTGATGCGCGGCGCACCGAACGACTTCTCGAGCACCACGTTGCGGCCCTTGGGCCCTAACGTCACCTTGACCGCATTGGCCAAGATATCGACGCCTTTGAGCATGCGCTCACGGGCGTCTTGGGAAAATTTCACTTCCTTGGCAGACATTGTATTCCACTCCTTAAGGGCTCACCCTGAGGACCCGCGAAGCCGGTGTCTCGAAGGGGGCTTAAAATTCGTAGGGGTTACGCAGCCTTCTTCTTCTTGGCGGCAGCGTCTTCGAGCACGCCAAGGATGTCGCTCTCTTTCATGATGAGCACGTCCTCGCCGTCGATCTTGACCTCGGTGCCCGACCACTTGCCGAACAGCACGCGGTCGCCGGGCTTCACATCCAGCGGCTGGACCTGACCCGTCTCGTCGGGAGCGCCGGGGCCCACGGCGACGACCTCGCCCTGCTGCGGCTTCTCCTTGGCGGTGTCAGGGATAATGATGCCGCCCCGGGTTCGTTCGTCCTCGTCGATGCGGCGCACGACAACGCGATCATGCAATGGACGAAACTTCATCTTGCGATCTCCTCCAGGAAAATTTTGATGAGGTGGATGGGTTGCCCGCGCTGGGGCGCATCCCCGCACGCTATGTAGATTCAGGCTTTAGCACTTTCAAGACGAGAGTGCCAAAAATTAGCAATCCCGCACCTTTGCTGCCAAGGTGCTGATATGACTGAGGAAATATCCTGGACGCAACCCCATCCCCTGATTAGCATTGATAAAATCGAAAAGGCTGATTCAACAAGGGACGTGGACTGATGGACCAGGGATTCGTGCACCAGATCGCAGGATATTCGCTGACCACCGCCGAAATTCTCTACCGGCTTCCGGACCACAAGAAGCTGCTCCAGAGCTATGTCTGGCAAGACTACGACCTGGCGCCGCGCTTCCCTAAGCTCACGGACTTTCTCGACTTCTGGGATGCCCATCTCGAAGGGCCGCTCTACCGGGTGCGCGTCGCGCACCGGGCGCTGATCTCGCCGACGGAGTTCAACTTCGTGGAAGGTGAGCTTCGCCTGCACTAGCGCGTGTAAGGCTCGCCATCACACCCCTGCCATGGCAAGCTCCTAAGCTCTGTTGAGCTGACGGAGGCGCTATATGTGGCGGTGGCTCAAGGGGTTCTTTCTCGGCGGTCTCATCGGGCTCGCCTTCGGCTTTGCCCTCGGCATCTTCTTGTTCCCCTACTTCTTTCCACCGCCGGCGGGGATGGAGACGCTGCGCCGCGACGAGACCGGTAAACTCGTCGCCAAGGGCCAGTTCATCCAGCCTAATCCGAACGATCCGATCCACACGGGCAAGGGCGACGTCAGCGTCTATCCGCAGACCGTATTCCTTGGCGAGAATTTCGAGGTCGGGCCCGGTCCCGACTTCCACGTCTATCTGGTGCCGAAGGCGAACATCCGCTCATCGAGCGACGTCACCGACACGATGTATGTGGATCTCGGGCGCTTGCGCGCGTTCAAGGGCAGCCAGAACTACGCGATCCCTGCCGGCGTCGATCTCACACAGTTCCCGAGCGTGGTGATCTGGTGCCAGCAATTCTCGGTGTTGATCTCGCCCGCCGACCTCACTTTCGAGCCGGCCGACCACGCGGCGTCCGACTAGAGGCGCTCAGGTGGCCTTAACATCGCGGTGCGGCCCGAAATCGTACTCATAGATATGCGCGTGCTCGCGATCGAGCACTGGCTTCAGGTCCTGGAAGGCGTTGCCGTAGAGGTAGAACGGGATGCGCGGGAACAGGTGATGGATCAGGTGGAAGTTCTGATACAGGTAGAGCCAGTTCACGATCGGCTCGATGATGATGCCCCTTACCCAGAAGATGTTGGTGTCGCGATAGCGCTCGTGAATCTCGTGCGGCTTGTGGGTGAGATAGGCGAAGAAGTAGATGATCAGCGCCGAGGCCAGGATGTGCGGGAAGATCCACAGCATGAGCACCTCGCGCCAATAGCCCATCACCGCTAGGCCGATCGCAATGCCGTAGTAGATCGCGTGCATGACCACGATGTGGATGGTGAGCGGCCGCATGCCCGGGATGTGGGCGTGGAAGGCGATGTGCTTCCAGAAGAACTGGTGGTACCAGTAAACAATGGTGAGGCAGCGCCACAGCACCAGGAACGGGTTCTTCACCGCCACCCAGTGATCCGGGTCGAGCTCTGGATCGTTGGTGTCGCGGTGGTGGGCGAGATGCATGTAGCGGAACGACTTGTACTCGTGCAGCAAGATCGTGCCGCAGACATAGCCGACGAGATGGTTCAGCCACAGCCACTTGGAATCGCGCCCGGCGATGTTGCCGTGGCAGGCCTCATGCAGCGGGGTCTGGTCGGCGTAGAGGATCAGCGTGTTGAGGATCAGACCGAGCCATAGCGGGATGATGCGCATCGTGGCGAGGGTGCAGACGAGCACGAAGGCGGCGACGATGCCGAGAGCGAGCAGCACGGTGGGCCAGGCCACCATGCCTTGATAGGGCCGGATCTTCAGGAGCGCGTCTCGGTCGGCAGGAGCGTTCGGCTGATCGCGGGAAATATCGGTGATGGCTGGTTCGGCGACGACAGTCATGATGTCCTTCAAGAGTCCTTATTCGTCTCGACAAAAAATACGGCGGCCAGCGTAGCCCGCGGCCGCATGTCGGACTCATCCCGGAACGCAATAATTTTGCGCCGTCCCCAGGATTCGTTCAAGGCACAATAGAGCGGCTCGGCCGGCTGAGTTGCCGCAGGGGTAAACGCCTGGTCAAGAACCGCAAGCGTGCATTTGCGAGGCATTGCTGCCGCCGGACGGCGGCAAGCGAGGCGTGGGGATGCAGGATGGAACGCCCGCCGGGCCGGCCAAATAGCCGGTCCGACGGGCGGAAAAGAGGCTCAGCCTAGGCTAGCGGCAGAAGTGCTGGTAGCCGTCGTAGCCGATGAAGGTGCCAGTCCGCGCATTGAAGGTCCGGTAGCGCGAGTAGCAGTAGGAGTACCAATCCGGCGTCCAGGCCGGTGGCCCATAGGCGACCGGCGCATAGGCCGGTCCGGGGGGCGGCGGAGGCGGGGCCACGACGACCGTCTGCGGGGTCAGCGCGCTGCCGACGATGGCGCCAACGCCGAGGCCGATGATGCCGGCGGCGAGCGCGTTACCGCCACCGCCGTAGTGGCGATAGCCACCGCCATAATAGTTGTTCTGGACGTAGCGGCCGCCGCCATGTCCGTATCCGTGTCCGCGGCCGGCTTCCGCCGGAACCGCCAGGGTCAGGGTGGTGACCCCGACAAGCGCAGCGGCAACGAGTGCCGTAAGAGTTTTCTTGCCCATTTTCGCGTTCCTTAAGCCGAGAAGCCGCATCCCGCGCCTTCTTGCGGGTGGAGGGGTGCCCCAGGGATTGGGAGAACCAGTGTTTGCCCCCGCTTTGAGGCAATTTAGAGCCATCAAGATGAACCGAATCTGAACGGGCTCGCGGCCGGTAAGTTGCGCCCAGCACACAAAAAAACCGCCGGGCAGGGCCCGGCGGTTCTGAAAGGAGCGTTTGTGAAACGCGCGCGTTAGGCGAGCTCGACGTTCGCGGCCTGCTTGCCGCGGCCGCGGCGGTCGTCCTCGATCTCGAAGGAGACCTTGTCGCCCTCGTTGAG
>CAZHCN010000226.1:0-3720 GCA_964530895.1 uncultured Methyloceanibacter sp. | reverse complement strand
TCAGCACTTCAAGACGGTAGCAACCCCGACTTTTTCAACACTATCGACCCAAAGCAGACACCAATTGATGGTGCGAACACCCGACGCCGGTGGAACAGGAAAGTGGCGACGACTGAGCTGATGGGCGACGATCAGCGCGAAAAATCCGCTGACCGATCTTCGATGTCTTGGGTGCGCACGCGGTCAAGCGGGAAGCCAGACACTTTCTTGGCGTTGAAATCCAGCTTCGCAAACTCCACGCTTCGCATGCGCCGATCGTACATGGTCCAGTAGTAGTAAACCCGGTGGCTGGTATCAGCGATCACGGACCACTGCGTATATCCGAGGTGATAGTCCTCGGCGCTCGCACCCTCGCGCACCAAACCTTTCGGGATGTCGAAGTTGTTCAGCATCGTCGCCGCCGCATTGACAGCCTGCGCGGCGTCCTCAACCGGCTCCATAGAGTTCACGAACGCCACCGCGCGGATGAACCGCGAAGGCGGCGTGAAATCGCCGGGTAAGCCAAGCATCCCACTGCCAGCGCCGAACGGTGCAAGCGACACTCCGTTGATGTTGCGATTGTCGGGAGAACCTCGCGGTGTAAGATTGGCGTAGTTGCGCAGATTCAGCAGATGCCAGTCATAGCTGGGCGAGTTGGTCATGGCGCCGACCTTGTTGTCGAAGATCGAGAGAGTGCCATCCTTAGTGTACTCGATAACAATGGATGCGCCCGTCGCATCCGTGACGATGTGATGTATGGGCACCGGCGAAGCCAAATTCCTTCTCGATGTCGGCGTTTCGCACCACGCGAATTTTAGGCATCGCTTGCCGCATCTCCTCGACCGTCTTGAAGTTGCCCAGCAGATAGTTGGCGATGTCGAGGCTGTTCATCGTTATGGACTGCTGGGCTGCGTTCGGCTGCTGAAATTCAGCAAAACCAGGAAAGAACAATACCCCCACGGTCAGCCCCACTTCGTTCATGCCATCGGCTGCGTAGGGCAGGCCAGCAGCATTCACTCCGACAAAGCCATAGAGGTTGTTCCAAACCATGCCGGTCTCGCCGGTGCCAAGTGCAGATTTGAAGGTGATGTTGCGGGGCACCAACACCAGCTCAGATTTGAGGTCTGACGCACCCCATTCCATCGTGCGGGCGTAAATGCCGGTCCCATCTTGCGCCTGAAAGACCATGGCCGTGCAGGCACCAGCAGGGACCACGCCGAAGCCAAACATGGCACCGGCAAGAATCGATGAGATCAGTTTTGAAGTGACAGAACGATAACTCATAAGAGTGCTCCTGTTGGAGGAGTAGTGCTTCGCGGTGCAGGGTCAGGCTCAGCATCTACCATAGTTAGCCGCCGGACGCCCGCTTACGGCACTTACTGGGCAACGGTTGGGCCCCAGACAATGTCTGCTTGCAGGCGGTATGGGACGCAGTCTGCAGTTGGCATCGGCTATGCGAGCCACCCTCACTGCTGGTGCGGGCGAAGGCGACAAAAAAGCTTTTTATTCAATGGCTTAATTGTAGAGATTTGGTGGGCCCGGGAGGGCTCGAACCTCCAACCAGACGGTTATGAGCCGCCGGCTCTAACCAATTGAGCTACGGGCCCCCAATTTCGACGTGAGTCAAAATCCCTTGCGTTTCGGGACGATATTCCTGCCTCACAATTCCGCCTCATAACAGATTCCTCATACGCCCGACATTGCAGCCCATCGTCAACGGCGGAATCCCTGATGCCCTCCAATCCCTCCCCCTATCGCTATATCGCGCCCATGCTGGCGCTGCTCGCCTCGGCCGTCGCGGCCCAGGCGCCGGATGCGCGCGCCGACGAGCCCGACAAGCGGACGATCTCGCTCTCGGCCACCGGCGCGGTGAAGACCACGCCCGACAAGGTGGACATCACCACCGGCGTCACCTCGGAGGGCCAGACGGCGCGGGATGCGCTCGACAAGAATACGGACGCCATGACCAAGGTCGTGGCGGGGCTCAAAGAGGCCGGCATCGAGGCCAAGGACATCCAGACCACGAATTTCTCCGTGTCGCCCGTCTACGAGCAGCGGAAAGAAGGCCAGGCCGCCTTCATCACCGGCTACCGGGTGAGCAATCAGGTCCACATCACCGTGCGCGACACGGCCAAGCTCGGCGACATCCTCGATAAAGTGGTGAGCCTCGGGGCCAACGACATCGGCTCGATCGCCTTCGGGGTCTCGGAGCCCGAGGACCTGAAGGACGAGGCGCGCAAAGAGGCCATGCGCAAGGCCATCGCCGATGCCAAGCTCTATGCGCAAGCCGCCGGCGTGGAGCTTGGCCCGGTACTTTCGATCACCGAAGAGGACGGCGGCTATGTCCCCCGCTATGCCGAGGCCGCCGCGCCCATGGCCATGGCCAAGGACGTGCCTATCGAGGCCGGCACGGCGACGGTTCAGGTCAAGATCAGGGTGACCTGGGAATTACGGTAGGGCGGCACCGGAGGGCCGAATCCGCCTGATCCAAATCAAGGCTGACGGGGCGGGCCTGAGCTAGAGGTGGCGCTATGACAGCCATCAATGCGCAAGCTCCCGGCGGGGACGATGTCCACGCCCGCGACCGCGCCTTCATGGTGGCGCGGCATCTCGAGGCCCGCGGCATCGCCGACCCGCACGTGCTCGCGGCCATGGGCGAAGTGCCGCGCGAGGCCTTCGTCACCGGGCCTTTGACCGAGTTCGCCTACGAGGATTCCGCGCTTCCCATCGAGGCCGGGCAGACCATCTCCCAGCCTTACATCGTCGCCCGCATGATCGAGCTGGCCGAGCTCCGGCCCGGCAACACGGTGCTCGAGGTCGGCGCCGGCTCGGGCTACGCGGCGGCGGTGATGAGCCGCATCGCCGGACACGTCTATGCCATCGAGCGGCACGCGGACCTCGCGACCCAAGCCCGCGCGCGCGAAGAGACGCTCGGCTACGACAATGTGGAGATCGTCTGCGCCGACGGCACCAAGGGCTGGCCGGGCCAAGCGCCGTTCGACGCCATCATCGTCTCGGCTGGCGGTCCCAAAGTGCCGGAAGCGTTGAAGCGGCAGCTCGCCATCGGCGGACGGCTGGTCATCCCGGTGGGGCGCGACGTTCATCAGACCTTGCTCCGCGTGCGCCGCACGGGCGAGGACAGTTTCGAGCAGGAGGACCACGGCGGGGTCACCTTCGTGCCCTTGATCGGCGAGGAAGGCTGGGGCGGACCGGAGACGGCGAAGGCGGAGACCAATATCGATTCCGAGACCTCAGGCTTCGCCAACGGGCTCCTCGTTCCCTCGCAGCGGGCCAAGGTCGTCCGCACGAATCTGAGCCATCTGATCGCCGATGCCGCCGAGCCGTTCGGCGATCTCGACGCGCTTGCGGCCTTGGCCGAGCGGTTTGCCGATAGGCGCGTGGTGCTGCTCGGCGAGGCGACCCACGGCACGGCGCAGTTCTATGACGCGCGCGCCCGCATCACCGAGATGCTGGTGAAGAACCACGGCTTCAACATCGTGGCGGTGGAAGCCGATTGGCCGGACGCGGCGGTGTACGATTCCTTCGTGCGCGGGTATCCCCGGCCCGAAGTGCCGCGGGCGGCGTTCTCGCGCTTCCCCACCTGGATGTGGCGGAACGGTCAGGTCGGCGAATTCCTCACAAGGCTCAAGGCGGTCAACGCGACCATCGCCGATCCGGCCAAGCGTGCCGGCTTCTACGGGCTCGACGTCTATAGTCTTTCGACCTCGATCGAGGCGGTGC
>CAZHCN010000225.1:0-3726 GCA_964530895.1 uncultured Methyloceanibacter sp. | reverse complement strand
CCTTCTCCGTGCTCTCCGAGGACAAGACCTTCACCGATCTGTTCGACCTCAAGGATGAGGCGGAGATCGGCCATATCCGATTGTCGCGCGAGGCCGACCTCGTGGTCGTGGCGCCGGCGACCGCCGACCTCCTCGCCAAGATGGCGACAGGGCTCGCAAACGATCTTGCCTCCACCGTACTGCTCGCCACCGACAAGCGCGTGCTCGCGGCCCCGGCCATGAACGTGCGCATGTGGCAGCACCCGGCAACGCGCCGCAACGTCGCCAGCCTGCGCGCCGACGGCATCCACTTCGCCGGGCCTGAAGAGGGCGAGATGGCCTGCGGCGAATACGGCCCGGGCCGCATGGCCGAGCCGGCTTCCATCGTGGAGGCCATCGCGCGCCTGCTGGAGGACAAGCAGCAAGGCCCGCTCTCCGGGCGGCATGTTCTGATCACCTCGGGCCCCACCCATGAGCCGCTCGATCCGGTGCGCTATATCGCCAATCGCTCTTCCGGCAAGCAGGGCCATGCGCTCGCCCGCGCCGCTCAGGCCCTCGGCGCGCACGTAACCTTGGTGACCGGTCCCGTGACGCTGCCCGATCCTGAAGGCATGGACGTCGTGAAGGTAGAGACGGCGCACGAGATGCTGGACGCCGTGCTCGATGCGCTCCCCGCCGACATCGCCATCTGCGCCGCGGCGGTCGCCGATTGGCACGCGAGTGCAGAGGCCACGCAGAAGCTCAAGAAGACAAGCGGGGCGGAACTGTCCCTCACCCTCGCGCAGAACCCGGACATCCTCGCGACCATCGCCATCGGAGGCCCGCAGCGCCCGGACCTCGTCATCGGCTTCGCCGCCGAGACCGAGAACGTCATCGACAACGCGCTTCAAAAGCGCCGCGCCAAGGGCGCCGATTGGATCGTCGCCAACGACGTCTCGACCGGGACCGGCATCATGGGCGGCGACCGCACGCGCGTGCATCTGGTGACGGGCGCTAGCGTCGAGGACTGGCCACCCATGAGCAAGGACGAGATGGCGTCGCGCTTGCTCGCGCGCGCCGCGGAGGCGCTCTCCTCGCTGCGCTCGGCCGCCGAATGAGCGAAGCGCGACCGCCGCAGCTCACCGTGCGTGTACGCCGGCTCCGCCATGGCCACGGCCTGCCGCTTCCCACCTATCAATCCGCGCATGCTGCCGGCCTCGACCTTCTCGCCGCCGTGCCGGATGGAAAGCCGTTGGAGCTTGCGCCGGGCGCCCGCGCGCTCGTTCCCACCGGCCTCGCGATCGAGCTGCCCCCCGGCTATGAGGGACAAGTCCGCCCGCGCTCAGGCCTCGCGGCGAAGCATGGCGTCACCGTGCTCAACAGCCCGGGAACCATCGACGCCGACTATCGCGGGGAGGTCATGGTGCTCCTTGCCAATCTCGGCAGCGAGAGCTTCCGGGTGTTTCGGGGAGAACGCATCGCGCAGCTCGTGATCGCGCCCGTCGTCCGTGTCGAGCTCGCCGTCGTGGAGGAGCTGGGTGCCACGACACGCGGGCAGGGCGGCTTCGGCTCGACCGGCTGAGCCGGTGTCGCCCTGGCAGGGCGCGCGCCCAAGGCATAGATTGAAGCCATGCTCACCAAAGACGAGATCGAGCGCTACAAGCGCCATCTGGTGCTGAAAGAGATCGGCGGCGAAGGCCAGCAGCGGCTGAAAGCGTCGCGCGTGCTCGTGGTCGGCGCCGGCGGCCTCGGCTCGCCGCTCATCCTCTACCTAGCCGCGGCGGGCATCGGCACGCTCGGCATCATCGACGACGACCGCGTGAGCCTCGACAATCTCCAGCGGCAGATCGTGCATGACACGGCAAGTGTCGGGCGCAGGAAGACGAAGAGCGCCGCCGCCACGATCGAGCGCCTCAACCCGCATGTGCAGACGAAGCTCTACTCGACCCGTCTCGTCGCGGAGAACGCCCTCGACATCATTCGTGGCTTCGACATCGTCGCCGACGGCTCGGACAATTTCGCCACGCGCTACCTCGTCAATGACGCCTGCTATTTCGCGAAAGTCCCGCTGGTCACCGCGGCGGTAGGCCCGTTCGACGGGCAACTCACCACCTTTCGCGCCTTCGAGACGGACGCAGACGGAACCCCGCGCCCCAACTACCGTTGCCTGTTCCCGGAGCCGCCGCCGGCCGGTACCGTGCCGCCCTGCTCGGAAGTGGGCATTCTCGGCGCCGTCGCGGGCGTTGTCGGCTGCCTCCAAGCGGTCGAGGTGGTGAAGGAGCTTGTCGGGATCGGCGAGGGGCTCGTGGGCCGGCTTCTTCTTTACGATGCCCTCCAGACGCGGGTCTCCACGATCGCCTATGGCTGGGACCAGGAAAACCCGCTGAACGGCCGGAATCCGACATTCCGCGACCTATCCCATCACCGGCAGGCGGTGGAGGCCGCGGACGGCTAGACAGGGCCAACAGGTTGGCGTTAACCAAATTCCGCTACCACAGGTCGCATGGCTACGGAAACTCTGAACACGCGTTGCGCGATCGCCGGCGGCGGCCCCGCCGGCGTGATGCTGGGCTATTTGCTCGCCCGTGCCGGCGTCGATGCCGTGGTGCTCGAAAAGCACGCCGATTTCTTCCGTGACTTCCGCGGCGACACCATCCACCCCTCGACCCTTCAAGTCATGCACGAGCTCGGTCTGCTCGACGAGTTCCTCAAGCGGCCCCACCAGGAGGTGCGCCAGCTCGCCGCGCAGATCGGCGACGAGCAGGTCCAGGTCGCCGACTTCACGCACCTGCCGACCCATTGCGGCTTCATCGCCTTCATGCCGCAATGGCACTTCCTCGACTTCCTCGCCGACGCGGGCAAGCGCTACCCGACTTTCCATCTGCATATGCAATCGGAGGTCGACGAGCTTCTGAAGGACGGCGATCGCGTCGTCGGTCTGAAGGCCGCGACCCCGAAGGGCGATCTGGAGATCCGCGCCGACCTCGTCGTGGGTTGCGATGGCAGACATTCCACGGTGCGGGCGCTCGCCGGACTGGAGGTCGAGGACCTCGGCGCGCCCATGGACGTGTTGTGGCTGCGCCTCTCCAGGAAGCCCAGCGACGGATCCGAGAGCTTGGGACGCATCGAGCCCGGGCGCTTCTTTATCATGCTCGATCGCGGCGATTATTGGCAGTGCGCCTTCGTCATCCCCAAGGGTGGCTTCAACGAGCTGCGCCGCAAAGGGCTTGAGGCGTTCCGCCTCGCCCTCGTTGCCCTCAAGCCGGAACTGTCGGACCGCGTGCGCGAGATCGCCTCGTGGGACGACGTGAAGCTCCTCACCGTGCGTGTCGACCGGCTGAAGAAGTGGTATCAGCCGGGGCTCCTGTGCATCGGCGATGCGGCGCATGCCATGTCGCCAATCGGTGGCGTCGGCGTCAATCTCGCCGTTCAGGACGCGGTGGCAACCGCCAACATTCTGGCCAAGCCGTTGCGGGACGGCACCCTCACCGAGGAGGATCTACGCAAGGTGCAGAAGCGGCGGCTCCTACCGACCGAGCTGACGCAAGCCTTGCAGATCTTCATCCAGAATCGTGTGATCTCGAACGTGCTCACCATGAAGACGCAGCCGAAGCCGCCTCTTTTTGCCAAGCTTCTCAACCGCTTTCCCTGGCTCCGGCGCTGGCCGGCGCGGCTTATCGGCATGGGCTTCCGCCCGGAGCACGTGCACACGCAAGAGGCCGCGCCTGCCGCGGCCGAATAGCGCCTGTCTTAGAACATCGCGGGATG
>CAZHCN010000224.1:0-3774 GCA_964530895.1 uncultured Methyloceanibacter sp. | reverse complement strand
TAAGGCGTCGACTTGCGCGAGCCCTTGAAGCCCATGGCGCCCGCCGACGACCAGGAGATCGCGTTCCCTTGCGCGTCGGTGATGGTGATCATCGTGTTGTTGAAGCTCGCATGCACATGGGCGACGCCCGAAGTGATGTTCTTCTTTTCGCGGCGACGAACCCGCGTCTTGTCCTTGGCCATGCCCTTTTCCCGCTATCAGAGTTGGCGCCAGCGAAAGCCTTGAAAGACGAGCTTGGCCGCGCGTATGAGCCTGCTACTTCTTCTTGCCGGCGATCGGCTTCGCCGGGCCCTTGCGCGTGCGCGCATTGGTATGCGTGCGCTGACCATGCACCGGAAGCCCGCGGCGATGCCGTAAACCGCGATAGCAGCCGAGATCCATCAACCGCTTGATATTCATGGCAACTTCGCGCCTGAGGTCGCCCTCCACCATATAGTCGCGGTCGATCACCTCACGGATCTGGATGACCTCCGATTCGGACAGTTGGCTGACCCGCCGCTCCGACGGAATCGCCACCTTGGCGCAGATCTGTTTGGCATAAGCATCGCCAATGCCATGGATATAGGTCAGCGCGACCTCGACCCGCTTATTGGTCGGGATATTAACGCCTGCAATTCGGGCCACGTAGTCGCCTCCTCGCGCACGTGCTAACGTGCTGAAATTTAAGCCGGATTACCCAGTTGAAACACAACAAGACCGACCGCGGACAGGCACTACCCCCGGGACCGGTCAGTCCATCAAGCAATGTGACGCCGTTATGTAGCGATTCCGCTTGACAAGGTCAACTGGCCGTAATCGCCGCGGACCCCGAGTCAAGCGTCAAGCCGCGTCCAGCGCCTGGTCGATCTCCTTCTGCACTGTTTCAATATCGGCCATGCCGTCGACCGATCTGACCTTCCCCTGCTTCGCGTAGTAGGCGATCAGGGGCTTCGTCTGGGCGTGATAGGCCGTGAGCCGCGCCCGGACCACCTCTTCCGTATCGTCCTTCCGGCGGGTGAATGTCGTCCCGCCGCAGCCATCGCACACCCCTTCGACCTTCGGCTTCTTGAAGAGGTCATGATAGCCCTCCCCGCACGTGGCGCAGGTGAACCGCCCGGTGATGCGCTGGACGAGCTTGTCGTCGTCCACATCGAGGACGACGACCCGGTCGACCTCCTTGCCGCGCGCCTCGAGCAGGCGGTCCAGCGCCTCGGCCTGGCCGATCGTGCGGGGAAATCCGTCGAGGATGAAGCCCTTGCCGCCCTTGTCGGCATCCATGCGCTCGGCGATCAGACCGATCACGATCTCGTCGGGCACGAGGGCCCCGCGCTCCATGATCTCGCCCGCCTTGCGCCCGAGCTCGGTGCCGGCGGCAACGGCTGCCCGCAACATGTCTCCGGTGGAAAGTTGGACGAGCGCGCGCTGATCTTGCAGCCGCTTCGCCTGGGTCCCCTTACCGGCGCCCGGAGGTCCGAGCAGGACCAGGTTCATCGCCGCCGCGCTCCTCTGAGCTTGGCCCGCTTGATCAGTCCCTCATATTGGTGGGCGAGCAGATGGCTCTGAATCTGCGCCACGGTGTCCATGGTGACGCTCACCACGATGAGGAGCGAGGTACCGCCGAAATAGAACGGCACGCCGGCGTACGAGATGAGGATCTCCGGCAGCACGCAAACGGCGGCGAGGTAGATGGCGCCGAGCACCGTGATCCGCGTCAGCACGTAGTCGATATATTCGGCCGTGCGCTCGCCGGGCCGGATGCCGGGCAGGAAGCCGCCATACTTCTTCAGATTGTCGGCCGTGTCCTTCGGGTTGAACACCACCGCCGTGTAGAAGAAGGCGAAGAAGATGATCAGCGCGATGTAGATGACGATATGCAGCGGCTGGCCGCGGCCGAGCATGGCGGTGATCGTGTTCAGCCACTCGGGCCCCTGGCCGGCCGAGAAGTTGGCCGCCGTGATCGGCAGAAGCAGGAGCGAGGAGGCGAAGATCGGCGGGATCACGCCGGCGCTGTTGAGCTTGAGCGGCAGATGCGAGGCATCGCCCTGCATCATGCGATTGCCGACTTGTCGCTTGGGATATTGGACAAGGAGCCGCCGTTGGGCCCGCTCCATGTAAACGATGATGGCGATGACGGCGATCGCGCCGACGCCGATCGCCACGATCAGGCCGGTCGACAGCGCTCCCTCCTTGCCGAGCTCCAACGTGCCGACCAAGGCATGGGGCAGCCGCGCGATGATACCGGTGAAGATGATCAGCGAGATGCCGTTGCCGACGCCCCGCGCCGTGATCTGCTCGCCGAGCCACATGAGGAACACGGTGCCGCCCACCAGCGTGAAGACGGTGGTGAGGCGGAAGAACATGCCGGGATCGGTCACCACGTTGCCGGCGCCCTCGAGGCCTACGGCGATGCCGTAGCCCTGGAGCGCAGCGAGGATCACCGTGCCGTAGCGTGTGTACTGGTTGATTTGGCGGCGGCCCTGCTCGCCTTCCTTCTTGAGCGCCTCAAGTTGCGGCGAGACGGTGGTGAGGAGCTGGATGATGATCGACGCCGAGATGTACGGCATGATGCCCAGCGCGAAGATGGCCATACGGCCGACGGCGCCGCCGGAAAACATGTCGAACATGCCAAGCAGGCCGGACTGCTGATGACGGAAGACGTCGGCCAGCGCCTGCGGGTTGATGCCCGGAATCGGAATATACGTACCGAGCCGGTAGATGATGAGCGCGCCGAGCGTGAACCAGATGCGCTTCTTGAGCTCGTCGGCCTTGGCAAAGGCCGCGAAGTTCAAGTTGGAAACGAGCTGTTCTGCGGCGGAAACCATCGGCGCTCTACCCTTCTCCGGTGCAATCAGACGGCCTCAGGAACGGGCCGCCTCGACCTCACGCGGACTTAGTCCTTCTTGGCGCGGGGCTTTTTGGCCGCTGCCTTCTTCGCCGGCGCCCCTGCGGCCTTCTTAGGCTTGGCCGACTTTGCGGCAGCGATGCGGTCTTTTTTGGGCTTACCCTTACCGTCGGTCTTGGCCTCCCGGCGCGGCATCGGCGTCATCGTCACGCTGCCACCGGCAGCCTCGACCGCCTTGACGGCCCCGCTCGATGCACCGGTCACCTCGAAGGCAAGTTTCGTCTTGATCTCGCCCTGACCGAGCAACCGGACGCCATCGCGCGCGCGCCGGATGAGCCCGGCCTCGAGCAGCGCCTGGACCGTGATCGGCCCCTTGGCGTCGAGCTTGCCGGCATCGATCGCGGCCTGCACGCGGCCGATATTCACCTCGTTGAAGTCGTTGGCGAAGATGTTGTTGAAGCCACGCTTCGGCAGGCGCCGGTGGAGCGGCATCTGGCCGCCCTCGAAGCCCTTCACGGCCACGCCGGTTCGAGACTTCTGGCCCTTCTGGCCGCGGCCGGAGGTCTTGCCAAGCCCCGAGCCCAAGCCGCGGCCGAGCCGCTTCTTGGCCTTGGTCGCGCCCGGCCGGTCGCTGATCTCATTCAGTCGCATGATACTCGTTCCTCAGGCTTAGGCCTTGTCCTCGACGATCCGCACCAGATGGCTGACCTTGGCGACCATGCCGCGCACTTGGGGACTGTCGATGAGGGTCCGCCGCTTGTGCATCTTGTTCAGGCCGAGCCCGATCAGGGTCGCGCGTTGAATGCCGGGGCGGCGGATCGGACTGCCAATCTGCTCCACGACGATTGTCTTTTTCTGGTCAGCCATCTCTCTTCAACCTTGCTCTTGGGACCGAGGCCTAAGCCTGGACCTCGGCGCCCTCGCCCGCCTGATCGCGGCGGCGGGACACGATC
>CAZHCN010000223.1:0-3776 GCA_964530895.1 uncultured Methyloceanibacter sp. | reverse complement strand
TTGATGTCGCGCTTGGTGGCCGAGACGATGCCCACGGTCACGCTGCCGCCGAGGCCGAACGGATTGCCGATGGCCATCACCCAATCGCCGACGCGCATCTTGGACGAGTCGCCGAAGGAGACGGCCTTGAGCGGCTTCTTGGGCTCCACCTTCAAAAGCGCGAGATCCGTCTTCGGATCGTGGCCGAGGACCTTGGTCACCTTCAGCTTCGAGCCGTCGGTGAAATTGATGATGATCTCGTCCGCGCCTTCGATGACGTGGTTGTTGGTGACGATGAGGCCCGAGGGATCGATGACGAAGCCCGAACCGAGCGAACTCACCTTGCGGGAGATGTTGTTGGCGTCCTCATCGTCGAAAAAGTCGTCGAAGAACTCTTCGAAAGGAGAGCCTTTCGGCCCCCGGTGACCCGGCACGGGTTCGCCCGGGCCTTTCAGGGTCTGGGTGGTGGAGATGTTCACCACCGCATCCTGCAGGCCTTCGGCCACGTCGGCCACGGAGGCAGGACCGCGCGCGAGGCCTTGGCCCGCAACCAACATGAGACAAGCGGCCAGGAGCCAGGCGGACGCATAGGCCGCACTGCGTCGAATTCGGCTCTGGCTGCTTGCTTGTGACATCGCTTGGGTTACTCCCCCGCCCGGCAGGTCGCCGGACCGGCGCAGTATTCTACCGAAAATCGGCATCGTGAAGCATGAAACCATCAGTTCGGCTGACTCGGATCATGGCGAGCCGCGCACCATCCAAACGATCAAGACGCCTATGGCAACAGCCAGGGCGCCAGCCAGACGCAGCGCCGATTCGGGCGTGTCTGCCGCCGCCTCCAGCAGCTTACGGCCAAGCCTCGGCGCAAGCGCCCAGATGAGCCCCTCGATCACGAGAACCAGCCCGATCGCGACGGCAAGATCGTCCATCCGGTGCTAAGGGCGACCGGTTAAGGCGCCGCCGACGTCCCGGCCCCGCCGACCGAGGCTTCATGGTCCGCAGCCGCGCCACCGCCGCTCGCTGCGCCCTGCTGGGTGTCGCCCATGTCATCGTCTTCCGGCACGTTCGGCGTCGGTTGCGATTGCGGCGTCACGGTCTTGGGCGGGCTCGCGGTCCCCTGCACAGGAAGGCCTGCCGCGTCGTTGAAGTACTGGAAGAACTGAGAATCCGGGCTCAGCACCATGCGTGTATCGCCCTGCTTCAGCGCGCCCTCATAGGCCTGCATGGAACGATAGAAAGCGAAGAAGTCGGGATCCTTGCCGAAGGCCTCGGCAAACACCTTGTTCTTCTCGGCGTCGCCCGTACCGCGGATGCGCTCCGACTCGCCGGTTGCATCGGCCTTCAAGACCGTAACCTGGCGGTCGGCGTTGGCGCGGATACGCCGTGAGGCCTCCTCGCCTTCGGCACGAATTTCGGCGGCCTCACGCTGGCGCTCGGTCTGCATGCGGCGGTAGATGGCGAGGCTGTTCGCCTCCGGCAGATCGGCGCGCTTGATGCGCACATCGACGACGTTGATGCCGATGCCTTTCGCCTCCACGTTCACCTGGTCGGTGATCTGCTGCATGAGCGCGTTGCGCTTATCGCGGACCACGGCCTCGAAACTCGCGGCACCGAGCACGCGGCGCAGAGCCGCCTCGAGAAAGGCGCCAAGCTGCGAGCGCGCTCCGGTCTCGTTGTTCACCGTCTGATAGAACAGCAGCGGATTGGTAATGCGCCAGCGGGCAAAGGCGTCGACCACGAGACGCTTCTGGTCGGAGGCGATGACCTCCTGCGGCGCGGAGTCGAGATCGAGCAACCGCTTGTCGAAGAACACCACGTTCTGAATGAACGGGATCTTGTAGTTGAGGCCTGGGTTCGTCACGAGCCGCTTTGGCTTGCCGAACTCGAGGACCAGCGCCTGCTGCGTCTGGTAGACGGTAAACAGCGTCAGATACGCGGCGATCGCGACTATGCCGGCGATGAGAACGATCAGGGTGAGGGCTGTGCGCTTCATTGCTGCGGCCCTCCGCTCTGGTTAGAGGGTGGCGTCGGAGGCTGCCGCTTCTGAAGCTCGGAAAGCGGCAGGTAGGGCACAACCCCTCCGCTCTTTCCGTCGATGATGATCTTGTCGGTTTTGGTCAACACGTCCTGCATGGTGTCGATGAAGATGCGCCTGCGCGTGACATCAGGCGCCTTCTGATATTCTTCGAGGACCTTGTCGAAGCGATCCGCCTCGCCCTTGGCCTCGGCGATTACCTGATCGCGATAGCCTTGCGCAGATTGCAGGATCCGCTCGGCCTCGCCGCGGGCTTCCGGAACGACGCGGTTAGCGTAAGTCTGCGCTTCGTTTCGCAAGCGCTCCTGGTCGGCGCGCGCCGCTTGCACGTCACGGAAGGCGTCAATGACTTGCGCAGGCGGATCGACCTTCTGGAGCTGCACCTGAACAATCTTGATACCGGCGCCGTAGCCATCGAGGATCCGCTGAATGAGCTGCTGCACCTTTGATTCCGTCTCGGCCCGGGCCGCGGTGAGGATCGGCTCGATGTCGCTTTGGCCGACGATCTCGCGCATGGCACTCTCGGCAACATCCTTCACCGTGCCTTCCGGGTTCTGGATGTTGAACAAATAGTCGGGCGCGTTGTCGATCTTCCAAATCAGCACGAAATCGATATCGACGATGTTCTCATCGCCGGTGAGCATCAGGCTCTCCTCCGGTACGTCGCGGACCGTGCTGGTCGTGCCGCGTTCGGAGGATCCGCGCATGCCGATCTCGATGCGGTTGAAACGCGTGTAGGTGGGCAGCTCCACCACCTCGATCGGATACGGGAGACGGAAGTGCAGACCCGGCTGCAATTGGCGAACATATTCGCCGAAGCGGAGCACGATGCCGAGCTCGTCGGTGTTGACGCGGACGGTGAAGCCGAACCAGCCGATCACCGCAATCACGGCCAAAGCGATCACGATCCCGATAGGGCCGCCCATATTGCCGCCGGGCATTGCCTGGCGGAGCCGGTCCTGGCTCCGGCGCAAAATCTCCTCCAGGTCGGGCTGCTGGCCGGGACCGCCAGGCTTTGGGCCCCATGGTCCGCCATTGCCGCCTTTCCAGCCGCCGCCGCCGCCGCTCTGATTGCTCCAAGGCATGATGAATGTCGTCCTGATGTCTAGAGGGGGTTTCGCAAGGAACCGCCGTAGCAATGCGCTGCTAGCAGGGAACTAGCCGCATCAAAATGGCGGTCCTGCGACAAGGGTCTTGGGGGTTATAGGCTACTCACCCAGGCCACGCAATGCGGGCTCCCCATCAGCATGAATGCGCTGTCACGCGCTCAAGCACCACGAGGCTGAAGGCATGGTCATCCTTCGGACCGGCTAGGTGGGCCTCGCGGGAGACTTCACGCCATTCGCGCCTATCGAGCTCCGGGAACCAGGTGTCGGCGGCCGGCGTCGCATGGACCTCGGTGAGATAGATGCGGCCCGCCTGCGGCAAGACCTCGCGGAATACGTCCTCGCCGCCGATGATCATGATCTCCTCCGCGCCGGTCCGCGCGGCGGAGGCGCGCGCCGCCTCAAGCCCCTCCTCGAGGCTATGGGCCATGACGGCGGACGGCGCGACGAAGCCGCGATCGCGGCTGAGCACGACGTTGAGACGTCCGTCGAGGACGCGCGGCAGCGACTTGAAGGTGCGCCGCCCCATGATCACGGGCTTCCCCATGGTAATCTTGCGGAAATAGCGCATGTCGCTGTGCAAGCGCCAGGGCAGGTCCCCGCCATGGCCGATGGCGCGGTTCTCGCCCATGGCCACGACCAGCGCGATGACGGGC
>CAZHCN010000222.1:0-3776 GCA_964530895.1 uncultured Methyloceanibacter sp. | reverse complement strand
TGTCGATGCAGTAATAGCCGGCGAGCACCGTCTCGTCCTTCGGCGGCCGCGCCGGGTTTCGCACCGGGAACACGTAAGGGTAGATCGATTTCTTGGCACCGGCGAGGAGACACGCCTTGCGGATATAGTCCACGAGCCGCCCGTTATGCACGGCGCGTATGTGGCGGTCGGAAAAGCGCTTGGTCGGCATCCGCTCGAACAGGCCCGACGGCGCGAGCTCGGCCATGATCGAGCGGATGCGCACCGGCGCCTCCACATAGCCGCGATCCTGCACGTGGTGCAGTGTGTGATCGTCATTGAGCGCGAGCGCGATCCGCGGTTCACCCGGCTCGCGCACCTCGCCCTGCACGGCCGCCCGCCGCGATTTGACGTAGCGCGGCGCGCGCAAGACCACTGGATCGTCCTTGAACGAGTCGACCACAAGCTGGACATAGCTCGCGGGCAATTCGGCGTATTTGCGCTCGAGGATGGCGCGGACCACGCGCCGCGCCTTATCGCGGCTCGGCAGATCGTTCGAGCCGAGCGGATCGAGCACGAGATAAGGCGGATCGGTGCCGCCGGGCGTCACCGGCGTCTCGTAGGCGGTGTTGACGATCGGCCGCGCCCCGTAGCGCTCGTAGAATTTGAGCCGCGCGATGTTGTTTTCCCGGATCGCGGGGTTGGGAGATAGCGCCGGATCGTCGGGCAGGCACTCGAAATAGAGCTGCGTGCCGAGCGCGCGCGCTTCCTCCCGCACCCGCTCGTAGAGCGCGGCGCCGATGCCGGCCCCCATGCGGCCCTTGGCCGTGGAGATGATCTCCAGATAGGAGAAGCCGATATCCGGGAAATAAAGCAGGAGCGCCACGCCGAGTGTCTGGTCGCGGCCGTTCTCCGCCACGAACAACCGGGACACGAACCGATGCTTGAGCGGGTTCGACAGCTGGTCGGGAAGCTTGGCGATGTCGGCGTCAGGCATGCCCGAGAATTGCTCGCGCATGATTTTTTGCGCGGCCTCGATGCCCGCGCGGTTGACCGCGGTCGTGGCGTCGGCGACTTTGCGGATGCGGAGCATCTCTAGATGCGAGCCGATTTAGGTGACATGTAGGGGGCCACGTGAGGCCTCCACGATCCTGCCGATCATGTCTTCATAGGCAAGCCCCCTCTCCCCGGCGGCAGCGGCGAAACCCGCATCGGGGTTGAGGCACGGATTGACGTTGACTTCGAGAATGAACGGCCGCCCTTCGGCGTCGACCCGGAAGTCGATGCGTGCATAGGAGCTTAGCCCGAACAATATCCAGGACGCCTGCGCAAGCAGCGTCAGCCTGGCGGCCAACGCCGGCGCGGTTTCCTCCAAGCCGAAGCGGCGTGGCGTGGCGGCATAGGCCGTACTGTCCGCGACCCATTTGGCTTCGTAGTCGACGATCTGCGGGCGCCCCTCTTGCCAGTCTTCGAAGGTGATCTCGGCGATGGGCAAGACCTCGACGCCATCGGTGCTTCCCAGCATCGACACATTGAACTCGCGGCCTCGGACGTAGGCCTCGGCGAAATGCTCCGTCTGCCAGCGCGCGTTGCGCTCGGCGATGGCTTGCGGCGCTTCTGCGCCGAGCACCACCGACGCCTCATCCAATCCCAGCGAGCCGTGCTCCCATATGGGCTTGACGATCGCGGGCGCGTCGGCATCGAGGCCGGTGCCGTCTTCCGACCAAGCCGGCGTCGGCAAGCCGGTATCGGCCAGCCTGACCTTGGTGTCGACCTTGGACAGCGTCTCGCGCCAGGCGCTCGTACCGCATCCTGTATAAGGGATGCCAAACGCGTCGAGCCGCGCCGGCACCAAGGGCGCGCGCTTGCCGTCGCCGTCGACCGCGTCGACGAGATTGAACACCAGCAGCGGACGGCGCGCGGGCAGCGCCTCGATTTCTGCAAGGTCGGAAGAAAGCGCAACGATCTCGGTGCTGTAACCGAGTTCCTTGACCGCCGTGGCGACGGCCTCTGCCGCCAGGATGGTGTCGATCTCGTCGGGGCGGTCCCGCGTCGCCGCATGCAGAACAGGGACGAACCCTTTTGTCCCGGGCGCCATCAGGCGGTGCGCCGCGCGCGCTCCCTGTCAGGCCTCGCGAGACCGTAGCGGGCAAGCCCCGCATCGAGGATCATGCCGATCAACGCCACGAACGCGATTCCGTTCTGGGCGGCGAGGATCGGCAAGTCCGAGTGCCACGGGTTCAAGCCCGCAATCGGGTTCGCCTCAAGGAAGTAGGGTTCGCCGTGATCGTCGGACCGGAAATCGACGCGCGCGGCGTCCCGGCAGCCAAGCGCGCGATAGGCTTCCAGCGCACGCTTGCCGGCAAGGCAGGCCTCCGCATCGTCGGCTCGTGCATACGTGACGAGGTCCTCGCACAGCTCCTTGTTGTGCAGCGAGTAGACATTGGCCTCGGCGTGGGCCTTCAGCAGGATCTCGCAGACGCCGAGCACCCGGGCATCTGCGCCGTTACCGACGATGCCGACTGTGAACTCGCGGCCGCTCAAGTAGCGCTCCACCAGCGCCGGCTGATGGTAGCGCTCGATAACGCGCGTCACCGCCGCTTGCAGCTCTTGGACGTCGTGCACGAGAGAGCCCGCCTCGCAGCCTTTGCCGGTGCCCTCGGCGAGCGGCTTCACGAAAGCCGGAAACTGATCCCAGTTCATGACCTCCGCCGCGCTTCTTTCGGCCACCGCGAAGGCCGGTGTCGGCACGCCCGCGTCGCGCACCAGCCGCTTCGCCACCGCCTTGTCGAGAGAGGCTGCAAGCGTCAGGGGATCGGAGAAGAGGTAAGGCTGGTCGAAGAGCTCGCACAGTGCGGGCACCTGCGCCTCCCGCGAGCGGCCTTTCACACCTTCGGCGATGGAGAACACGAGGTCGTAACGCTCGCCTTCGACGAGCCGCGCGGCAAGCGCCTGACCGCGCCCGACCCGGACCGGCGCGCAGCCAAGCGCTTCGAGGGCGCCCGCAAGCGCATCGATGGTCTCGACCGAGTCGAACTCGGCGACCGCCTCCTCCGAGAAGCCCAGCGCGCGATAGTCGTCGCGCAGGTCGTAGACGAGGGCGACGCGCATCAGGATGCCTCCCCGCCTGCCCGGTCGGCGCCCACCGTTCCGTCGGGGTCCGTATACCGGTAGGTGTTGCCCTCGAAGTTTCTGAGGATCAGGTCGTCGCCTTCTCGCCCCACCACGTAGTCGGGAAGAAGCGGGATCTTGCCGCCGCCTCCCGGCGCATCGATCACGTAGGTCGGAACGGCATAGCCGGTCGTATGGCCGCGCAGGCCCTGCATGATCTCGAGCCCCTTGTCGACGCTCGTGCGGAAATGCGAGGAGCCGGTGATCGGGTCGCATTGATAGAGATAATAGGGCCGCACGCGCCGCATCAGGAGCCCGTGATAGAGCGACTTCAGCGTGTCGACGCTGTCGTTGATCCCCTTGAGCAGGACCGTCTGGCTGCCGAGCGGGATGCCCGCGTCGGCGAGCCGGGTCACGGCCTCGGTCACCTCCGGCGACAGCTCTGTGGGATGGGTGAAGTGGATGCTCATCCACAGCGGATGATGCTTCTTGAGCACCCGGATCAGCGAGCGGGTCACGCGCATGGGCAGCACCGCCGGCACCTTGGTGCCGAGCCGTACGAACTCCACGTGCTTGATCCCCCGCAAGCGCCCCAACAGATAGTCGAGCCGCTCGTCGGAGAGCGTCAGCGGGTCGCCGCCCGAAATCAGCACGTCGCGGATCTGCGGATTGTCGGCGATGTAGTTGAGCGCGTCCTCCCATTGCGG
>CAZHCN010000221.1:0-3784 GCA_964530895.1 uncultured Methyloceanibacter sp. | reverse complement strand
TCGTACTTCTTGAAGACGAGCTTTTCGGTCTGATTGCGCGGATTCTTCTTGGTCACGTAGTAGAAGCCCGTTCCGGCGCTACTCACGAGTTTGATCTTTTGGGTGACGGGCTTGGCCATGTCGTCCTCGGATGAACGGTATCAACGAATTTGCCGCGAAACCTAATCGGTCGCGGGCGGAAGTCAAGCTGAGGGTGGGGCGAGCCGGTCGCCGAGCTCCTCTTGGTACGCGGGGTCGAAGCCATGCATCAGGAGGGCCCACTGCAGGGCCACCAGCGAGCCCTTAATCCGCGGCAGTACGACGAGGGCAAGGATGATGGTCAGGGGCAGCCACATGGCTGCATGGAGCCACAGAGGCGGCCGGAAGGCGATTTCGACCGCCAGCACGAGGCTCACCACCACATGCCCGACGACGACAATGGTGAAATAGGCCGGCGCATCGTCGGCTCGGTGGTGATGCAGGGACTCGCCGCAATGGGGACAGCTGTCCACGACCTTCAAGTAACGGTTGAACAAGGCGCCGGTGCCGCAGGCCGGGCATTTGAGCCGCGCCCCTCGTAGCAGCGATTGCAGGACCGGGCGCGCACCGGTCGACCTGCCGTCATGATGATGGGTGCCCGAGGGGCCCACACTCTTTTGCATCAACTCCGTCCTTCGTTGCCGGCCTTACCGGCGCTTGCGGGGCTTGCCCCGGCGAGGCTTGTTGCCGCGGCCTTTTCCCGGGGCTTCCGGGCGCCCTCTAAACCCTTTGCTTGCGGGGCGTCCAGGCTTGATACCGATGTGGCGTCCCTCGCTCAACATGTCAAAGCGAAGCGCCCCGGCGGTCGGGATCGCCTCGACCAGGCGCACCTCCACGGGGTCGCCGAGCTGAAAGGCGAGGCCGGTATCCTCGCCCACCAGGGCTTGGCGGATTTCGTCGTGGTAGAAATATTCGTGGCCGATGCCCGAGGCGGGCACGAACCCGTCGGCGCCGGTTTCCATCAGGCGCACGAAGAGACCCGTGCGCACCAGTCCTGAGACCCGAGCCGGGAAGGTCGCGCCGATGCGGTCGGCGAGATAGGCGGCGATGAGGCGGTCGACGGTATCGCGCTCGGCCGCCATGGCGCGGCGCTCGGTGTCGGAGATGGCCCTGGCGATTTCCTCGAGCTCGCCCATCTCCATATCGGGCAGGCCGCCGGCGCCAAAATCGAGGGCGCGGATCAAGGCACGGTGCACGATGAGGTCGGCATAGCGGCGGATCGGCGAGGTGAAGTGCGCGTAGCGGCGCAGGTTCAGACCGAAATGCCCGAAATTATTTGGGCTGTATTCGGCTTGCGATTGCGAGCGCAGGACGACCTCGCCGACGAGGTCGGCGGTCGGCGTCGCCCGAGTGTCGGCGAGGATGCGGTTGAACTGGGCGGGCTTCAGCGTGCCCGCCTTGGGCAGCTTCATGCCGATGGTCGCAAGGAACTCGCCGAGATTGGCGAGCTTTTCCTTCGAGGGCGCGTCATGGACGCGGTAGATCAGCGGCGAGCGCTTGGCTTCCAGCGTCTCGGCGGCGGCGACGTTGGCGGCGATCATGAACTCCTCGATGAGCCGGTGGGCGTCGAGGCGCGGCGGCGTGACGACGGCGCGGACTTGTCCGTTATCGTCGAGGAGGATCTTCCGCTCGGGGAGGTCGAGCTCGAGCGGCCCGCGCTCGGTGCGTGCAAGTTGGAGGCTCGCATAGGCGCCCCAGAGGGGCCGCAAGACCGTGTCGAGGAGGGGACCCGTCATCTCGTCGGTGCGGCCGTCGATGGCGGCTTGCGCTTGCTCGTAGCTCAGGCTCGCGGCCGAGCGCATCAGCCCGCGGAAGAAGCGGTGGCTGAGCTTGCGCCCGTCCTTGTCGAAGATCATGCGCACGGCAAGGCAGGGGCGCGGCACGTCCTCTTTCAATGAGCAAAGGTCGTTGGAGATGCCCTCGGGAAGCATCGGCACCACACGATCGGGGAAGTAGACCGAGTTGCCGCGCTTGCGCGCCTCTTTGTCGAGGGCGCTCTTCGGCGTCACGTAGTGCGCGACGTCGGCAATGGCGACGATGACGACCCAGCCGCCCCGGTTGTTCGCGTTGGGGTCCGGTTCCGCCCACACCGCATCGTCGTGGTCGCGGGCATCAGAGGGGTCGATGGTGACCAAGGGGATTTGCCGCAAGTCTTCGCGGCGGCCGAGCTCGACCTCCTTGGCGGCATCCGCCTCGGCCACCACCGCGGGCGGGAACACATCGGGGATGCCATGGGCGTGGACGGCGATCAGGCTGATGGCCTGCTGCGCCGTTGGATTGCCGAGGCGATCGGTGACCCGCGCGGTGGGGACGCCGTAGCGTGCGGCACGTGCGATCTCGAAACGGACCAGCTCGCCCTCCTCGGCGTCGCCGGTCGAGCCGCGCGGCACGGTCCACTCTTTGAGCTGCTTCTTGTCGATGGGATCGATGACGCCGCGGCCGTCCTTGAGCGAGCGGAAGATGCCGAGGAGATGCTGCGCCGTGCGCGGCAGGCGCTTGATGGTACGGGCCTGATACGGATAGTCGGCGTTGGGTCCGAGCGCGGTGATGCGCGCAAGGACACGGTCGCCGATGCCCGCGGCGGGTCCCGCTTCGCGCTTGCTCTCGGCCATGAGGATGCGGGGCGGGGCGCCGTGCTCCTCGTCCCACGTTGCGGGCCGCGCGATGAATTCGCCGTCGGGATCGCGCGAGAAGATCTCGATCACGGTTACGGGTGGAAGCATCCCGGGCCGCGTCAGCTTGCGCCGCGAGCCGGCGATGAGGCCGTCATCGGCCATGTCGCGCAGCAGCGCTTTCAGCGTGATGCGGTCGGCGCCTTTGATGCCGAAAGCGCGAGCGATCTCGCGCTTGCCGGCTTGCGCGGTCGACTGTTCCAGGAAATCGAGGATCTCTTGCTTGGAGGGAAGCTTGCCCGCGCTTCTGGCCGGGGGTGCCTTCTTTTTGGGGGCAGCCTTCTTCGGTTTCTGCACGTGTGCTGCTTAGCTCGCCGCCTCCTCGGCGGCCTCCTTGCTCTTGCTGGACTTGCGCGTGGACTTCTTCGCAGGCTTTTTCGCGGGCTTCTTGGCCGCTGCCTTCTTCGCCGGCTTCTTGGCAGGGCCCTTCGCCGCTCTCGCGGCGATTAGCTCCACGGCTTCCTCCATGGTGACCTGCTCGGGGTCGCGGTCCTTCGGCAGCGTGGCGTTGATCTTGCCGTGCTTCACGTAAGGACCATAACGGCCGCTCAACACCTGCACCTTGCCGCCGCCTTCGGGGTGATCGCCCAGTTCCTTGATGACGCTGGCCCCGCGCGGGCGGCGGTTTGCCGCCTTTTCCGCGAGGAGCGCCACGGCGCGGTTGGCGCCGACCTCGAACACTTCTTCGGGCGTGCTAAGGCTGGCATATTTGCCGTCCGATTGGACGTAAGGCCCGTAGCGGCCATAGCCGGCAGTAATAGGCTTGCCGGTCTCCGGGTGGGTGCCCACTTCGCGCGGCAGAGACAGCAGCGCCAGCGCGCGCTCGAGCTCGATGCTCTCCGGGTCGGTGCCTTTGGGGATCGAGGCGCGCTTCGGCTTCTCGCCGCCATTGGCTTCGCCGAGTTGGATGTAGGGGCCGAAGCGTCCGGTCCGCACGCTGACCTCGAGCCCGGTCTCCGGGTCGGTACCGAGCACCTTGCCTTCGGCAAGCGCCGCCTTGTCGCCGGTTTCGGCGAGCTGGCGGGTATAGCGGCAGTCCGGATAGTTGGAGCAGCCGACAAAGGCGCCGAACTTGCCGACCTTCAGGCTCAAGC
>CAZHCN010000220.1:0-3785 GCA_964530895.1 uncultured Methyloceanibacter sp. | reverse complement strand
CCGTGCCGGTAGAGGCCGTTGACGTAGATATAGCCCTTCGAGGCGATAATCCTAGGCCGATTGTCGGGAAAGGCGGGGCGCACGCCGGCGCCAAGCGCGACGATCTCCGCCTCGCCGAAGGCGGGATCGAGCACATAAGCGGCGCTCAGGAGCTCGAGCGCCGAGCGCAGCGTTACGGGGCCTCCGTCCTCCCGTTCGATCGCCGTGGCGCCGACCATGAACAGGCCGTCGCCCCAGGGCACGAGGTAGAGAGGAAAGCGCGGATGGAGCAGCCGCACGGGCCGCGCGATGGCGATGTCGGGCGCGCGCACCACAATGCGCTCGCCCCGCACGCCGCGAAGTGTGGGAAGGGCGTCCTTCGCGGCAAGGCCCCGGCAGTCGATGATGAGATCCGCCCCTTGCGGCGCATCGCTCACGCCAAGTTGCACGCCGACGCCGGCTGTCCGCACTTCCTCGAAGAGGAACGCGAGCGCGGCATTCGGGTTCAGATGGGCCTCGCCTTCAAAATAGAGAGCGGTGCCGAAGCGAGGAGCAATATCGGGCTCGAGCGCGGTGAGCGCGGTCGCATCGAGGCGCTTCCCGCCCTCGGTCATGCGCGCGAACCGGTCGAGCAGGACGCGGTCGCGCGGCGGCGCGACGACAAGACTGCCGTCGGCGATGGTGCCGGGATAGGTGTCTTTCCACAGCGCGATGCCGCGCAAGCCAAGCTCGCGGACGATCGCTTCGGCGCTCTCCTCTTCACAGCGCGGTGCGAGCATGGCGCCGGCGTAAGGGCTGCACGCCTCCGCGAACGGTGTGGTGGAGCGCTCGGTGAGCATCACCTGGTGGCCGCGGCGGGCCAGCGTCAGCGCCTGCCACAGCCCGACAATGCCCGCGCCGCGGACGGCAATCTTGAGAGGTTGGCTCGTCATGCTCATGGGGTGCCCCGGACGAAGCCCTCTGTCTAGCCCTTGAGGACTAGTCCCCCAGCGCCACGCCTTCGCGGCGCGGATCGGCGCCGCCTTCGAGGCCGTCCGGCGTCACGGCGATGATGTGCTCCCCGCTCGTCATATCCATGCGCTTCACGCTGTGGCCCTTCGCCCTGAGCGCGGCGGCCAGAGCGTCCCCGGCCGCACCGCTCTCGACCAGAGCGCCTTGCGGCGTGCCGCCGAAATTGACCAGCGCGGCAGCATCGGCCGCGTTCATCTGCCAGTCGAGCAGCGCGAAGAGCGTCCTCAAGTTGAACAGGATGATGCCGGGTCCGCCGGGCGAGCCCAGCACATAATTGAGGCGACTGCCGTTGTCGCTGAACACCATGGTCGGGTCCATGGAGCTGCGCGGACGCTTGCCCGGCTCGACCCGGTTGGCGATGGGGCGCCCCTCCTCGTCCTTGGGCAGGAAGGAGAAATCGGTGAGCTGATTGTTGAGCAGAAACCCGCGCACCATGGTCCGCGCGCCGAACGAATATTCGATGCTCGAGGTCATGGAGAAGGCATCGCCTGAATCATCGACCACGGACACCTGAGTCGTGCCGCCTTTCTCCGTGGTGTGATCGGTGCCGAAGGCGCTGGGCGGCACGACTGGGGGCGTGCCGGCGGTCACCACGTCAAGCGCATGGTCCGGATTGATCAGAGCGCGACGGCCGGCGAGATAGGTCTTGTCGAGCAATCCCTTCACGGGAACCGCGATGAAATCGGGGTCGGCGAGGTAGCGGGCGCGGTCGGCGAAGGCGAGGCGCTCCGCTTCGGTGATCAAATGCGCGGCGTTCGGATCGAAGGGAGAGGTGCCGAGATCGAAAGGCTCGACGAGCCCAAGCACCTGGCCGACGGCGATGCCTCCGGACGAGGGCGGGCCTGCGCCGCACACACTGCGATGGTGATATGGAACGCAGACCGGCCGACGGGGTACGGCGCTGTAATTCGCCAGGTCGCGGGTGGAGAGGGTCCCAGGCGTGCGCGGGTCGGATTGGACTGTGTGTGCGATGTCGGTGGCGATCGGGCCGTCATAGAACGCATCCGGTCCTTCGCGGGCGATGATGTCGAACGTGTCCGCCAGGTCGGGGTTCTCGAGAATATAGCCCGCTGGCCGTGGACGCCCCTCGGTGTCGAAGAAATAGGCCCGTGCGGACGGCGCGAAACTTTTCGGGTCGGTCTGGCTGAGCATCTCGGCGAGACGCGGCGAGACCGGGAAGCCCTCGCGGGCGAGCTTGATGGCCGGCTGGAATAGATCAGCCCACGGGAGCTTGCCGTATTCGTCATGCACCAGCTTCAGCGCGGCGAGCACGCCCGGAACGCCGATCGAAAGCCCGCTATGCATGGCGGCCTCGCGCGGCAACGGCTGGCCGGTCGCATCGAGGAAGAGCTTGGGCGTGGCGTCGGCCGGCGCCATCTCGCGGCCGTCATAGCTGGTCAGCGTCTCGGCGGCTGAATCCCAGTAGAGCATGAAGGCGCCGCCGCCGATCCCCGAAGACTGCGGCTCGACGAGATTGAGCACCATTTGCGCGGCGATGCCGGCGTCGATTGCCGAGCCCCCTTTGCGCAGCATGGCGAGACCGGCTTCCGCGGCCAGCGGATGGGCGGCAACCACCATGTGGTGCTTCGCCTTGGCAAGAGGCTTTGGCGTAAAACCGCTCGCGCCTTCGGGCTGGTCGAAGGCCTGTGCGGGTCCGGCCAGTAGGAGTAGCGCGAGGCAGAGGAAAGAAACTAGGCGTTTCATGGGGGCGCAGCATAGCGGCTTTCGGCACGCTGACTAGGTCAGTGAAAGTCGCGGGATTTGGGGATGATGCGCTCGTTGCGCGGATGGCGCCGCGGGTGCCACCGGGGATGGCGGCGCTCGCCTTTCTCGCGGGGGTCCTCCCCGCCCGGATATTTGACGTGGTCGGCGGGGGAAAGGGGGAGCGGGAGGTCTTGCTTGTCGCGCGATGGGCGCCATGAGCCGGGCTCGGGGCGGCGCACCTCGTCGGCATTGGCAAGGCTTGCCTCCATGGCCTCGCCGTCCTCGGTGAGGAGGGAAAGCCAGTCGCTGCGATCCTCGAGCCGCTCGGCCACCACATGAATAATGTCCTCGTGACGCTGCACGCGGCCATGCACCACGACGAGGCGCGCGCCCATCACGACTTTGCGCATCCGCTCCAGCACTTTCGGCCAGATCACGGCATTGGCGACGCCCGTCTCATCCTCGATGGTCATGAACACCACGCCCGCCGCCGAGCCCGGACGCTGGCGCACGAGGATGACGCCGGCGACGTGGACGCGCGCACCATCGCGCGCCGATTTGAGCGCATCGCACGCAACAATGCGCGCGGATTGCGCGCGGGCGCGCAAAAATGTCATCGGGTGCGCTTTGAGGGAGAGTCGCAAGGTGCGGTAGTCGTTCACCACATGCTCGGAGAGCGGCATGACGGGAAGTGCGATATTCGGCTCTCCTCCGATCTCGGCGGCGTCGGCATGCTCGAACAGGGGGAGCGGAATTTCCGTTGGCAGGCCACGCACCTCCCATAAGGCCTGACGGCGGTCGAGACCGAGCGAACGGAAGGCGTCGGCGCTTGCGAGCTTATCGAGGCTGGCGCGACCGACGCCGCTTCGCCGCCATAGGTCGCGCATGTCGTGATATGATGCGCCCTCCCGCATCGTGACGATCTGTTGCGCGTCCTCCTCGCGCAGGCCGTCGATCTGGCGAAGACCGAGACGGAGGGCACATTTTCTTTGCGCTACCGCGCTTCGCGCACCTTGAGCGCTGCTGGGCAAAGGCTCGAGCGTGCAGTCCCAGCGGCTGTGATTGACGTCCGCTTCGCGCGCCTCGACGCC
>CAZHCN010000219.1:0-3805 GCA_964530895.1 uncultured Methyloceanibacter sp. | reverse complement strand
AATGCGCCCTGCGATTGGGGCCGAGCGAAAGGATGGAGACCGTGAACAAAGCTGATCTGATCGCCCAAGTGGCGAAAGACTCCGAGCTGTCGAAGGATGCAGCCGAGAAGGCCGTGGACGCGATGTTCAAGAACATCGAGCGGGCCTTGCGCGGCGGAGACACTGTTCGCATCGTCGGCTTTGGTAATTTCCAAGTGGCGCAGCGCAAGGCCTCGGTTGGCCGCAACCCGCGTACTGGCGCCGAGGTTCAGATTCCGGCATCCAAGGTGCCGAAGTTCCGCGCCGGCAAAGCTCTCAAAGAGGCGTGCAACGCCTAGCGCCTGCGGACGTGATCGACAGTTTCTGAGGCGGAGCCTTGCCGGGTGCGCGAGGCTTCGCCTTTCTTATTGGTTTGCCCATAGTCGGCTAGAATTTGGTCCGAGGCGTTTGCGCGCAGAGCAGGGCGGTTAGCTCAGTTGGTAGAGCGCCACGTTTACACCGTGGATGTCGGCAGTTCGAGCCTGTCACCGCCCACCAAATTCCGGCAAAGAGCGAAGACGGCTCCAACGAAACGCCTCGCCTTGACTTGGCGAATCCCAAGCCGTACATGCTGAATATCGCCTCCGGCCGTGCATTACGGCCCGGTAGGGGGTGTAGCTCAGTTGGTTAGAGCGCCGGCCTGTCACGCCGGAGGCCGCGGGTTCGAGTCCCGTCACTCCCGCCATTTTGGCCCGTGAATGCAGAAGAAGCTTCAGTAGAACCATGGGCCAGCTACTCCAAGATTATCTGCCGCTCGTGATCTTTATCGGCATTGCCTTCGTTATCAGCACGGTTCTATTGCTCGTGCCGTTCGTGATCGCCGTCCGCAGGCCGGACCCTGAGAAGGTCTCGGCCTATGAATGCGGTTTCGATGCCTTTGATGACGCGCGCATGAAATTCGACGTGCGCTTCTACCTCGTGTCGCTTTTGTTCATTATCTTTGATCTTGAAGTGGCGTTTTTGTTTCCCTGGGCCGTCGCCTTCGATCACCTTGGCGCGCTCGGGTTCTGGTCGATGATCGTGTTCCTCGCGGTTCTGACCATCGGCTTCATCTATGAGTGGCGAAAAGGCGCACTTGAATGGGATTGATGCCCAAAGCGCTTTACGAGAACGAAGGCAAGGCGGGCGGTCTGGTCACCGCCGGCGCGACCGGCTTCGGCGTGTTCTCCGACGAACTCGCCGACAAAGGGTTCCTCCTCACCACCGCCGACGATCTCATCAATTGGGCCCGCACCGGGTCGTTGATGTGGATGACCTTCGGACTCGCCTGCTGCGCCGTCGAGATGATGCAGGCTTCGATGCCCCGCTACGATCTCGAGCGCTTCGGCTTCGCGCCACGCGGCAGTCCCCGTCAATCCGACGTCATGATCGTCGCCGGCACGCTGTGCAACAAGATGGCGCCTGCGTTGCGCAAGGTCTACGACCAGATGCCGGAGCCTCGCTACGTCATCTCGATGGGCTCTTGCGCCAACGGCGGGGGCTACTATCACTATTCTTATTCTGTGGTGCGCGGCTGCGATCGCATCGTGCCGGTGGACATCTACGTTCCAGGTTGCCCACCGACCGCCGAAGCGCTCGTTTACGGCGTGCTGCTCCTGCAAAAGAAGATCAGGCGGACCGGCACCATCGAACGCTGACCTGCCGCTCTGATCCCGGAGCCTTGATGGACGAAGCCCTCAACAAATTGGGCACCTATCTCACCGGAAAGCTCGGCCCGAAGCTCGTAGGCTTTGAGGTTGCGCTCGGCGAGCTCTCCATCGACGTCAAACGCGACGCGATCCCCGAGGTTATCGCTTTCCTGCGTGACGACGAGCGTTGCCGCTTCGGGTGCCTGATCGATCTCTGCGGCGTGGATTATCCCGAGCGCGAGGAGCGGTTCGACGTCGTCTATCACTTCTTGAGCCCGTGGCTTAATCACCGCATCCGTGTGCGCACTAAGGCCGGCGAGGAGACGCCGGTGCCGAGCATCGTCCCGCTATTCCCCGCCGCCAACTGGTTCGAGCGGGAGGCGTACGACCTTTATGGGATCTTGTTCGATGGCCATCCCGACCTGCGCCGGATTCTCACCGACTACGGCTTTCAAGGCCATCCCCTCCGCAAGGACTTCCCTCTCACAGGATTTGTCGAGCTCCGCTACGACGACCAGCTGAAACGGGTGGTCTACGAGCCCGTCAAGCTGATGCAGGAGTTTCGGACCTTCGACTTCCTGAGCCCGTGGGAGGGCATGGACACGGCCATTCCCGGCGACGAGAAGGCGGGCGAAGCGCCCGACCGGAAGGGGGAGCCATGAAGCCGACGCTGAAGCCCGGACTGAAGCACCGCTTCTCCTACACCGTGCCGGTCACCAAGACCGTGCCGCATCTCTACCAGGAGGCGCCGCAGCTCCGGGTGATGCCAGAGGTCTTTGCCACGGGATTCATGGTTGGCCTCATGGAATGGACTTGCGTCCAACTGCTCGAGCCGCATCTCGATGAAGGCGAGGGGAGCCTCGGCGTTCATATCGACGTGTCCCACAAGGCCGCGACCCCTCCTGGCTTCACCGTGACCGTTGAGGCCGAATGCATCGAGCTACGGGGTCCGCGGGCCCGCTTCCGGGTCACGGCCCATGACGGTGTCGAGGAGATCGGCTCCGGCACCCATGAACGCTTCATCGTCGGCTGGGACCGCTTCAATCGGGGCGTCGGCGCCAAGACCGCGAAGGCGCAAAGCAAGGTGGACGCGTAATGTCCGAGATCGAGACAAGAGCGCCCGAGATCGATAGCGGGAAGCGTGAAGGCGACGACCGCACCTTCACCATCAATTTCGGTCCGCAGCATCCCGCCGCCCACGGCGTGCTTCGCCTTGTGCTCGAGCTCGACGGCGAGGTGATCGAGCGCGTCGATCCGCATATCGGCCTGCTCCACCGCGGTACTGAGAAGCTGATTGAGCACAAGACCTATCTCCAGGCGGTGCCGTATTTCGATCGGCTCGATTACGTCGCGCCCATGAACCAGGAGCACGCGTTCGCGCTCTCGGTCGAGAAGCTTCTCTGCCTCAAAATCCCGAAGCGCGGGCAGCTCATCCGCGTGCTCTATTCCGAGATCGGGCGTCTGCTCTCCCATCTCCTGAACGTCACGACGCAAGCCATGGACGTCGGCGCACTGACCCCACCGTTATGGGGCTTCGAAGAGCGCGAGAAGCTCATGGTGTTCTACGAGCGTGCGAGCGGCAGCCGTATGCATGCGGCTTACTTCCGCCCGGGCGGCGTACATCAGGATCTGCCGCCGAAGCTCGTGGACGACATCTACGCCTTCTGCGACCCTTTCTTGAAAGTCTGCGACGATATCGAGGGCCTGCTGACCGAGAACCGCATCTTCAAGCAGCGCAACGTCGATATCGGCGTGATCAGCCAAGAGGATGCGTGGGCGCACGGCTTCACCGGTGTCATGATCCGCGGCACCGGCGCCGCTTGGGACCTGCGTAAGGCGCAGCCTTACGAGTGCTATGACGAGCTCGAATTCGACATTCCCATCGGCAAGAACGGCGACTGCTACGACCGTTATCTCATCCGCATGGAGGAGATGCGCCAATCGGTGCGCATCATGAAGCAGTGCTGTGAGCTGCTCACCACCACACCGGGTCCCGTCACTGTCGACAACCATAAGATGGTGCCGCCGCGGCGTGCCAAGATGAAGGGCTCCATGGAAGCCCTCATCCACCACTTCAAGCTCTACACCGAGGGTTATCACGTGCCGAAAGGCGAGGCCTACGCGCCGATCGAAGCGCCTAAGGGCGAGTTCGGCGTCTA
>CAZHCN010000218.1:0-3809 GCA_964530895.1 uncultured Methyloceanibacter sp. | reverse complement strand
GCGCGCCGACCACGATCACCGAGGAGATGGCGTTGGTCACCGACATCAGCGGCGTATGCAGCGCCGGCGTCACGCTCCACACCACGTAATAGCCGACGAAAACGGCGAGCACGAAGATCGAGAATTGCGAGATGAAGTCGTGCCCGCCTTCGGGCGCGGCCGCCTCGGCAGCATAGGCGCCTCCGGCCCACACCGCGTCGACCAGCATGGCCAGCGCGAGAAGGAGGAGCCCAACACGCAATGTCCGTCTGGTCATGTGGTCTTGCCTCCCCTGGGCTTGGCGCCGTTCTTCTTCGCCGGAGCTTTCGTGCCGTTGGCCGCCCGTTTTGCCGGCCCGGTCTTGGTGGGCGCCCGCGCGGCCCGTGCGGGCTTGGGATCGCCTTTTGCGGCCCCGGCGCCCTTGCCGCCGAGACGTTCGGCGACCATCGCGTTGACGATCGCGCCGTCGCGGGCGATTCCCGTGCCCTTGGCGAGCTCATCGTCCCAATTGATAGCGAGCGCCTTCGTTTCCTTATCGATGAAGGGCTCGATGAAGGCCTGCAAGTTGCGCGCATAAAGGCTCGACGCATTGACCGGCACCTGACCCGGCAGATTGAGCAGCCCGAAAATGCGCACGCCTTTGTGTTCGGCGATTTCGCCGGGTTTGGTGAGCGCGGTATTGCCGCCGCGCTCGGCGGCGAGATCAATGATGATGGAGCCGGGGCGCATGCCCTCGATCATCTCCTTGGAGATGAGTTTCGGCGCGGGGCGCCCGGGGATCAGCGCCGTGGTGATGACGATGTCCTGGTTCTTGACGTGCTCAGCGACGAGCGCCGCCTGCTTTTTCTTGTATTCGTCGGACATTTCCTTGGCGTAGCCGCCGGCCGTCTCCGCCTGCTTGAACTCCTCGTCCTCCACGGCGATGAACTTGGCACCGAGCGAGGCCACCTGCTCCTTGACGGCGGGGCGGACGTCGGTCGCCGTGACGATGGCGCCGAGCCGGCGTGCCGTAGCAATCGCCTGAAGTCCGGCGACGCCCACGCCCATGATGAAAATGCGTGCGGCAGGGACCGTGCCGGCCGCCGTCATCATCATCGGCAGCGCCCGCTCGAACGCCGCGGCGGCGTCGACCACGGCCTTGTAGCCGGCGAGGTTCGACTGCGACGACAGAACATCCATGCTCTGTGCGCGGGTGATGCGCGGCATGAGCTCCATGGCGAACAGCGAGACACCGGTCTTGGCGAGCGCGTCGAGACCTTCCGCGTCGGAGAAAGGATCGAGCATGCCGATCAGCGCCGCGCCCTTCTTCATCGCCTTGGCGAGGCTGAGCTCCGGGCGGCGCACGGTGAACACGACATCGGCGTCCGCAACCGCGTCCGCGTCGCTCTTGGCGATCGTGGCACCGGCGTCCGTGTATTCCTGATCGGAGAAATGGGACCGCAAGCCGGCGCCCGAGCGCACGGTGACCTTGGCCCCGGCCTTGACGAGCTTCTTCACCGTTTCGGGAGTGATCCCGACCCGCGGCTCGTCCTTGCCTTCGGCGGGCACGCCAATCGCAATCATCGTGGCTCCGTCAGCTGACTCTTTGGCCGGGACGCGGCCAATTGCCTGCGTGGGTTGTCGCTCGCTTGAGCGAGCTAGGGAGAAGTCTACCGAGAGCGCAAGCTTACGTCAGGAACCAACCCATGGCCGCCACGATTGCGGCCACGATGAGCACCGTCCACAGCGTCATCTTACAGAACAAACTGTAAGTGGCGAGGTGCTCACGGTAATCCATGTCTGGATGGCCTTCTTTGGGATTGATATGCATCCAACTACCCCCGGGGATTCCTTATGTTCATTGCGACTTCGCGCGCCCCCGCGAGATAGCAAAATCCGGCGCATCCCGCAATAATTGCCGCCAAGGGCCTGAGTGAGCCGGCCCGTAGGCCCCTACGACCCGATAAGCACGACCATATGCCCGTCTGGGTCGCGGACCGCGGCGGCTTTCCCGCCATCCTTGAGCGTCACGACGCCCGGCGAGACGAACGGCGCATCCGCCGCCTCGAGCCGCCTCACCAGCGCGATGAGATCGTCCACGGCGTGGACCTGGCGTGCCGCGGCGACGTCGTTGGCCTTCACGGGTCTGTTTTCGGTGCGCCCCTGCGGCATCCGGTAATGCAGAAGCTCCACATGGGGCGTCTTCACCTCCGCCGGTTGCAGCGCCACCACGTCGACCTCACACCCCATGAGCCCGTCGAGATGGTCCTGCCCGGGCCCCTGGTTCAGCGACCGCCCGCCAATGTGGAAGCCGAGCAGCCCGGTATAGAAGGCGAGGCTCCGGTCGATATCCATCACGGAGATCGCCGTGTGGTCATAGCCGCGGATCCCGGGGCTGGTTCCTCGATGCCAGAGCGGATCACCGACGCCTTCGGGAAAGAAGATCAGCTCGAGCGGGTGTCCTTCGGGATCGCGGAACTTGAAGGCGGTCACGCTTCCCGTATTGGGCGGCAGGAGCACTGGCGGGCCTTCGGTGATCGCCTCCGGCGACGCGCCCATCAGCTTCTCCCACACCGCGGTGATGTCGCCGGTGACGAGCGCCACATGCTCGAACCATTGGTCGTTCGAGGCGCGCATCGCCGGGTAAGGCGCACCTCTCGGATCGAACGCCACAAGCTTCAGGGTCTCCTGTCCGATGGAGACATCGACAGCGCGCGCCGTCGTACCCTCATCAAGGCCGAGCAGGCGGTTCCAGGCTGGATCGCCCAGCGTCTGCTCGGGCCCGACGTCGAGCCCGAGCGCATCGCGATAGAATGCCGCCGTGCTCGTGAGGTCGGCGACGGTAATGCTGACTCTCAAGAGTTGTGTGACCGCCATCCAATGCCGCTCCTCACTTGAAGGCGCCGGGCTTGGCGCCCACCCATTGTGGCTCGTCCAGACGGACGGTCATGAGCGAACACGGCTCATCGCCAATCGTGCCGGAGCGATGTCCGGTCCGCCCCTCCCTGTCAGGCTTGGCATTCTGATCTCCGCCGAACGCAAGATCGCCGGGTCCCATCTCCACCCGGGTGCCATCGGTGGACTCGACGAACCACCGTCCGGACAACACCGAGATCCATTGCGGCTTCGGGTTCTCGTGCCAGTCGCCATTCCACCCGACGGGCAGGACACAGAACACGAAGGTCGTCTTGCCCGTAAACGGGGAATCGTTCCATTGCGGCTGCGCTTTGCCACCGACGCTGCCCATCTCGAAGTTGGTCAGCTCGCAGCGCGTCTGATGCGTAACCCCCTGGTCATCCGTCCACAAATGCCAATAGGGAATCTTCGGATGCTCGGGGTTCACGCTCATTGACCGCCTATCATCGCGACAACCGGCTGCGTCAGTGCAGCCGCCTTCTCGATGTCGCCCCCGACCGTCTGGATGAAGCCGGCCGCATACATCACGTAGATCAACCCGCCGACGAGCCCGAAGTTCTTGAAGAAGTCCCAGATATGCGGATAGCCCTCGCTCGCGGGCGACCAGAAGCGCGGATAGGCCCAGAAATTGTGGTAGAGGAGTGCCGTGACGGCGCAATAACCCGCCAGAATGAACGCCGCGATCCCGGCATAGCAGTCGAACACGATCATCGGCGGCGTGAGCACTTCGACAGCCATAGCCGGGAACAGGAGAGCGGCCCCACCCGGTAGCCAGCCCGAAGACGCCTGCTTTACCGCGTTGTCCCAGTTGATGATCTTGTCGAGCGTGCTGAAGGGAAAGATCCAGACGAGGAAGATCCGCGCCAGCACCGGCAACGCATCGTTGATCAGCCAATCCATCGTCAGCCCCTCCTCTCGATAGATTCGCGAGATTT
>CAZHCN010000217.1:0-3819 GCA_964530895.1 uncultured Methyloceanibacter sp. | reverse complement strand
GTGCTCCTGTCAGACGTGGACGGCTTCTATACGGCTCCGCCGGGATCGTGCGCGGAGGCGCGACGGCTCGAAGAGGTGCGCGAGATCACGCCGGAGATCGAGGCCATGGCCGGGGACGTCGGCTCGGAGTTGTCGCGCGGCGGCATGGTCACCAAGATCGAGGCGGCCAAGATCGCCGTGCAAGCCGGTACGGATATGGTGATCGCGAGCGGCAAGGTGATGCATCCTTTGCGCGCGCTTGAGACGACCGGCGTGTGCACTTGGTTTCTGGCGCATTCCGATCCCACGACCGCACGCAAGCGTTGGATCGGCGGCACGCTCGTGCCGCGGGGTGCGGTGGTCGTGGACGGCGGTGCCGCGGCGGCGCTGGCCTCGGGTAAGAGCCTGCTGCCCGCGGGCGTCACGCGGGTCGAAGGGCATTTCGAGCGCGGCGATGCGGTGGCGATCCGCAACGGCGACGGCGTGGAGATCGGCCGTGGGCTGGCGGCCTATGGCCATGCGGAGGCGAAGGCGATTATCGGCCGTAAGAGCAGTGAAATTGCCGCTATTCTCGGCTACCTTGGCCGGCCTGAGCTGATCCATCGCGACGACATGACCCTGAACCGCAAAGGCTAGAAGACGTGTCTATCCTCGCCCAAAACTCCGGAGCCAGCCTGGAGCCGATGATGCTCTATATGGGCCTGCTCGCCCGCGAGGCGGCGGCGGAGCTCGCGCTCGCTTCTACGGACGTCAAGAACGACGCGCTCGGCCGCATGGCGGCGCGGCTCGAAACTGGCGCCGAAACCATCATCGAGGCAAACCGGCAGGATTTGGAAGGGGCCGAGAAGAAGGGGCGCGATGCGGCCTTTCTCGACCGGCTCAGGCTCGACGGCCTGGGGATCGCGGCCATGGCGAAAGGCCTCCATGAGATCGCGGCGCTCCCCGATCCGATTGGCGCCACCATCGCCAAGTGGACACGGCCGAACGGCCTCGAAATTTCGCGGGTGCGCGTGCCCCTCGGCGTCATCGGCATGATCTATGAGAGCCGGCCCAACGTCACGGCCGACGCCTCGGGTCTTTGCCTCAAGGCCGGAAACGCGGTGATCCTGCGGAGCGGCTCGGAGAGCTTCCTGACATCGCTCGTCATCGCCAACCTCCTGACCGAGGCGGTGACCGCGTCCGGCCTGCCCGCCTCGGCCATCCAGCTCGTGCCCACCGTCGACCGTTCGGCGGTCGGCTTCATGCTCGGCGGTCTCGACGGCGCCATCGACGTGCTCGTGCCGCGGGGCGGCAAAAGCCTCGTGGAGCGCGTGCAGAAGGAAGCGCGCGTCCCGGTGTTCGCGCATCTGGAAGGCGTGTGCCACGTCTACGTAGACGAGAACGCCGATCTCGACATGGCGAAGAACGTCGTGGTCAACGCCAAGATGCGGCGCACGGGAATTTGCGGCGCGGCGGAGACGCTGCTCGTTTCGCACGCTGCCGTCGCCACCCATCTCACGCCCATCGTCGATGCGCTGATCGAGGCGGGCTGCGAGGTGCGCGGCGATCCGGAGACGCAGCGCACCGACAGCCGCGTGAAGCCTGCCACCGACGAGGATTGGGGCGCGGAATATCTCGCGCCGATCATTGCGGTGAAGGTGGTGGACGGGCTCGACGAGGCGATCGCCCATATCGCCGAGTATGGCTCGCAGCACACCGACGCCATCGTCACAAACGATCACGACGCGGCTGAGAAATTCCTCGCCCGCGTGGACAGCGCCATCGTGCTCCATAACGCCTCGACCCAGTTCGCCGATGGCGGTGAGTTCGGCATGGGGGCGGAGATCGGGATTGCCACGGGCCGGTTCCATGCGCGCGGGCCCGTCGGCGTCGAACAACTCGCCACGTTCAAATATGTGGTGCGCGGGCAAGGCCAGACCCGGCCTTGAGCGAAGCACCGCCGTTTTATTTGAAGGTCCCCATGGCCGCTCCCGGCATGCGCATCGGACTGCTCGGCGGCTCGTTCAATCCGGCCCATGCGGCCCACCGCGAGATCAGCCTGACGGCGCTGAAACGGCTCGGGCTCGATCAGGTGTGGTGGCTGGTGACGCCCGGCAATCCGCTGAAAGACGTGTCGGACCTTCCCGGCCTCGCCGAACGGGTGGCGGCCGCCAGAGCGGTCGCGCGGCATCCGCGAATCACCGTTACGGGCTTCGATGGCGGGAGCGGGTCGCATTACACTGTCGATCTCCTCAAAGCCCTGAAGCAGCGCTTTCCCGGTGTTCACTTCGTATGGCTTATGGGGGCCGATAATCTCGCGGCGTTCCACCGCTGGAAGGCGTGGCCGCAGATCTTTTCGCTCGTGCCCATCGCGGTCCTCGACCGGCCGGGCTACCGACTGAAAGCGCGTGCCAGCCAGGCGGCACAGCGGTTCGCGCCCTATTATGTCGACGAGACAGACGCGGCCGGGCTCGCGCTTCTCGTGCCGCCGGCCTGGACCGTCCTCAGCCACAGACTGTCGGGGCTCTCTTCGACCGCCCTTCGCGAAAATGTCTTGGAATCGGGCTAGAGAACCAAAGACCTCGAAATAAGACCAAGATCAGAGGCGCCCAATACTAGCTATTGAAACCCAGCGAGCCGGCATACTATCTTTATGGTGTGAAGCGGCTCTCCAGCATTATGCGCAAGACACGGCCAACGCCGCTTCCAGGAGCAATGGCAGAAGGACACCCACTCAAACATGCGCTCACCTAGAGAGGGTGCCGAACACGGCACGCCTCCGACCGGATTTGCGTCATTTCGCGCCGATCCGAATAGACTGCTGAAGGTCGTGCTCGACACGCTCGACGGCGCGAAAGCCGAAGACGTGGTCACCATCGACCTGAAAGGAAAGACCTCAATTGGCGACCACATGGTGCTCGCCTCGGGTCGTTCGCAGCGGCATGTCGGCGCCGTCGCCGACCACCTCATCAAGAAGCTGAAGGATGAAGGCTATGGCCGCGCCCGCGTCGAAGGACTGCCCCAGTGCGACTGGGTGCTGATCGATGCCGGCGATGTCATCGTCCATGTCTTCCGCCCCGAGGTTCGTGAGTTCTACAACCTCGAAAAGATGTGGTCCGCCGACCGACCCATGGAGCGGATGGTGGTCTGATCGACGGCTGACCGCCACCGGCGGTACCCTAGCGAGGCATGAGCCATGCGGCTCTTGATCGCGGCCGTCGGGAAGCTGAAGCAGGGGCCGGAGCGTGAGCTCTACGCCCATTATCTCGCCCGCGCCGAGGCGCTCGGCCGGGGCCTAAGTCTCTCGCCGCTCGCGAGCCTCGAGTTGCCGGAGTCCAAGGCAGCGAGCGCAGAGACCCGATGCGCGGCCGAAGCGGACGCGCTCCTTGCCAAAGTCCCTTCGTCACACACGCTGATCTCGCTCGACCCGGCCGGTAAGATGCTGTCCAGCGAGGCGTTCGCCGCAGCCCTGGCGAAGTACCGGGACGGAGGCGCGGGCGGGCTTGCCTTTCTGATCGGCGGCGCCGACGGGCTCGGTCCGGGAGCCCGAAACAAGGCCGATTTGCTGCTTTCGCTCGGCCCCATGACCCTGCCGCACGGGCTTGCCCGCGTCGTCCTTGCCGAGCAGCTCTACCGGGCTATGACCATCCTCGCCGGCCATCCTTATCACCGGGCTTAACCGAGCCTCTAAGGTTAAGGATTCGTAAGCGTTTTGCCTTGATTCTGCCGCTTCCCTCCGGTGCCATCGACTGAACGGCCAGGGCGTATGGCGCAACCCGATCGAGTGATTTTCTCACGAAAAAGAGTGCGGTTTGCTCTGCTCTTCGCCGGTCTGCTCTGTGTCTCGTCGTGGCAGGTTCA
>CAZHCN010000216.1:0-3822 GCA_964530895.1 uncultured Methyloceanibacter sp. | reverse complement strand
CGGCTCTCGGCGCCGGCCCCGGTGGCGATGGCAAGCGGGACGGCGCCGAGCACCATGGCCCCCGTGGTCATGAGGATGGGCCGCAGCCTCAAGCCCGCCGCCTCGATCACCGCCTCTCGCATCGGCTTGCCTTTGCTGCGGAGCTGATTGGAAAACTCGACGATGAGGATGCCGTGCTTGGTGATCAGCCCGATCAGGGTAACGAGGCCGACTTGGCTATAGATGTTGAGCGTGCCGCCGCTCCACCACAGCGCCAGCAACGCGCCGGTGATGGAGAGCGGCACCGTGAGCATGATGATGAAGGGGTCGGTGAAGCTCTCGAACTGGGCCGCCAGCACCAGATAGATGAAGGCCAGGGCGAGCAGGAAGGTGAGATACATGCTGGCGCTCGCCTCGCGGAACTCGCGCGATTCACCCGCGTAATCGATCTGCGCCGTTGGCGGCAGGACCTCCTTGGCGGTCTTGTCCAGGAAAGCCAGCCCATCGCTCAAGGAGTAGCCGGGCGCTAACTGCCCGGTAATGGTCGCGGCGCGCAGCTGGTTGAAGTGGTTGAGCTCCTTCGGCGCCACCGTCTCCTTGATGGTGATGAGGTTCGACAGCGGGATCATGGCGCCGTCCTTGCCGCGCACATAGATGCGCCGCATGTCGTCGGGGTTCTCGCGGTCGATATCGGCGATCTTGACCACGACGTCGTATTGCTGGCCCTCCTTCTTGAACCGCGTGACCTGGCGTCCGCCGAGCATGGTCTCGAGCGTTCGGCCGAGGGTCTCGATCTCGACACCCATCGCGGCGGCCTTCTCGCGGTCGACGGAGATGTCGAGCTGCGGCGAGTTGAGCTTGAGGTCGCTCTCCACGTCGACGAGGCCCGGGTAGTCGCGGATCTTGTCGAGGAACGCGTCGACCATCTTCTGGAGCTCGCTATAGGGTCGCGCCGTCTCGATCACGAAGTTGATGGGCTTCGACCGCGAGCTCTGCCCGAGCGGCGGCGAGTTGCTCGGATAGGCCACGACGCCGGTGACGGCCGAGACCTTGGGCGCGATGGACTGGCCGATCTCCTGCTGACTGCGCGTGCGCTCGGACCAGGGCTTCACGCGGAGGATGACGCGTCCCTGCGACACGGTCGGGCTGCCCGCCACGACGAACACCCGGTCCGCCTCGGGCACTGCGAGCGCGATATCCTCGAGTTGCTTCGCATACTCGTCGGTGTATTCGATGGTGGCGCCTTCCGGTCCCCGGAAGTTCACGTTGATGCGCCCCTCGTCCTCCACGGGCGCGAGCTCGCTCTTGAGCGTGGTGAACAGGAAATAGCTCGAGCCTGCCACAGCAAGACCGATCAGAAGGACGAGCGGGCGGGCGGCGAGCGCGCCTTTGAGCAGCGCGCGATAGGACCGGGTGACCCAATTCAGGAAGCGCTCGATGACGCGGTAGGCGAAATTGTGATGGCTCTGATGCTTCAGGAGCTTCGAGCACATCATCGGCGACAGGCTGAGCGCCACGAAACCGGACACGATCACCGCGCCGGCCAGGGTCCAGGCGAATTCCGTGAACAGGCGCCCGGTGATGCCCGTCATGAAGCCGATCGGGGCATACACCGCCGCGAGCGTGATGGTCATGGCGACGATGGCGAAGCTGATCTCGCGGCTGCCGACCAGGGCCGCCTTGACGGGGGTCATGCCCGTCTCGACATGGCGAAAGATGTTCTCGAGCATGACGATGGCGTCATCGACCACGAGGCCGATGGCCAACACCAGCGCAAGCAAGGTCAGCGTGTTGATCGAGAAGCCGAAGGCGTACATCAGCGCGAACGCGCCGATCAGCGACACCGGAATGGTGACGAGCGGGATCAGCGTTGCCCGGATGGAGCGCAGGAACAGGAAGATGATCAAGATGACGAGGACCACCGCCTCGCCGATGGTCGTGTAGACGTTCTTGATCGACTCGGCGATGAAGATCGACTTGTCGTGCGCCACACGGACCTCCATGCCCTCCGGGAGGGAGGCCCTGATGCTGGGCAGCTTCGCGTTGACCTCCTCCGAGACTTCGAGCGGGTTGGCGGTCGCCTGCTTAATGACGCCGAGCGCAATTGCCGGCTTGCCGTTGAAGCGGACGACGCGGCGCTCGTCGAGCGCGCCAATCTCGGCCTTGCCCACATCGCTCAAGCGCACGAGGTAACCATTGGCCTCCTTGATGATGAGATTGTTGAACTGCTCCGGCGTGCGCAGATCGGTCTCGGCCAGCACGGTGAACTCGCGCTGCTGACTTTCGATGCGCCCCGACGGCACCTCGACGTTCTGGCGGCGCAACGCGTTCTCGATATCCTGCGGCGTCAGCTGATAGGCGGCGAGCCGCTCGGGATCTAGCCAGATGCGCATCGAGTAGGCGCGATCTCCGTAGAGACGCACCTCGGCCACGCCGTTCAGGGTCGTGAGCTGATCCTTAACGTAGCGGTCCGCGTAGTCGGTGATCTCGAGAGCCGAATGGTTCTTGCTCGAGAAGGCGAGAAACATGATCGGCCGGGCATCAGCCTCGCGCTTCTGGATGATCGGCTCGTCGATCTCTTCCGGCAGGTGCCCGCGCACGCGGCCGACCCGGTCGCGAACGTCCGCTGCCGCGTAGTCCGGGTTGCGGTCGAGCTTGAACGTCACCGTGATCTGGCTCGATTCCTGCCGGCTGATCGAGGTGATGAAGTCGATGCCCTCGATGCCCGCAAGCGAATCCTCCAGCACCTTGGTGACCTGCGTTTCGACGATCTCCGCGCTGGCGCCGGGATAAGTGGTTTCCACCGTGATCACGGGCGGGTCGATCGCCGGATACTCGCGCACGGTGAGCCGGTCATAGGACACGAGCCCGATGAGCACGAGCACGAGGCTCATAACCGTGGCGAATACCGGCCGCTTGATCGACAGTTCGGGAAGCGTCACGCCTAAGCCCCGGCGCCGTTGACGATGGAGACCTGAGTTCCGTCACGCAGCTTGAGCTGCCCCGCCGTGACGACCTCATCGTTGGCGCTAAGGCCGTCGAGGATCTCGACCCGGCCTGAGCGGCGCATGCCGAGCTTGACCTTGGTCAGCTTGACCTTGCCGTCATTGATCTTGAATACGTACTGGCTGTCGCCTTGGGGCACGATGGCCTGCTCCGGGACGGTCAGCGCATCCTCCTTGAGCTTCAGCAGCACCGTCACGCGCACGAAGAGGCCCGGCCGCAGCTGTTGATCCTTATTCGGCACCTTGGCGCGCACCAAGAGGCTTCGCCCGGCCACGTCGATGCGCGGGTCGATGGCGTAGACCTTGCCGTCGAAGGTCTCGCCGGGGAAGGCGTCCACGCTGATCCGGATGTTTTGCCCCACTTTGATCGCCGGTAGGAACTTCTCAGGCACCTGGAAATCCGCCTTTACCGGGTCGATGGCCTCGAGGTTGACTAGCGCCTTGCCGGCGGTGATGTACTCGCCGACGCTGACTTTCCGAAGGCCGACAATGCCGGAGAACGGCGCCACGATCCGCGTCTTATCGAGCTGAACGCTGGCGAGCTCGACGGCCGCCTTGGCGACGGCGAGGTTCGAGACCGCCTCGTCTGCAGACTGGGCCGTCGCGTATTTGTTGCTGAACAGCTGGCTCGTGCGCTTATAGGTCTGCTCGGCCAGCTTGAGCTTCGCCTCGGCGTCGGCGACCTGCGCGCGATAGACGGAATCATCGAGACTGAAGAGCAGAGCGCCTTTCTCTATGGGCTGCCCTTCCGTGAAGTGGATTTCCTTGAGACGTCCGGGAATTTCGGCGCTGACCGTGACCGATTCGTTGGAGAGGAGCGTGCCGACGGCCGTGACCT
>CAZHCN010000215.1:0-3846 GCA_964530895.1 uncultured Methyloceanibacter sp. | reverse complement strand
CAGATCGGCACGTTGTCCGAGACGCTCGATGCGGTGCGCATGGCGCATGACGCAAACTACGCGGCGGTGATGTCGCACCGCTCCGGCGAGACCGAAGACGCCACCATCGCCGACCTCGCCGTCGCCACCAATTGCGGACAGATCAAGACCGGCTCGCTGGCCCGCTCCGACCGCGTGGCAAAATACAATCAGCTCATCCGCATCGAGGAGGAGCTTGGCCCGCGCGCCCGCTATGGCGGCACCTCGGTGTTGAAGCACAAGTGATCCGCGCCGCGGTAACCGCGACTTAACCACTCCCAATCGATGTTTGCGATTCGCTGCGTACGGGAGGGGACATGCGGTTCACGGCGTTCATCTTTCCACTGGTGGCCTTGGGCGTCGGCGGCTATTTCGGCTACCACCTCCAGATTGGCGAGCATGGCCTCAAGGCCCGCGCCGATCTCGAGCGGCGCAAGGAAGTACTGGAGGGCGAGCTTGCCGGCCTTCACGACGTCCGGCAGAGGCTTGAGCGCGACGTGGCGTTGCTCAGGCCGGAGAGCCTCGATCCCGACATGCTGGACGAGCGGGCGCGCGCGCTCCTGAACCTCGCCCGTCCCGACGATCTCGTCATGATGAAGCGCCGCGAGCCCGACCCGACGGGACCGCTGACGAAGCGCTAACTGCGACCGCTGATCGCGGGCGCCACCCCACACCCTCCAAGCTTTCAGGCCAGTTTCAACTCGTGCTAGCCTGCCGCGAGCGCGCGGGGGGTTTTGAGTCGAAGGAGGCCAGGTGTGACGAGCCCAAGCCTGACGCCGGGAGCAACGAATTTTTGGCTGGATCAGGCACGCGAGAGACAAGCCGCCGCCACCGTCAAGCCAGTTCTGACACCGGACGAGGAACTTAGCGCCTATCGCCGAATGCTGCTGATCCGCCGCTTCGAGGAGAAGGCGGGGCAGCTATACGGCATGGGGTTCGTCGCCGGCTTCTGCCACCTCTATATTGGCCAGGAAGCTGTCGTGACCGGCATGATGATGGCGATCAAGGACGGCGATCAGATCATCACCGCCTATCGCGACCACGGCCACATGCTCGCCACCGGCATGGACCCCAAAGGCGTGATGGCCGAGCTCACCGGACGCCGCAGCGGCTATTCCAAGGGCAAGGGCGGCTCCATGCACATGTTCTCCGTGGAGAAGAACTTCTACGGCGGCCACGGCATCGTCGGCACGCCGGCGCCGCTCGGCACCGGCGTCGCTTTCGCCAACAAATATCGCGGCAACGATCATGTCTGCGTCAGCTTCTTCGGTGAGGGTGCGGCCAATCAGGGCCAGGTCTACGAGAGCTTCAACATGGCGTCGTTGTGGAAGCTGCCCATCGTCTACGTCATCGAGAACAACCATTACGCGCTCGGCACGTCCGTCGAACGCGCCAGCGCCGAATGGAAGGAACTTCACCACCGGGGGCTCGCTTTCGGAATTCCCGGGGAGGAAATCGACGGCATGGACGTGGCGGCGGTGAAGGAAGCGGGGATGCGCGCCTTGGCGTACGCGCGAAGCGGCAAGGGGCCGATGATCCTCGAGATGCTGACCTACCGCTATCGCGGCCATTCGATGTCGGACCCCGCCAAATACCGGACGCGCGAAGAGGTGCAGGACATGCGCGCGCATCACGACCCGATAGAGCTCGTGCGTACGCGCCTTCTCGAGGCGGGGCGCAGCGAGGACGAGCTGAAGGGGATAGATCGCGATATTCGCGCCATCGTGAACGACGCGGCGGAGTTCGCGCAAGCCGATCCAGAGCCGGACCCGTCCGAGCTCTTCACCGACGTGACGGCGATATGACCCGAAGCGTGTGATGCCGACCGAAATCCTCATGCCTGCGCTCTCCCCCACCATGGAGGAGGGGAAGCTCGCCAAGTGGCACGTCCACGAGGGCGACGAAGTTCATGCGGGCGACGTGATCGCCGAGATCGAAACCGACAAGGCGACCATGGAGGTCGAGGCCGTCGACGACGGCACGCTCGGCGAGATTCTGGTGCCGGAAGGGACCGAGCATATTCCCGTCAACAAGCCCATCGCCATCCTGCTGACCAACGGCGAGGATGTGAACCCGTCATCCTCCACAGCTCCGACGGCGGCTGCGCCGCCCTCAGACGCGGTGCCACCGCCGCTGACCAGCGAAGCGCCGCTTGAGGTCGAAGAGGCATCGGCCACGCCGGAAGTCGCCCCTGCGGAGCCGCAAGCCGACGCGGAGGTCGCGGCCGGCACCGAGATGGCAACCATCACGGTGCGCGAGGCCTTGCGTGACGCCATGGCCGAGGAGATGCGGCGCGATGCGGACGTCTTCGTCATGGGCGAGGAGGTCGCCCAATATCAGGGCGCCTACAAGGTGACCCAGGGGCTTCTCGAAGAGTTCGGCGCGCGCCGCGTCATCGACACGCCGATCACCGAATATGGCTTTGCCGGCGTGGGCGTCGGCGCGGCCTTCGCGGGCTTGCGGCCCATCGTCGAGTTCATGACCTGGAACTTCGCCATGCAGGCGATCGACCACATCGTCAACTCCGCCGCCAAGACGCTCTATATGTCCGGCGGCCAGATGCATTGCCCCATCGTGTTCCGCGGGCCGAACGGGGCCGCGGCGCGGGTCGCCGCCCAGCACAGTCAGGACTACTCGTCCTGGTACGCCCACGTGCCCGGACTGAAGGTGATCGCCCCTTACACCGCCGCCGACGCTAAAGGGCTGCTCAAGGCCGCCATCCGCGACAACAGCCCCGTCATCTTTCTGGAGAACGAGCTCCTCTACGGCCAAAGCGGCGAGGTCCCGAAGGGGGACGACGTCGTACTTCCCATCGGCAAGGCGCGCGTCGCACGCGAAGGACGCGACGTGACGCTCGTGTCCTATTCGCGGGGCATGATGTACACGCTGGAAGCGGCCGAGGCGCTGGCGGGGGAGGGCATCGAGGCGGAGGTCCTCGACTTGCGGACCTTGCGGCCCCTCGACATCGACACGGTGGTGATCTCCGTGAAGAAGACCAACCGCCTCGTGACCATCGAGGAAGGCTGGCCCATCGGCTCCATCGGCTCCGAGATTTGCGCGCAAGTCACGGCGGAGGCCTTCGACTATCTCGACGCGCCGCCCATCAAGATCACCGGCGCCGACGTGCCCATGCCCTATGCGGCCAATCTCGAGAAGCTGGCGCTGCCGTCGGTAGACCTGGTCGTGAAAGCGGCGAAGTCCGTCTGCTACCGGGACTGATGCGCATGGAAAACGCTCCCATGACCTGGAAGAAAGGCGGCTGCCATTGCGGCGCCGTCACTTTCGAAGTGCTCGCTCCCGACGAGATCGAGGCGCGGGAATGTAATTGCTCGATCTGCAGGAAGGCAGGCTATCTCCATTATCACATCGGCGCGGATCGCTTCCGCCTGCTCACCGGACAGGACAAGCTCACCACCTACACGTTCAACACCGGCATCGCGAAACATCATTTCTGCTCCGTCTGCGGCATCAAGAGCTTCTACGTGCCGCGCGTGATGCCGGACGGCTATAGCGTCAACCTGCATTGCCTGGAGCCGGGCGCCGTGCGCGTCACCCGCATCAACGCCTTCGACGGACAGCATTGGGAAGATGCCGCCGCCGCGCTCAAGGCGGCGAAAGAGGCGCCATGAGCACCGAGATCCTCATGCCCGCTTTGTCGCCCACCATGGACGTGGGCAAGCTCGCCAAATGGCACGTGCGCAAGGGCGACGAGGTGCATGCGGGCGATGTCATCGCCGAGATTGAGACCGACAAGGCGACCATGGAGGTCGAGGCCGTCGAGGACGGCACGATCGGCGAACTCCTGGTGGCCGAAGGCACGGAGAACGT
>CAZHCN010000214.1:0-3903 GCA_964530895.1 uncultured Methyloceanibacter sp. | reverse complement strand
GCAGGCCCTCGGCCTCGACGACGCGCTCCACCACGGACTCGCAATAGATGCGCTGTGCCTGGTTGGCCGGCATGAACATATGCCCGACCGCGTACGCGCCGGGACCGGGCAGCTTGATGTTCAGCTTCGGGCAGACCTCCTGGAAAAAGGCATGCGGAATCTGCACGAGGATGCCGGCGCCGTCGCCGTCGCGCGGGTCGGCGCCCGCCGCACCGCGATGGGTGAGGTTCTCCAGGATCTGCAAGCCATGCTCGATGATCGTATGGCTCTTGTGGCCCTTCAGGTTCGCTACGAAGCCGACACCGCAAGCATCGTGCTCGTTGGCCGGATCATAGAGTCCTTGCGCAGGCGGCAGGCCGTACGGTGCCGCAGCCACAGGTCCAGGAATGAGCGCACGGGGTGCCATGGTCGTCGTGGAACCTTTGCCCGTCCCAAGCGAGAGCGGGCCCTGTTAGAGTTTGGCGAATGGCCGGTCTCTCCACCAGCATAAAGCGTCTGGCGTTAGAGCGAAGACCCTGGCCTTAGGCGGCTAGCGCCCTCTGCGCCAGCGATGCGGGGTCGGGGACCGGATTTTGCCTCTCAAAAAGAAGCCTCTTCACCCCATGCCGCAGTTCCAGAACAAAGGTCAGCAAGCCTGTCCTATTTGACCTCAAAATGACAGATTTACAAGGGGGACACAAGCGGGATTCGGTGCTTTCAGACCCCCAAAAGCCGTGAGTCCGGTCACTTTTGTCTGGCGGAGGCGTGATTTGAATGTGAGCGCAAGCACTGGCCTACTCGATGCGCAGTTTAAGCATGCCGGGATGCCGCACGTTCCGGTGGAAAACTGACCCACTTCGAGGAGCTGACATGAACGATCACACCAAGAAACTCACTGGCGTGGCGATCGGCTGCGCCTTCGCCGCCGCCCTCGGGATGGCCGCCTCGAGCCAGGCTGCATCTGCCGCAGACGATCAGGAGAAGTGCTACGGCGTGGCCAAGGCCGGCGAGAACGACTGCAAGGCCGGCGAAGGCACGACCTGCGCCGGAACGTCCAAGATCGACTACCAGGGCAATTCCTGGAAGCTCGTGCCGAAGGGCACCTGCGTGACCATGGAGCTGCCGGACGATCGCAAGGGCAGCCTCGAGCCGCTCGACCGTGATCTGCCTCCCGCCTAGGGCGTCGTGATGGCGTTCGCCTCAGGTCATCACAGCCCGATCCCGCCACGGGCAGGGGTCGGGCTGAAGCCTCAGCACTATCGCGACATCCTCGATGGTGCGCCCGATATCGGCTGGTTCGAGGTCCACGCCGAGAACTATATGGGCGCGGGTGGCCCGCCGCACGCCTACCTGACGGCGGTGCGCGAACGCTATCCGCTCTCGCTACACGGGGTGGGGCTGTCGATCGGCGGCATTGGCCCTCTCGACAAAGATCATCTCCGCCGCTTGCGGTCGCTCGCCGACCGCTATCAGCCGGCGCTGTTCTCCGAGCACCTCGCCTGGTCGAGCCACGACACGGTCTATCTCAACGACCTCCTGCCCCTGCCTTACACCGAGGAGACGCTCGATCGGGTGTGCACGCATATCGATGAGGTGCAGGACACGCTTCAGCGGCAGATGCTGCTCGAGAACCCCTCGACCTACGTGGCGTTTGCCGAGACCTCCATGAGCGAGGTGGCGTTCTTGCGCGAGGTGGTCCGCCGGACCGGGTGCGGACTTCTGCTCGACGTCAACAACGTGTTCGTCCAAGCCGCCAATCACGGCTTCGACGCGGCCGGATATGTCGACAGCTTTCCGACCGAGCATGTCGGCGAGATCCATCTCGGCGGTCATGACGAAGATGAGGACGACGACGGCTCGGCGCTCCTCATCGACGATCACGGGCGCGAAGTGGCAGACCCCGTGTGGGCGCTCTATGCACGCGCGCTGGCCCGCACCGGTCCGAAGCCGACCCTGATCGAATGGGATAACGACGTGCCCGATTGGGCCACCCTATTCGCCGAGGCGAGGCGCGCCGATGCTGTCATCGCCGGCCGGCGCGAGCACCGTGTGGCGGTGTGATGGCGATGCGCGGTGCGGAGCTTCAGAGCGCTTTTGTCCGTGCCGTCCTCGACGTAGGGGCGGCGGTCCCGCGGCCGCTCGTGCGCAAGGCCAGTGGCACCCCGTCGCGCCGCTTCGGCGTCTATCGCAACAATGTCTATGCAAGCCTGATCGATGCGCTGGCCAACCGCTTCCCTGTGGCGGCGCGGCTGGTGGGCGAAGAGTTCTTCCGCGCCATGGCCCGGGCCTATGTGGAGAAGGACCCGCCGCGCTCGCCCGTGCTGCTCCGCTACGGCGAAGGCTTCGCCGCTTTCGTCGCGGACTTTCCACCTGCCGCCCCGGTGCCCTATCTCGCCGACGTCATGCGTCTCGAATGGGCGTGGCACGCGGCCTATCACGCCGCCGATGCGAAACCGCTGCCGCTCGCGGGCCTGAAGGCGGTGGCGGAGGGGGCGGCAGAGGCGAGGCTCACGCTTCATCCCTCGCTTCACGTGGTGCGCTCGCTCTACCCGGTGATCACCATTTGGCAGCTCGCGTCGCGGGACGGCGAAAACGAGGCGGCGCGACTCCCGGCCGACGGGGAGGACGCGCTCGTGATACGGCCGAAGCTCGATGTGGAGGTGCGCCGTCTGCCGGAGGGCGGGGCGCGCTTCGTCCTTGCGCTGGAACGCGGGGCGACAATCGGAGAAGCGGCAGGAAGGTGCCTTGGGGAGGCGCCAGCGTTCGATCTCGCCGCCAATCTGGCCGGGTTGATCGCGAGCGGGGCCATCGTCGACATGATCTCCGGCACCGCCAAGTCTTAACGAGATATTGTCCGCCAGTCCGCGCCGTTAAGGCTCGCGTAAGTTGCGGGGCGTACGCTTTCTCTTAGCCGGCGTTAAGGTTCTGCGTACGCGCGGCACTCCTGGCAGGTCGTTCTCTCCCATAGCACCTGCGAAACCGAGAAGGGCGCCCCCCACGGCGGAGGACGCCCTTCTTGCTAGCGCGAAAATCTGGATCCAGACGGGCGACTAGGCAGCCTTGCTGTCGATGACCTTGGGCTGCTCGGCCGTCTTGGTGGTGATCTCAATGGTGCGGGGCTTCATAGCCTCGGGCAGCTCGCGTACGAGGTCGACGTGGAGCAGGCCGTTCTCCAGCGTTGCGCCCTTCACTTCGACATGATCGGCGAGCTGGAAGCGGCGCTCGAAGCTGCGCGCTGCGATACCGCGGTGCAGGAAGGTGGAATTCTCCTGCTCGGCGCGCTTCTCGCCTTTAATGGAAAGCGTGTTTTCTTTCACCTCGATGTCGAGGTCGCCCTCACCGAATCCGGCAACGGCCATGCTGATGCGGTAGGCGTTCTCGCTGACCCGCTCGATGTTGTAGGGGGGGTAGCTCGGCGCCTCGCCCTCGAACGCGCTCAGCGTGTCGAGCAGCGAGCCGACGCGATCGAAGCCGATGGTGGAGCGGTAAAGGGGGGAGAGATCGAAGTGTCTCATGTCACATCCTCCGTAAGAAGCGATATGGTTCTGCCCGCTCTTTCCGGCGAGCCGGGCACGTCAAGACGCAAGCCCCGGAGGGCCTTACGCGCTTCCGATATGGGTGCGGGGCCTAGGGGCTTCAAGAGGGCAGGCGGATTGAATATGCATAGCAATCAGCACATTGGCAGTGTGCAGACGGTCTGCTGGCCGGCATGTCCGCGCGCGGCAATAGTGTGGTCATGGCGCGCGGCGCTGGTATAAGGAGTCGCCAAGCCGGTAAGCCTTTCCGCCGGTGCTAGGGACCGCTCACGCACATGGATCTCGTCTCGACGCCGAAGAACCCGATCCCGCTTGGGGCCTCGTCGGGTTATCTCGATATTCGCAAGGGCGTCCGCGTGCGCTATGCGAGCTGGCAGTCGGCCCTGCG
>CAZHCN010000213.1:0-3940 GCA_964530895.1 uncultured Methyloceanibacter sp. | reverse complement strand
ATGCTTGTTCTCTTCCGCTTCCATGCGACCGAAGTGCTGAATATCGGGCTCTGACTCTAGGAGGAAAGGCATGACCGCCGACCTGTCGCGGCTGCTTAATGCCCTGGGGCTTCTTGTCCTCGATACGGTGCTGGTGCTCGCCTTCGTCGATCAGCTCTGGTTCCGCGATCTGCCGTGCCCGTTGTGCATTCTCCAGCGCGCCGGCTTCTTTGCCGCCGGGTTCGGTATTGCTCTCAATCTCATCTTCGGGCCGAAGCCGAGCCATTACGGTGTGGCGATCATCGGGGCGATGGCCGGCGGCTTGATCTCGATGCGCCAAATCCTGCTGCATATTGTTCCCGGCACAGGCTCCTACGGCAATCCCGTGTTTGGTCTCCATCTCTACACCTGGGCGTTCATTACCGCCTGCGCCATCATCCTCGGCTGCGCGATCATGCTCTTGGACGACCGGCAGTTCTCCAGGGCCGAGCCGATGTCGGTTCGTCTGAAGGTGCTGCCGCTTTCGGCGCTGCTCCTGTTTCTCGTGCTGGCCATCGGCAACGTCGTCTCGACCGTCGCGCTCTGCGGGGGCGGGCTGTGCCCGGCTAACGTCACGGGCTATCAACTGTTCGAGACGGCGCCCCTTTAGCGCTGCCCCGCGAGGTTTCTCAGCCGGTCGAGCGCGCCTTGCAGGATATAGGCGGCGGCCATGCGGTCGATCACCTCGGCGCGGCGCTTGCGGGAGGCATCCGCCTCGATCAGGTGGCGTTCGACGGCCGCCGTCGAGAGCCGCTCATCCCAGAAGGCCATAGGCAGCGGGACGTGCCCGGCGAGGTTGCGGGCGAACGCGCGCGTGGACTGGGCACGTGGCCCTTCGGATCCGTCGAGATTGATGGGAAGGCCGATGACGAGGCCGCCGACGCCTTCCTTCGCCGCGATCGCGGCGAGCAATTGCGCGTCCGCCGTGAACTTGGTGCGGCGCAGCGTCTCATAAGGTGTGGCGATCGAGAGGGTGACGTCCGACAGCGCCAGCCCGATGGTCTTGGTGCCCACGTCGAGACCGAGCAGCCTGGCCTCGGGCTGTAGCCTCGAAGCCAAGTCTTCGATAGGAAGGGGCGGAGTTGCTGTCACGAGGCCAATCTAAAGGGTGAGATGATGAAGATTACGTGGTTCGGCCATTCCTGCTTCCGCATCGACACGGGCGCAAGCCGCATCCTGATCGATCCGTTCCTCACCGGCAACGCCACCTTCGAGAGGGCGGAGATTCCCCTGCACAAGGTCATCGATGGGGTAACCCACGTGACGCTGACTCATGGGCACGAGGACCATCTCGGCAGCAGCGTCGCCATCTGCAAGGAGACGGGCGCGACGCTCGTGGCCGTCCACGAGCTCGCCAGCTATCTGCAAGGCCAAGGGATCGAGAAGACCGATCACGGCAATACGGGCGGCACGCAACCCCATGAGGACTTCGACCTGACCTTCGTTCCGGCTTTTCACTCGTCCTCGAACATGGTGGACGGGCGCCCGCTCTATCTGGGCAACCCTTGCGGTGTCGTGATCGCGGCGAAGGAGGGCAAGACCCTCTATCACATGGGCGATACGGCCATCTTCTCCGACATGGCCCTGATCAACGAGCTCTACGCGCCGACCATAGGCTTCGTGCCGATCGGCGACCGCTACACCATGGGGGCCAAGACGGCGGCGCTCGCCTGCAAGCGCTTCTTCGACTTCGAGACGGTGGTGCCGTGCCACTACGGGACCTTTCCGGTGCTCGACCAGACGGCGGAGAAATTCATCGCCGAAATGGCCGGAAATCGCGTTGTCGTGCCCGAATTCGGCGTGCCGTTCGAAGCTTGAACGCCCTGCGAGGCGTGGCGAGAAGCCAAGTTGCCGCCTTTCCGGCCCGGTGCTACAGGAACCCGGAACCCTGAACCCCGAAAACCGCCCTAAACCATGTCCGTCGACCGCGCCACCGTCCGCCGCATCGCCCGCCTTGCCCGCATCGCCATCACCGATGAGGAAGCGACGCGGCTCGAGACGGAGCTATCGGGGATTCTCGATTGGGTGGCTCAGCTCGACGAGCTCGACACGTCCAATGTGGAGCCCATGACCCGCGTCGAAGCCATGACCATGAAGAAGCGCGAAGACGTCGTGACCGATGGGTTCTGCGCCGACGACATCGTCAAGAATGCGCCGAAGGTCGACGATCATTATTTCGTCGTGCCGAAAATCGTGGAGTAGGGGGATGCGGAGAGCAGCCTTCGTCTTGCTGGCCGTGCTTGCCGGGGCTTCGACGGCTTTCGCCGGGGATTTGCCCGACGGAACCTATGCCACGTCGGATGCCGGTTGCGAGGAACTCAAGACCAAGACCGTGGAGGAGCTCGGCGAGGACCTCGATTTCTATGTCCTGAACAAGAAGGGCGTGACCACCAGTGCCCAGCATTGCGACTTCGTCTCGGTCACGCCCCGCGATGACAAAAGCTGGCTGGCGAACGCGTTCTGCGACGAGGAAGGCTATGTCTATCCCGATCTGTTCGCCATTGCGGTTACGGACACCGGGGGCCTTGTCGTCAGCCGCCTCACCGACATCACCCAGCAGCAAGGCAACGAGAGTGAGTTGCCCCTCTCCGAGGATATGGACCCGAGCGAGCTCGACCACGATGATGCCGCGGAGGAGAGCGAGTCGAACGGTGGCGACCAGGAGTCGGCGACCAAGCCCGACGGGTTCAACCACTATGTCCTCTGCCCTGACGTGAAGCCGTGAGCGCCGTGACCAAGCTGACAGACCTCACCATCGCCGGCGCGCGCGACGGATTGCGCGACAAGTCGTTCTCCGCGCGGGAGCTGGCGCAAGCCCATGTCGAAGCCATCGAGGCGGCGAACGCGGCGCTCAATGCCTATGTGCTGCCGACGCCGGAGCGGGCCCTTGAAATGGCCGCGGCGAGCGACGCGCGCCTTGCCAAGGGCGAGGGGGGTGCGCTCGAGGGCATCCCGCTCGGCATCAAGGATTTGTTCTGCACGAAGGACGTCCGCACCACCGCGTGCTCGCACATTCTCGACGGCTTCACGCCGACCTACGAGTCGACGGTGACCGCCAATCTGTGGGCAGAAGGCGCGGTGATGCTCGGCAAGCTCAACAACGATGAGTTCGCCATGGGATCGTCCAACGAGACGAGCCATTACGGGCCCGCGGTCAATCCCTGGCAGCGGGAGGGATCGGACGCGAAGCTCGTGCCCGGCGGCTCGTCGGGCGGATCGGCGGCGGCGGTCGCGGCGCGCTTGTGCATGGGCGCCACGGCGACCGACACGGGTGGCTCGATCCGCCAGCCCGCAGCGATCACCGGCACGGTCGGCATCAAGCCGACTTACGGCCGCTGCTCGCGCTGGGGCATCGTGGCATTCGCCTCCTCGCTCGATCAGGCGGGACCCATCGCGCGCAGCGTGCGTGACGCCGCCATCATGCTCAAAGCCATGGCGAGCCACGATCCCAAGGACACGACCAGCGCCGATCTGCCGGTGCCCGATTTCGAGGCGGCGGTGGGCCAAGGCGTGAAGGGGCTTACCATCGGCATCCCGAAAGAATATCGCGTCGAGGGTATGGCGCCCGAGATCGAGGCGCTGTGGCAGCAGGGTATCGAATGGCTGAAGGCGGCGGGCGCCACTATCAAAGAGGTCAGCCTGCCTCACACCAAATATGCGCTCCCGTCTTATTACATTGTCGCGCCGGCGGAGGCCTCCTCGAACCTCGCCCGTTATGACGGCGTGCGCTACGGCTTGCGCGAGTCTGGCTCCGACGTGATCTCCATGTACGAGAACACGCGGGAGGCGGGCTTCGGCGCCGAGGTCAAGCGGCGTATCCTGATCGGCACCTATGTGCTGTCGGCCGGCTATTACGACGCCTATTACCTCAAGGCGCAGAAGGTGCGGACCTTGATCAAGCGCGATTTCGACCAGGCGTTCG
>CAZHCN010000212.1:0-3971 GCA_964530895.1 uncultured Methyloceanibacter sp. | reverse complement strand
GAGCAGAACGCCTATCACACGCTGAAGCTCGCCCATCGCGGCTACGTGATGGTCAATGGCAGGATCACCATGTCGGGGACCGGTGAGGAGCTGCTTGCGCGGAAAGAGGTGCGTGCCGCGTATCTGGAGGGCGACACGGCCATGCTGAAGGAGACGAACGGGGCATGAGCTGGCTCTCGGACGACGGCTTGCGCGTGTTTCTGATCCTCACCGTGGTCATCGGGGGCGGCGCGGCCTTCCTGGCCGGCCGCGGGCTCGCGCGCGGCTGGCGGCCGCTGTGGCGCGTGTTCTTCTACACGGCGTTGCTCGCGGCCGCGGTCCGCTTCTTCCATTACGCCCTGTTCGACGGTCGCCTGCTCTCGCCCTATTACTATCTCGTCACCTACGGGGTGCTGTTGGCCGCCGCTTTGCTCGGTTTCCGCGTCATGCGAACGACGCAAATGGTCACGCAATATCGCTGGCTCTACGAGCGGACGAGCCCCCTCACCTGGCGAGCACGCGACGCGTGAGCGTGGTATAGATAGCGCGTTGAGGTTTTGAAGGAGATCACGCATGACGCGGATGGCCGGGTTGATTGCAGCACTCATCGCGAGCCTGGCGCTCGTGGCTTGCAACGGAGATGACGATCCCGACACGACGACGATCGCCGTCGTCGGACCGGTCACGGGTCAATACGCGTCCTTCGGCCAGCAGATGAAGAATGGCGGCGAGATGGCCGTCGAAGACATCAACGAAGCCGGCGGCGTGCTCGGCAAGAAACTCAAGCTCGAGATCGGCGACGATGCCTGCGATCCGAAACAGGCCGTGGCGGTCGCCAACCAGATGGCCGGCGACAACGTGGCGCTGGTCGCCGGGCATTATTGCTCGGGCTCCTCGATCCCCGCGTCCCAGGTCTATGCCGAGAGTAATCTGGTGCAGATCTCGCCTGCCTCCACCAACCCGGCTTTCACCGACAACCGCGCCGGGCCGAACATCTATCGCGTCTGCGGGCGCGACGACCAGCAAGGCGGCGTCGCCGGCAAATATCTCGCCACCCATTTCGCCGACAAGAACATCGCCATCATCGACGACAAGACGGCTTACGGCAAAGGCTTGGCCGAAGAGGTCAAGAAGGCACTCAACGCCGCCGGCAAGAAGGAAGTCCTGGACGAGTCCTACACCGCCGGTGAGAAGGACTATTCGGCGCTGGTCTCCAAGCTCAAGCAGGCGGACGTCGATGTGCTCTTTCTCGGCGGCTATCACACGGAGGCCGGGCTGATCGCCCGGCAGATGCGCGACCAGGGCATGGACACCATCCTGATGGGCGGGGACGCGCTCATCACGCAGGAGTACTGGTCGATTACGGGGCCCGCCGGCGAAGGCACGCTGATGACCTTCTCGCCCGACCCCCGCAAGAACCCGGCGGCCGCCGGGGTCGTCGCCAAGTTCAAGGAGAAGGGTATCGAGCCGGAAGGCTACGTGCTCTACACCTATGCGGCGATCCAGGCGTGGAAGCAGGCGGCGGAGAAAGCCGGAACCACAGACGCCGCGGCGGTGGTCAAGGCACTCAACGACACCGAGTTCAACACGGTGATCGGCAGGTTCAAGTTCAATGAGAAGGGCGACCCAAACCTGCCGCCTTATGCCGTCTATCGCTGGTCCAACGGCACGTATGAGGAGATCGACGATACGGCGCCGCCGCCTGCGGGCTGACCGCCCGCCCCCCGCCGCCTAGCTCTTCTTGGCGCCCTGGTCCTCGTCCTTGAACTGCGCCTCGAGCTCCTCCTCGAACTTCACGAGGTCCTCAGGCAGCGGCATGCCGTAGGCGCGCATCTCGTTCAGCCTCTCGCGAATCTGCAAATAAAGCTCGTGCCGATCCTCGGGCTGGTTCTCCATCTGGTTGATGAGAAGCGCTAATTCGGCCTTGAGATCATCGAATGCCATGGCGTGACTGCCTCCCTTATGACCGGCGGCGGATCGGAGCATAAACCGCGCCGAGCAGCAAGTGTCCACGCCTCGCATCCATTGCAGCCGACCCATTTCCCTTGCATAGTCGAATCCGCCGATGGACTTAGAGGGAACTGCGGCAATGGAAAAAGTGACTTTCACCAAGGTGGTCGGCTTCGTGCTTGCCGCGCTCTTCGCCATCGTGATCGGCGTGTCCATGTGGGCGCTCATCATCGGCGACTACATGAACTCGGTCATGACCGTCCAGACCCAGCACACGGTGCGGATCATCGGCTTCGCCGGCACGCTCGCCGCCCTGGTCACCTGGTGGTGCCAGCGCTTCGCCGCCCGGCGTGGATTCTTGGTCCGGACCCTGTTTGCCCTGTTCATCTTCGTCGTGGCATTTTGCAGCTTCGGCGGCCTTCTGCGATTTCTCTACATCCATGCCACCTATCCGAGCCAGCAGGACTGGACGCCGTCGGGTCTCTATTTCGCCTCGATCAACGACTTCTACACCTTCCTGCTCGACATGCTGATCCCGCCAAGGCCGGCCTATGCCGCGCTTGCGGTGGCCTCGGCCGTCTATGTCGCGATCTTCGGACCGCGGGAGCCCAAGACGGTCGAGATCTAAGACCGTCGAGATGTGAGCCGGTCGACTGGACCGTTGAAATCTTAAGGCTGCCGCGACGCCCGTGTTTGAGCGCGCCCGTGCGCTCTGCTAGACCTTGCCTCTCGCCACCCTCCTTCCGGGAAAGGCCAAGACCGCACGCATGATCCCACGCTACAGCCGCCCCGAGATGGCTCGCATCTGGGAGCCCGAAACCAAGTTCCGCATCTGGCTCAAAATCGAGATCTACGCCGCCGAGGCCATGGCAAAGCTCGGCCTGATCCCCAAGGAGGCTGCCGAGGCCGCCAAGAAGCGCGGCGGCTTCGACATCGACAGGATCGACGCCATCGAGCGGGAGGTGAAGCACGACGTCATCGCCTTCCTCACCTCCGTCGCCGAGCATGTCGGGCCGGAGGCGCGCTTCCTCCATGCCGGCCTCACCTCCTCCGACGTGCTCGACACCTGCTTCAACGTGCAGCTCGTGCAAGCGGCCGATATCCTCATCGCCGATCTCGACGCGCTGCTCGCGGCGCTGAAGACCCGCGCCTACGAGCACAAGGACACGATCACCGTGGGCCGCAGCCACGGCATCCACGCGGAGCCCACCACGTTCGGGCTGAAGCTCGCCGTGGCCTACGCCGAGTTTGCGCGCGGCAAGGCGCGCATGGTCCGCGCCCGCGAGGAAGTCGCCACCTGTGCGATCTCAGGGGCGGTCGGCACGTTCGCCCATGTCGATCCCCGGGTCGAAGCCTATGTGGCGGAGAAGCTCGGCTTGAGCCCTGAGCCGATCTCCACCCAGGTCGTGCCGCGCGACCGGCATGCGGCCTATTTTGCCACGCTTGCGGTGATCGCGAGCTCGGCTGAGCGGCTCGCCACGGAGATCCGGCATTTGCAGCGGACCGAGGTGCTCGAGGCCGAGGAGTTCTTCTCGGAGGGTCAAAAGGGCTCCTCCGCCATGCCGCATAAGCGGAACCCGGTGCTGTCGGAGAATGTCACCGGGCTCGCGCGCGTCGTGCGTGGCTACGCCATGCCGGCGCTCGAGGACGTCGCGCTCTGGCATGAACGGGACATCTCCCATTCCTCGGTCGAGCGCATGATCGGACCCGACGCCACCGTCACGCTCGATTTCGCGCTCCACCGCCTGACCGGCATCATCAGCGGCCTCGTGGTCTATCCTGAGCGCATGCGCGCCAATCTCGATCGCTTGGGCGGGCTGATCCACTCCCAGCGGGTGCTGCTGGCGCTCACAGCGGCCGGCGTCAGCCGCGAGGACGCCTACCGCCTCGTGCAGCGGAACGCGATGAAGGTGTGGCAGGAGGGCAAGGACTTTCAGACGGAGCTTCTGGCCGATAAGGACGTGACCAAGGCCCTGTCACCGGAGGTGATCCGCGCCCAGTTCGACCTCGGCTATCATACCAAGCACGTGGACGAGATCTTC
>CAZHCN010000211.1:0-4074 GCA_964530895.1 uncultured Methyloceanibacter sp. | reverse complement strand
ATGACGATGGGCCAATCCACATTCTCCGCCACATGGTGGCGCCAGCCGCCGACCGTCTTGGTCACCGAGGCGTAGAGCAGATCCGTGCCGACGGCCGTCGCCGGGCTCACCCCAAAGGTCGAGATGAGCAGAGGCGTCATCAGCGCGCCCCCGCCGACCCCGGTCAGACCGACGAGAAAGCCGACACCGAAACCCGCACCAGCGAGAGGCAGCAGGGCGGCTGCCCAGCTGAAATCAACCATTAATGAGAGCCTCCCCCTACGCTACCGGCGAGATCCGCATCGTTATTATTGGTCAGTTTCGATGAGAACCGGAACCCCCGCCGAGCGTAGCAGAATTGCCACCTCCTGAGCACGCCGCTCGAACTCTGCCTGATCGGCCGGGGAATCGCCGAGATCGGCGCATAATCCCGCAAGCCGGGCACGATCGAGAACGAGCACATTGTCGCTGACGGCGGCAGCCCCGGTCTGCACCCAAGTGATCACGCCTCCCGCGACGGTTGCGCCGTCGATGGCGTTGACCAGCACGAAATTGCCGGTAAGGGGCAGATCGCGGAAAAGATCGAGCGCCGTCGAACGGCCGAGCAGGATGCGGCAATCGGCGATGTCGTTCATGCCGCACTCATGGGCTTGCGTTGCGGCAAGCGTCTCGAAATCGACGAGCGCCGACACGCTCATGGAGGTGACGGGCGTGAGGTCGGTGGCGGTGCGCAGCAGGTACCCCACCTCCGGATCGAACGATGTCTCGGACAACCAGACGAGCCGCGCCTCGATGACGTCGGCATTGACCGGGCGGCGCTTCACCTCGGACAGCACGGCGCCGCGCGAGATATCGAGATCGGTGTCGAGCACGAGCGTCACCGCGTCGCCCTTGGTCGCCGACGGCCGGTCGCCATCCATGGTGGCGATGCGGCGGAGCGTGGCGCCAAGGCCGCTTCGCGCGTCGACCACGCGGTCCCCGACGTTGATCGCGCCGGAGGTCACCGTGCCGGCATAGCCGCGGAAATCGTTCGAGGCACGCAAGACCAGCTGCACGGGCATGCGGAAGGGCGCGTTCTCGGCGTCCACCTTCGGATCGACGCTCTCAAGATATTCGAGCAGCGTCGGACCCTTGTACCAGGGCATCTCGGCGGAGTGCGCGACCACGTTGGCGCCGGTGAGCGCCGCCACCGGGATCGCGGTGATCTCGGTGAAATCGAAATTCCCCGCAAGCGTCCGGAAGTCCGCCTCGATGGCGCGATAGCGCGCCTCGGACCAATCGATCTGGTCCATCTTATTAATGGCGACGATCACCTTCTTTATGCCGACGAGATCGCAAATGGCGGCGTGGCGCCGGGTCTGACGCTTGACGCCGTGGCGGGCATCGACCAGGAGGATGGCGATGTCGGCATGGGAGGCGCCGGTCGCCATGTTGCGGGTGTATTGCTCGTGCCCCGGGGAATCGATGATGACGAAGCGGCGGCGCGCGGTCTCGAAATAGCGCCAGGCAATGTCGATGGTGATGCCCTGCTCGCGCTCGGCCACGAGGCCGTCGAGCAGAAGAGAGAAATCGATGCGCTCGCCGTTGACCGCGCGGTTGTGCGAAGCGTGCAGGATGGCGGCGCGCTGATCGTCGGTGACGCCGGCGGCATCCCAGAGAAGCCGGCCGATCAGCGTGGACTTGCCGTCGTCGACCGAGCCGCAGGTCAGAAGCCTCACCATGGCCTCGGACTTGTGATCGGGGCTAACGGCAATCGCGGAGGATTGTGTCGCCTCAAGCGCAGCCAACGTCATTAGAAGTAACCCTCGCGTTTCTTCATTTCCATGGCGCCCGCCTGATCATGATCGATCAGCCGCCCCGCCCGCTCGGACACGCGCGCAACGAGCGTCTCCTCCACAATGGCGTCGAGATCGGCCGCCTCAGATTCGATGGCGGCAGTGAGCGGATAGCAGCCGAGCGTGCGGAAGCGCACTTTGCGCATTTGCGGATTTTCTCCCGGAAGAAGCCGCATACGCTCGTCGTCGACCATGATGATTTGGCCGTCGCGCACGACCACCGGGCGCTCCGCCGCGAAATAGAGCGGCACCACGTCGAGCTCCTCAAGCATGATGTAGCGCCACACGTCGGCTTCGGTCCAATTGGACAGCGGGAAGATGCGCACCGTCTCGCCCTTGCCGAGACGGCCGTTCAGAAGCTGCCACATCTCCGGCCGTTGCAGGCGCGGGTCCCAGCGATGGCCGGCGGCGCGGAAAGAGAATACGCGCTCCTTGGCGCGGGAGGCTTCCTCGTCGCGGCGCGCCCCGCCGAAGGCCGCGTCGAAACCGCCGATATCGAGGGCCTGACGCAGGGCCTGCGTCTTCATGATGTCCGTATAAATGGACGGCGGATGATCGAATGGATTCATGCCGCGGGCGAGACCGTCGTGATTGGTGTGGACGATGAGATCGAGACCGAGCTCCTTCGCCGTCCGGTCGCGGAAGGCGATCATGTCGTGGAACTTCCAGGTGGTGTCCACGTGCAAGAGCGGAAACGGCGGCTTGGCCGGCCAGAAGGCCTTGCGCGCCAAGTGCAGGAGGACGGTGGAGTCCTTGCCGATGGAATAGAGCAGCACAGGCGTGCGGAACTGCGCCGCCGCCTCGCGGAAGATGTGGATGCTCTCGGCTTCGAGGAGCTTCAGATGCGAGGTAAGCGCGGTCATGCGGCCTTCTCTTTTTCTTTTTCGTTCCCGTTGATGTGCAAACCGCACTCCTTCTTCTCCTCGTTCTCCCACCACCAGCGGCCGGCGCGCGGGCTTTCGCCCGGCTCGACGGCACGTGTGCACGGAGCGCAGCCGATGGAGACGAAGCCACGGGCGTGCAGCGGGTTGACCGGCACGTTATGGGCCGCGATGTAGTCCATCAGCCGATCGGTCGACCAATCTGCGACCGGGTTCACCTTGATGAGCCCGCGGTCTTGGTCCCATTCGGCGAGCGGCACCTCGGCGCGGGCATCAGAATGCTCGCGGCGCAAGCCGGTGATCCAGCCTTGCGCCCCTTGCAGCGCACGGTTGAGCGGACGCACTTTTCGCACCTCGCAGCAGGATTTGCGGTTGTCGACGGACTGGCGGAAGCCGAACACGCCGTCGCGGGCCACGAGTTCCTCGACCTCGGCCGCGTCGGGCACAACCAGACGGATGCGCGTGCGAAAGCGGAGCTCCGACAGCTCGACGGTCTCCAGCACCTCGGGAAACAGCCGGCCGGTGTCGAGGGTGAACACGTCGATTTCTGCGCCGGACTTCAAGACGCCGGAATTGGCAATGGCGTGCAGGATCGCCTGGTCCTCGAGGCCGAGGCTGGTCGAGAAGGCGATGCGCCCCTCGATGCGCTTGCTCACCTCTTTGATGCGGCCCACGAGATCGTCGGTGGCGCCGAGCGCTTCGTTCAGCGCAATCGACGCCTTGTGGGAGGCGTTCCAGCGCAGCGGCAAGGTGTTGCGCACGGCCGGCTGGTAGTTGCGGCCGATACGCTCGAGCGAGAACTTCCACACATCGGCGGTGTCCGGATCGGCGATCTCTACGGTATCGAAGCCGGAGCGCAGCAAGAATTGACCCTGATCGGGAATGAGATGCCCGACGGCGCGGATCTCGCCCTTGAAGCCGTAACGCTCGCGCAGCAGCCGGGCGAGAGAGAAGCCGCGGCCGTCGGTGAAGCTCGGGAAAGAGATAGCAATCGGCCCGGCATTGCCTCCGGCGGCGGCGGCAAGCGCGCCGTCATCGGCCGTCGGCTCGAGCACCGTGGCAACGTCTTCCGGATCGGCGATGAGCATCGTCGTGGCAAGATCAACCAGTGCCATAGAGAGCCTCCTTGAAGGGCGCGGCGCCAACGCGCCGCCAAGTTTCGAGGAAGCTCTCTCCCTCGTCGCGGTTTTCGAGATAGGTGTCGACGATGGTGTCGATGACGTCCGGCACGGCTTCGGCGCGGAAGCCGGGTCCGATGATGGTGCCGATGGCCGCATCGTCCTTGGGGCTGCCGCCGAGCGTGATCTGGTAGAGCTCGGTGCCCTTCTTGTCGACGCCGAGAATGCCGATATTGCCGGCATGGTGGTGGCCGCAGGCGT
>CAZHCN010000210.1:0-4077 GCA_964530895.1 uncultured Methyloceanibacter sp. | reverse complement strand
AGCGTCAAGGCGCGCGCCGAAATTCCCGATTTCACCGACCGCTCCGACGAGATTGGCCATCTGTCCGGTGCGTTGCGCGACATGACAGGCGCGCTTTACCGCAGGATCGACGCGATCGAGAGTTTCGCTGCCGACGTCGCGCACGAGCTCAAGAATCCGCTCACGTCGCTCAGGAGCGCCACCGAGACGCTGCCGCTGGCCAAGACCGAGGATTCACGCGAGCGGTTGATGGAGATCATTCAGCACGACGTGAGGCGGCTCGACCGGTTGATCAGCGATATCTCCGATGCCTCGCGTCTCGATGCCGAGCTTGCCCGCGAGGACGCGGAGCCGATTGCCATCGACGAGCTTCTGCGCGCCACAGTGTCGCTGTTCAACGACATCCACCGCGACGACATACCGGAGGTGGCGGTGGATATCGCCTATGCGCCGGGCGCGCATCCTTATCGCGTGAGCGGCCATGACAGCCGCCTGCACCAGGTCATGGTCAACCTGCTCGAGAATGCCATCTCCTTCTCGCCGCCTGGCGGCCGCGTCGCCGTGCTGGCGCGGCGGATCGGCAACGACGTCCAAATCACGGTCGAGGACGAGGGACCGGGCATTCCACCGGAAAATCTCGAGCGCATTTTCGAGCGCTTCTATACCGACCGGCCGCAAGAGTATTTCGGCCAGAATTCCGGTCTCGGGCTCAACATCTCGCGCCAGATCGTGATCGCGCACGGCGGAAATCTCTATGCGGAGAACCGGCCAGGCGAAGGTGGGAAAAGCGGCGGCGCGCGGTTCGTGATCCGCCTGCCGGCGGCATAACGGTCAACGGGACGGCGAGAAAACCTTTGGCGCGCGAGCTCGTCCACGGCACCTGCGTGGCCCTTGGCAATCGCGCCGCTTTGCTGCGCGGGGAGCCCGGTTCCGGAAAGTCGGATCTGGCGCTGCGGTTCCTGGCGCTTTCCGGCGAGGGCGAGCTTCGCCCCTACCTCATCGCCGACGACCAGGTTTGGGTCGAGGCGGCAGGCGCCGGAAAGGCGAGGGTTTCGGTCCCGGAGACGCTTGCCGGCTTGATCGAGGTGAGGGGATTGGGGATCGCCGAAATGCCGTTTCTTGCAACGGCGCCTCTTGTGCTCGTCTGCGATCTGGTCGCCGCCGACGCGGTGCCTCGTATGCCCCCCGACCCGTGGGACCGGACGGTTCTCGCCGGCATCTCGCTTCCGTCGTTAATGCTGTCGGCATTCGAGGCGTCGGCACCTTTAAAGTTGCGAATGGCCCTCTTGCAAGCGATGGAACAATGAGGTTTAGGGAAGCAGGTTCGGGCTTGCGTGCGACCCCTCTCCCGACAAAGATAGCCGCCCTTGAGCGGGCGGCATTCATTCAAGAGGTAACATGATCGGCGTCGTCATCGTCACCCACGGCATGCTTGCACGCGAATTTCGTGCCGCACTCGAACATGTGGTCGGTCCCCAAGAGCAGATCGAGACCATTTCGATCGGCCCGGACGACGATCTCGACGTGCGGCGCGCGGACATGCTGTCCGCGCTCGACAGCGTCGATTCTGGCGACGGTGTCGTCGTGCTCACCGACATGTTCGGCGGCTCGCCATCCAACCTTGCAATCTCCGCCATGGAGCGCGCGAACGTAGAGGTGATCGCCGGCGTCAATCTGCCGATGCTAGTGAAGCTCGCATCCGTCCGCGGCGAGTGCAATCTCGACGAAGCGATCATGCAGGCGCAGGAAGCCGGCCGTAAATATATCAGCGTGGCAAGCCAGATCCTGGCGGCGAATTAGCCGGTGACAAAGACGCGCCACATCACCGGCGAGCCACAGGCGGGCATTTTTTTTGCCGAGGTGATGATCCCCAACAAGAAGGGCCTGCATGCGCGCGCGTCTGCTCAGTTCGTGCGCTGCGCCTCTAGCTTCACCGCCAATGTACGAGTGACGCGCGAGGGCCATACGGTCGGCGGCACGTCGATCATGGGCTTGATGATGCTCGCCGCCGGCCAGGGCCACTCGATCCTCATCGAGGTGGACGGCCCGCAGGCGAAGGAAGCGCTCGAGGCACTCGTCGCGCTGGTCGAGAACGGTTTTGGCGAAGAGGACTGAGCCGGCGCGGGCTCGAACTCAGCGACGCTTGTAACCGGTCACCATGGCGCGCACCAGGTTCTCGCGATGCACGAAGCTCGCGAGCACGACCGCAGACACATGGAAGAAGATCAGTGCCAGCGTGATGTTGGCGACGATCTCGTGCACGTCCTCGAACGACTCGCCGAAGTCCTTGGTGAACATCCCGGCGAGCGGTCCCGCCTGCTGATCCCCGCCATAGACGACGAGACCCGTTGCGACCGTGACGGCCAAGAAGATCAGCAAGACGATCACCATGGCGCCGCCGCCCGGGCTGTGGCCGAGATAGCGGGCGCCGCGAAAACGGAGAAGCTCGCGGACATAAGAGAACGCGGTCGCCGGCGCATAGACGAAGTCGGAGAAGCGCGCATGGGGCGAGCCGATGAAGCCCCAGACGATGCGGGCAATGACGAGGGCACCGACCACATAGCCGGCCCACACGTGGACGGTGAGGAGATCGTCCTCCGTGAGGTAGGCGATCGTGAAGGCCGCGACCACGGTCCAATGGAACACGCGCACGAACGGGTCCCAGACATAGACCTCAGCTGAAACGGGCTTTTTGGGGGATTCGAGCATGGCGTGTCATAGGCTCCGAAGCGTGCCGTGCGTTGATTACGATCAACATATAACCTTCAACACCTGACGTGATCCTGACGCGCTGCCTTTATTTTCCGCCCTGCTTCATTTTCCGCCCTGCTTCGATTGCGGCCTTTTGCGCCCCGGCCTTGACTCCGAGCCCCTCGGATAAGATATAAGGACTTCTTTATATCTTTATGCAGTGAGAGGGCAGTACGGCATGAACTACCACGTCAGGGATATCGGGCTCGCCGATTGGGGCCGCAAAGAGATCGCCATCGCCGAGACCGAAATGCCTGGGCTCATGGCCGTGCGCGAGGAGTATGGCAAGGCGCAGCCGCTCAAGGGCGCGCGCATCGCCGGCTGCCTGCATATGACCATCCAGACCGCGGTCTTGATCGAGACGCTGGAAGCGCTCGGCGCCGAGGTGCGCTGGGCCTCGTGTAACATCTTCTCCACGCAGGACCACGCCGCCGCCGCGATCGCCGCAAACGGCACGCCGGTGTTCGCCGTCAAGGGCGAGACCCTCGACGAGTATTGGGAGTATGTGGATCGCATCCTGGAGTGGCCTGGCGGCGAGACCGCGAACCTCATCCTCGACGACGGCGGCGACGCGACCCTCATCGTCATCCTCGGCGCGCAAGCCGAGAAAGATCCGTCCGTGATTTCCAAGCCCACGAACGACGAGGAGACCTCACTGTTCGCCACGATCAAGAAGCGGCTCGCGCGCGATCCCGGCTTCTACTCCAAGGTGAAGGCGAACATGAAGGGCGTGTCGGAGGAGACCACGACCGGGGTGCATCGGCTCTACGAGATGCAGAAGAAGGGCGTTCTCCCCTTCCCCGCCATCAACGTCAACGACAGCGTCACCAAGTCGAAATTCGACAACCTCTATGGCTGCCGCGAGAGCCTGCCCGACGGCATCAAACGCGCGACCGACGTGATGCTCGCCGGCAAGCGCGCGGTGGTGTGCGGCTATGGCGACGTGGGCAAAGGCTGCGCCGAGAGCTTGAAGAGCCAGGGCGCGCGCGTGGCGATCACCGAGATCGATCCGATCTGTGCATTGCAGGCGGCGATGGAGGGCTACGAGGTGACGACCATGGAGGAGGTGGCGCCCACGGGCGACATCTTCGTCACGGCCACCGGCAACAAGGACGTCATCACCGTCGACCACATGCGCGCCATGCACGACCGCGCCATCGTCTGCAATATCGGCCATTTCGATTCGGAGATTCAGGTGGGGGCCTTGCGGAACCTCCGCTGGCACAACGTGAAACCGCAAGTGGACGAGATCGAGTTCCCGGACGGTAAGCGCATCATCCTTCTGGCCGAAGGGCGTCTCGTCAATCTCGGCTGCGCCACCGGCCATCCGAGCTTCGTGATGAGCGC
>CAZHCN010000209.1:0-4114 GCA_964530895.1 uncultured Methyloceanibacter sp. | reverse complement strand
CAGGTCGAAGACTTCGTACTCGACGGCAACGTGGTCAATCTCGGCGACGACGACGACGTGCGCGGGCGTCTGGGCTTACGGCTCGGCTCGAGCAGCAATATCTGGAATGGAACCACGTTCGAGCCATTCGTGATCGGCAGCCTGTGGGGGACGCTGTCGGACGCGCACCACGCATCGTTGGTTTCCAACGGCAAACGCTACGACTTCTATGACACGCCCGAGGACGTGTGGGGCGTGGTGTCGGGCGGGGTGAACTTCTTCAACCCCGCCGCCCAGACCGCGGTGTTCGCCAAGGTCGACTATACCTTCGCCGATCAGACCCAGGGCGTCGGCGTGAGGGCCGGCATGCGCTACAACTGGTAGTTCGATCGCCTAGTCGCGCTTTATCAACGCGTCGCGGATCTCTTCCAGAAGCTGCACCTCGCGCGAGGGCGGCGGCTCGGTCGCCGGCGCCTCCTCCTGCTTGCGGCGCAAATGGTTCATGCCCTTGATCACCAGGAACAAGACGAAGGCGACGATGCTGAAGCTGATCACGCTGTTGATGAACACGCCGATATTCATGGTCGGCGCGCCCGCCGCCTTGGCCTGTGCCAGAGAATCGTAGCTTGCGCTGGAGAGCGGGATGTAGATGTTCGAGAAGTCGACCCCGCCGGTCACCACCCCGATCGGCGGCATGATGACGTCGTTCACCAAGGACTGGACGATGGTCGAAAAGGCGGCGCCGATGATGATGCCGACAGCCATGTCGACCACGTTGCCGCGCAGAGCGAATTCCTTGAATTCCTGTAACATTGTCCGCAATCTCCCCTCCGTTTCTCGGAAGCCCAGTCACGTCTCTGCCACGTTTCGGCGGCAATTGCATCTCCGTGCCCAGTTTGCAAGGGTCCCCCTAGCTGGTAACTCCTTGGCGGGTGCTGCTGCTTGGCTGGCTTTGGGGTGGGAGGGAGCGTGACGGCGGAACTCACCGAAACCGAACAAGCGGTGCGCGACCGCCATCAGTTGCGGACGCTGGCTGTGGCCATCACGACCGTTTCGGCCGTGCTGTGCGCCGTGTTCGTCGCCATCCTCTACGCGGTCTCGCTCAATCGGCTGTGGTTTCTCCACTTCCCGCTCGGCTTCTATCTGCTGGCCCAAGGGCTCCTCATCTTCACGGTCGTCGTCGGCTTCTGGTACGTCCGCGTGCAGGAGCGCATCGACCACACCCGGAGCGTCAACGAGGAGATCGCTTAGGCGATGATTGCTCCGTCGCGTCAACGCACACCGAACCCGCATCTCGGCGCCTATTACAGCATCGTCGCCAGCGCGTTCGTCTCGCTCGTGATCCTGCTGGCCATGGCCGAGCAGCTCGGCTGGAGCGACGGCACGGTTGCGCGCAGTCTGATCCTCTTGCCGCTCGCGGCCTATCTCGGCATCGCCGTCGCCGCGCGGACACTCGACATCGAGGATTTCTTCGCCTCGGGCCGGCGGGTGCCTCAGGTCTACAACGCTTTGGTCTTGGCGGCGATCGCCGTAGGGGGCACCGGCTTCTTCGCCTATACCGGCGCCGTTCTCTTCCTCGGCTTCGACGCGCTTGCGATCGGGCTTGGCTGGACGTGCGGCTTCCTGCTCGCCGCGGTTCTGTTCGTGCCGTATCTGCGCCGGGCCGGCGCCTACACGCTCCCTGCCTTTATCGGCCAGCGGTTCCGGTCGCGTGAGGCCCGCATTGCTGCGAGCGTCCTCCAGGTGGCGCCGACGGCGTTGTTGCTCGCCGCCGAGATCAAGATCGCGGCCGTGGTCACCTCGATCTTCCTGCCGCTCCCCTTCTGGCTCGCCGTGCTGCTCGTCACGTTCTTCGTCGCGGCCGTCGGCATCCTCGGAGGCATGCGGTCCCTGACCTGGTCGGGAAGCGCGCAGTTCATTGTCGGCGCCGTGGGACTGGCCGTGACGCTCATCGTCGTCTCGGTGATGCTTACCAACCTGCCCGCGCCGCAACTCACCTATGGCGAGATGTTCGGCTCCCTGCAGCGCGCTGAGACCGCGGCCGGGATGGCGCCGGTGGCGCCGGACGCGATCACCTCCCTGCCCCAAGCCGCGCCGGCACAAGTCGTCAAGCCGTTCCTGCAACCTTTCGGCGCGATCAGCGAGACCGGCTTCTTCGCGCTGTTCCTCTGCTTCGCGCTCGGCACCGCGGCGCTGCCGAGCCTGCTCATGCGGAGCGGGGTCACGCGCTCGGTCGCCGATCAGCGACGATCCACCGGCTGGGCGCTCCTGCTTGTGGCCTTGTTCGTAATCACAGCGCCCGCCATCGCCGCTTTCGCCAAGCTGATCATGTTTCGCGACATGGCGCTCATCCCCACCCAAGGCATGCCCAGTTGGCTCTCGACACTGAGCGAATGGCACTTGATCCAGCCGAGCGACATCAACGGCGACGGCACCATCGGCTCCGGCGAACTCCTCGTCGCGCGGAACGGTGTGGCGCTCGCGCTGCCGATGCTCGCCGAGCTGCCTTACATCTTGACCGCGCTCATGGCCACGGCAGGCTTGAGCATCGCGCTCACGGCGGCGGGCTCGCACCTCTTCACGCTTGGGGCGAGCCTCGCGGACGACATCTATGGTGTGCTTGACCGCCGGCCCGTCGAGCTGCCCCGGCTCATGGCGGCTTGGGCCGCGATCGGCCTTTGCGCGCTTATCGCTATGGTCTTCCTCTTGATTGCCGAGGTCGACGCGTTGCGCAACGCGGTGACGGCGTTCGCCTTCGCCGCCGCCACGTTCTTCCCCGCGCTGCTGCTTGCGATTTGGTGGCCGCGCTGCACGGCGTGGGGGGCGCTCGCCAGCATGGGAACCGGATTCTTGATCCTGTTCCTCGCTGTGACCCTGGGCGGGGTGGTCGGCGTGGCCGAGACCGCCCCAGGCATCGCCGCGGCAAGCCTCATCGCGGCCCTGCTCGCGCTCGGCGCAGGCGTCGGCGCGAGCCTCTACGGACCGTCTCCTGCGACCTTCGATACGGCCTATTATGAAGAGATGCGGAAACCCGAAGGCGAGGCCATTTTCGACCTGGCACAGTCGCGGCCGGCGCCGGCGCGCGCGACCGAGGAGTGAACCATGGATCCCCGACGCACGCCGGCTTCTCCGCGCCTTTCGCTCTACCCGGAGATCCTCCCGTACGGCACCGGGCGGCTCAAGGTCTCAGGTCCGCACGAGCTCTATTATGAAGAATGCGGCGCGCCGTCCGGCAAGCCCGTGGTCATGCTGCATGGCGGACCGGGCGGCGGCATCACGCCCCTCATGCGCCGCTACCACGATCCGCGGCTTTACCGTATCGTGCTGTTCGATCAGCGGGGCTGCGGACGATCGATCCCGCACGCCTCGCTCGAGGAGAACACGACCTGGGATCTGGTCGCGGACATCGAGCGCTTGCGTGAGCATCTCGGCATCGACCGCTGGCAGGTATTCGGCGGCTCGTGGGGCTCCACCCTCGCGCTGGCCTATGCCGAGACGCACCCCGAACGGGTCAGCGAGCTCATCTTGCGCGGCATCTTCACGCTGAGACGCGCCGAGCTCGAATGGTTCTATCAAGAGGGCTGCAGCTGGCTGTTCCCCGATGCCTTCGAGGAGTACGTGGGCGTCATCCCGGAAGCCGAGCGGGGCGACATGATCGCCGCCTACTACCGGCGTCTCACGAGCGAGGATCCGGAGACGCAAGCCACGGCCGCGCGCGCCTGGAGCGCGTGGGAGGGGCGCACGCTATCGCTGTTGCCCGACTTCGACCGGGTGCAGCAATTCTCGGAGAGCTACTACGCCCTCGCCTTTGCCCGCATCGAGTGCCACTACTTTATTCACGGCGGCTTCTTCGACACCGACGATCAGCTCATCCGCAACGCCGGCCGCCTCAAACACATCCCCGGCATCATCGTGCATGGCCGCTACGACGTGGTGACGCCGGTGAAGATCGCCTTCGATCTCGCCCGCGCCTGGCCCGAGGCCGATCTGCGGGTGGTCCCGGACTCGGGTCACGCCATGAGCGAGCCCGGCATCGTGCACGAACTGATCGCCGCGACGCGGATCTTCTCCGGAAACTGATCAGGCGCCGGCCACCTCGCCGATGAAGCTCAAGGCGACGTTCCGCTGGTGGGGC
>CAZHCN010000208.1:0-4137 GCA_964530895.1 uncultured Methyloceanibacter sp. | reverse complement strand
CCATCCGAGCCGTCCCAGGGCGAGCCGCCGTCGGCGAACCAGCCGCAGCCGGTCTATCCCGAGGGCGAGCCTGCCATGGATGACAGCACCGGCTCGATCGCCCCGTCCGGCGGCGATGCGCTCGCCTCGCAGCCGCAGCCGGTCTATCCGAACGGAGAGCCGGAGGGTCTCTAGGCCTTCAGATTGACTCCCGAAGAGGCCTCCCATCCGGGGGGCCTTTTCTTTGGCCCCTAAGGACATGACCGATAATTCATTTGGTCGAGGGGCCTGCCATGCTAGCCTTTGCGGGCCTTTCGAGCGCTTTTTGCACTCGCATCAAGGGCGCATACGCGCTCCTTTCGGCCATTCCCTCCATGGAGCTTCCCGCGCGCCCATGACCTTGCTTCGCCTCGCTTTCGCCGCCGCGCTCACCGCCCTCCTCATCGCCCCAGCCGCCGCCGAAGACGCCCAGACTCACCATCACGCGCTGTCGCTGATCGGCGAGCCGAAATACCCGGCCGACTTCACCCATTTCGACTATGTGAACCCCGACGCGCCGAAAGGCGGAAAGGTGCGCATGGCCGATATCGGCGGCTTCGACAGCCTGAACCCGGTGCTCTACCGGGGGGAGAAGGCGGCGGGGCTCGGCTTCGTCTATGAGAGCCTGATGAGCGACAGCATCGACGAGCCGTCGACCTCGTACGGGCTGATCGCCGAATGGGCCTCCTATCCGGCGGATTATTCCTCGGTCACCTTCAAGATCCGCGACGCGGCGCGCTGGCATGACGGCACGCCGATCACGCCCGAGGACGTGATCTACAGTCTCGAGGTCAACAAGAAAGCAAACCCCCGCATGGGGCTCTACTACAAGAACGTCTCCCGCGCCGAGAAGACCGGCGACAACGAGGTCACCTTCTATTTCGACACCAAGGGCAATCGCGAGCTGCCCATGATCATGGGTCAGCTCACCATCCTTCCCAAGCACTACTGGACGGGGACGGACGCGAAAGGCGTGCAGCGCGATCCGATGAAGACGACACTCGAGCCGCCGCTCGGCTCGGGGCCCTACCGCATCAAGGACGTTTCGCCCGGGCGCTCCATTACCTATGAGCGCGTCGCCGACTATTGGGGCAAGGACCTGCCGGTGAACAAGGGCCAGTGGAACTACGATGAGGTCCGCTTCGACTATTACCGGGACCAGACGGTGGCGTTCGAGAGCTTCAAGGCAGGCAATCTGGACTATTGGCAGGAGACGAGCGCCAAGAACTGGGCGACGGCCTACGACTTCCCCGCCGTGCGCGACGGCTACGTCAAGCGCCAGGAGGTGCGGATCAAGCGCACACAGCCGATGCAGGCTTTCGTGCTGAACCTGCGCCGCCCGCAATTCCAGGACCGCCGGGTGCGCCAGGCACTCAACCTCGCCTTCAATTTCGAGTGGGCCAACAAGAACCTGTTCTATGGCCAGTATGAGCGGGTCGGGAGCTACTTCCAGGGCAGCGAGCTCGCCGCGCCGGAGACGCTCCCCACCGGGCGCGAGCTGGAGATCCTCGACGAGGTGAAGGATCAGGTGCCTCCGGAAGTGTTCACGCAAGTGCACAAGAACCCGGTGAACAAAGACCAGAACGACCTGCGGCAGAACTTGCGCAAAGCGGTGGCGCTGCTGAAAGAGGCCGGGTGGGAAGTGAAGAATGGCGTCCTCACCAACGTGAAGACCGGCCAGCAAATGAAGATCGAGTTCCTGCTGGTGTCGCCGCTGTTCGAGCGCATCGTGCAGCCCTATTTGGCCAATCTCGGCAGGCTCGGCATCAAGGGCTCGATCCGCCTGGTGGACTCCGCGCAATATACGCGCCGGCTCAACGTGTTCGACTACGACATTATCGTCACGACCTTTGCCCAGTCGGATTCCCCCGGCAACGAGCAGCGCGACTTCTGGGGCTCCGAGGCCGCCGACCGCGAAGGCAGCATGAACCTGATCGGCATCAAGAACCCGGCGATCGACAAGCTGGTCGACCACATTATCTTCGCCAAGGACCGCGAAGAGCTCGTCGCCGCCACGCACGCGCTCGACCGGGTGCTGCAATGGGAAGACTTCGTGGTGCCTCAGTGGTACTCGCCCGACGTGCGGATCGCCTATTGGGCCCGTTACGGCCAGCCTAAGGAGCTGCCGGGGCTGACGCCGGGCTTCCTGCAAGTCTGGTGGTTCGATCAGAAGCTGGCCGAGCAGCTGCCGGGGCGGTCGAGACTTTGATGCAAAGCTTGCGCGCAGTCCTTCGTTCCGCCGGCGCTGCGCTTGTCCTCTTGGCGCTCACGGTCGGTTCCGCGTCCGCGTCCGAGCCGAAATACGGACTTTCAGCCTTCGGCGACCTCGCCTACCCGCAAGATTTCACTCACTTCGCCTATACCAATCCCGACGCGCCCAAAGGCGGCACGTTCTCGCTGATCGGCTGGGGCGGCGTCACCACGTTCAATAGCCTCAACAACTACATCCTCAAGGGCGACGCCGCACAGGGGCTCGAGCTCCTGTTCGATACGCTGATGACGCGCGCGGCCGACGAGCCGGACGCGGTCTACGGGCTCGTGGCGAAAACCGCCGAGGTCGCCGATGACGGCATGTCGGTGACCTTCAACTTGCGGCCCGAGGCACGCTTCTCCGACGGCAGCCCCCTCACCGCGGACGACGTGGTGTTCTCGTTCGAGGCGCTGAAAGAGAAGGGCCACCCGCTCTACCACCAGATGCTGCGTGACGTGGTGAAGGCGGAGGCGCTCGATCCGCACACGGTGCGCTACACGTTCAAAGGCGATCTGGTGCGCGACCTGCCGCTCACCGTGGCGGAGCTGCCGATCTTCTCCAAGGCGTATTATGCAACGCGGAAGTTCGACGAGACGACGCTCGACCCGCCGCTCGGTTCCGGCCCCTATGTCATCGATAGCTTCGCGCAAGGCCGCACCATCGTCTACCGGCGCAACCCGGACTATTGGGCAAAGGATTTGCCCGTGAACAAGGGCCGCTGGAACTTCGACAAGATCCGGTTCGAGTATTTCCGCGATCGAACCGCCGGCATGGAAGCCTTCAAGGCCGGCACGTACGACTTCCGCGAGGAGTTCACCTCGAAAGTTTGGGCCACCGAGTACGACTTCCCGGCGATCCGCGACGGCCGGGTGAAGAAGGAGATTCTGCCGGACGAGACGCCCTCCGGCACGCAAGGCTTCTTCATCAACACAAGGCGCGACACGTTCAAGGACAAGCGCGTGCGCGAGGCCCTCGATCTCGCCTTCGATTTCGAGTGGACCAATCGCAACATGTTCTACGGGCTCTATGACCGGACGCAGAGCTTCTTCGAGAACTCGCCGATGAAGGCGGAAGGCGAACCGTCGCCGGCCGAACGGGCGCTGCTTGACAATCTCGGCGTGAAGGTCCCCGAGGAGGCCTATGGGCCCGCGTATGTTCCGCCCGTCAGCGACGGCTCGGGCCAGGACCGCGCGCTCTTTCAGAGAGCCGGCAAGCTGCTCGATGAGGCGGGTTGGACCGTCAAGAACGGCGTGCGCGTCAACGACAAGGGCGAACCGCTCAAGATCGAAGTGTTGATGTTCGAGCCGGTCATGGAGCGGGTCGTCGCGCCCTATATCAAGAATCTCAAGCTGCTCGGCATCGACGCGCGTATCCGTAACGTGGACCCGGCGCAATATCAGCAGCGGCTCAAGGATTTCGATTTCGACATCACCACGCAGCGCTATTCGATGCGCAACACGCCGGGCGTCGAGCTCAGGAGCTATTTCGGCTCCCAGGCGGCGGACACGGACGGCTCGCTCAACCTTGCCGGCATCAAGGACCCGGCGGTCGATGCGCTGATCGAGCGCGTGGTCGCCGCCAAGACCCGGGAGGACATGACCACGGCGGCGCGGGCGCTGGACCGGGTGCTCCGCGCCGGACACTATTGGGTGCCCCACTGGTACAAGGCCTCGAACACCGTCGCCTATTGGGACAAGTTCTCACGGCCGGAGACGAAGCCGAAATACGACCGCGGCATTCTGGATACGTGGTGGTTCGACACGGCCAAGGCCGCGGCGCTTTCTTCGCCGTCAGCCGCCGGCGCGGGCAACGGCGAATCAACCGACCGCGGGTCGTCACGCATATGGGCGATCCTGGGCGGTCTCTTG
>CAZHCN010000207.1:0-4178 GCA_964530895.1 uncultured Methyloceanibacter sp. | reverse complement strand
AGCCCTTGAGCCATGGCGGCACCGGCTCGCCGGCCGTCGCCGTGCACAGCACATGGGTCTCGCCGAAGCGGACGAGGCAGGAGCCCTCGGCGTGGCGCGAGACGGCGCGCTCGAAGCTGATGGGGCGAAGCGCGTCGGGCGCGCGTTTGGACGGGCGGATAATGTCGAAATCTCCTAGGGAAACGGGCCAAGGCCGCGCACCCTAGAGGAGCCTCCGTTGCGGGAAAAGCCCTTTCCCCAACTCTCGAATGGGGCAGCCTTGTGCGGTCAAGGTGGAGAAGCTACCACGCTTAGGATGGGCTGGTGTGACGAGGTGCTCGGGTTCAGGGACGCCTCCGGTGGCGAGGTCGAACCGCCTCCCTCCGCCGCGGAGGTCGACGCACGTCTCGAGGCAATGTCGTTGGAGGATCTGGTCCGGGCCTGGCGGGTGGTATGCACCACCGGTCTCAAGGATGAAACGGCCGGCACCCGCGCCTTTACCATGTATTTCGATGGGCTCTCGAATGCGAACCCGGAACGGGGCGTCGCGTTCATCGAAGCCGAGCTGGCCGGTGAGCCCGACGACGAGATCGTCTTGCTTTTGGCCGAAGGGAAGGTGCTCGGCCAGCTTCTCGTCTTTCATGCCGGCCGCGTTGCGTCCGCCTTGCAAGAGCTGGCTCTACGCCAGCCGCGGTTTCGCTGGCTGATGGGGAGGAATGCGGCCTCGATTGAAAATGGCATGGTCGAGGATCCGCAAGTCCGGCAGCGCCTCATGGCCATAGCGGACGAGGCGAGCTATCGCGCGTGGCGCGACAAGACGCATACCAAATCGGCGCCTCCCGACTTTGCCGCCATGCCGCTGCCCGAGCTCGCGGTCGCGTGGGTCGAAGTTATGTCGCGATCCGATCTTGCCAGGGAGCGTGACGACGACTGGGGCGCAATGTTCGACTTTCAAAATGACCTCATCGGCAACGATCCGCTCGGCGCGCTCGACCTGGTCAAGGCGATCCTCGAGATTGAAGACGACCCGAACGTGCTCGGTCTCCTCGCCGCCGGCATGCTGGAGGATCTGATCCCCGAGGAGGACGGACCCGTCATCGATGCTGTGGTGGCGGAAGCTGGGCGCAATCCGAAGTTCCGGCATCTGCTGGGCGGCGTATGGTTCTACGGTATGAGCCCGGAAGTCACCGAGCGGCTCATGCAGGCGAGGGGCGAGGTTTCGTGGTGAGGGCCGATATGGCGGACGATGCGACATCGCCTTTACGCGGCGGCCGCGTTCCGCCGCCCTCGCCCGACGCCACGCCCATGATGGCGCAATACCTGGAGATCAAGGCGGCCAACGCCGACAGTCTCCTGTTCTACCGCATGGGCGATTTCTACGAGCTGTTCTTCGACGATGCGGCCATCGCCTCGCGCGCGCTCGGCATCGCGCTCACCAAGCGCGGCAAGCATCTTGGGCAAGACATTCCCATGTGCGGCGTGCCGGTCCATGCCGCCGACGACTATTTGCAGCGTCTGATCGCCCAAGGATTCCGCGTCGCCGTCTGCGAGCAGACCGAGGACCCGGCGGAGGCCAAGAAGCGCGGGCCGAAATCCGTCGTCCGCCGCGACGTGGTGCGCCTCGTCACGCCCGGCACCCTCACCGAGGAGTCGCTGCTCGACGCCCGCGCCCACAATTTCCTCACCGCGCTGTTCCCCGAGCCGAAGAAGGACGGCGCCCGGCCCGCGATCGCCCTTGCCTCCATCGACATCTCGACCGGCGAGCTGATCGCGGCGTCGGCGCGCCTCGTCGATCTTCCCGGGGAGCTCGCGCGCATTAGGCCTGGCGAGGTGCTGGTCGGCGATGATCTCGCAAGCGATGCCGATATTCGGCGCCTTGTTGCCGAGGCCGGTGCCGCGCTCACGCCTGCGCCCCGCGCGCATTTCGACTCCGTGCGCGGCGAGCGCGCGCTGAAGGAGCGGCTCGGCGTCGCCGCGCTCGATGCCTTCGGCGACTTCACCCGGCCCGAGCTTGCCGCCTTGGCCGGTCTTCTCACCTATGTGGAGATCACCCAGGTCGGCCGAGCGCCGCTCCTGCGGCCGCCGCGCAAAGAAACCGCGGGCAGCCTTCTCGTCATCGACGCGGCGACCCGTGCCAATCTGGAGCTCGCCCGCTCCAATCAAGGTGTCCGCGCCGGAAGCCTCTTGGCCGCTATCGACCGCACCGTCACCGCGGCCGGCGCCCGCGAGCTGGCAAGCCGGCTTTCGAGCCCCTTGACCGATGTCGATGCGGTGAATGCCCGGCTCGATGCCGTCGCTTATCTCGTGGGCGAGCCGCGACTGCGCGCAGAATTGCGCGAGGCGCTCAAATCCGCGCCCGATCTCGCGCGCGCCCTCGCCCGGCTTGCCTTGGGCCGCGGCGGTCCCCGCGATCTCGGCGCGGTCCGCGCCGCGATCCTCGCCGCCCACGATCTCGCTGCGCGTCTGTTGCGTGCCGGCGAAGCCTTTGGGCTCCCGCGCGAGTTGATGAGCATTGTCGAGCATCTTGCCTCTGCGCCGTCTGAGATCGAGCGATCCCTCTCAGCCGCGCTCGCAGAGGAGCTTCCCGTCAACGCCCGCGACGGCGGCTTTATCCGCGGAGGCTTCAACGGCGACCTCGACGATCATCGGCGCCTCCGCGACGGCAGCCGCCAGGTGATCGCCGGCCTGCAAGCGACATATGCCGACGCAACTGGCGTGAAGTCGCTCAAAGTGCGCCACAACAACGTGCTTGGCTATTTCGTCGAGGTGACCGCGCTGCATGCGTCGACCCTGACCAAGCCGCCGCATATGGAGACCTTCATTCACCGCCAGACCATGGCCAACGCTGTGCGCTTCTCGACGCCGGAGCTTGCCGAGCTCGAGGCCCGCATTACCCAGGCCGCCGACCGCGCGCTTGCGCTCGAGCTCGATCTTTTCGCCACGCTCGCAAAAGACGTCCTCGCCGAGGAGCAGGCGCTCTCGGCGGCAAGCGCCGCGCTCGCCGCGCTCGATCATTATGCCGGCCTCGCCGAGCTGGCCGTCGAGCAGAACTATGCGCGGCCCGTCATCGACGGGAGTCTGGTCTTTGCGGTCGAGGAAGGGCGCCATCCGATGGTCGAGCAGACCCTGCGGTGGAACGACAGCGCAAGCTTTATCGGCAATGACTGCCGGCTCGGCAGGGAGGACGAGGGCGGCACCCGCATCCTCGTGGTCACCGGGCCCAACATGGCGGGCAAGTCGACTTTCCTGCGTCAGAACGCGCTCATCGTCGTGCTCGCGCAGTCGGGCGCTTTCGTGCCGGCGAAGTCCGCCCATATCGGCGTGGTCGATCGGCTGTTCAGCCGCGTCGGCGCCGCCGACGATCTCGCCCGCGGGCGCTCGACCTTCATGGTGGAGATGGTGGAGACCGCCTCGATCCTGAACCAGGCGACCCAGCGCTCCTTCGTCGTACTCGACGAGATCGGCCGCGGCACGGCGACCTTCGATGGGCTATCGATCGCCTGGGCAACGCTCGAATATCTGCACGAGGTGAACCGCGCGCGCGTCCTGTTCGCGACCCACTATCACGAACTGACCGCGCTCGCCGACAGACTGGCGCACGCGACCAACGCCACGGTCGAGGTCAAGGAGTGGCGCGACGAGATCGTGTTCCTTTACCGCGTCGTGGCGGGCGCCGCAGACCGCTCCTACGGCATACACGTTGCGAAGCTCGCCGGCCTTCCGGGGCCGGTGTTGGCCCGCGCCGGCGAGGTGCTTGACGCGCTGGAGAAGGCCGATGGGCGCCCGAAACCAACGGATTTGGCCGATGATTTGCCCCTATTCCAGGCCGCGAAGCCGCCCCCCGGTCTCGGCGAACCCTCGGCTCTTGAACGGGCTCTCGAAACGCTCAATCCTGACGGCATGACGCCGAAGGAGGCCATGGAAGCCCTCTATCGTCTTAAGACTCTGCTTGAAAGCAAGGCGTAAAGCCTCGATGTGTTAGACCGTTCGCCCGTCATGGACCAAGCCGCGCCCAAACCAGCCCCGTATTTTGACTTCGATCTCCTGCGCCAGGAGACCGCGGAGCTCGCGCACATTCATGCGGGCCAGGATTCCCAGCTCCGCGCGGCGCTGGTCGACCATTTGAAGCCCCTCGTCGAGGGGGCCCGGAAGGCGGCGCGGCAACGGCTCGAGCAGGACGGTGACGGCCGCGCCTGCGC
>CAZHCN010000206.1:0-4202 GCA_964530895.1 uncultured Methyloceanibacter sp. | reverse complement strand
CAGTTCATGGCCAAGCGTGGCGGCCCGGCCATCGCCGCCAAGGGCAAGCGGATGAAAGCCGCCAATGCGGCCTTGTTCAATTCCATCGAGAAGCGCTACGGCGTGCCGCCCGGGCCGTTGATCGCCATCTGGGGCATGGAGACCGGCTTCGGCAATTTCACCGGCAACCAGAACACACTGTCGGCCATCGCCACGCTCGCTTATGACTGCCGCCGGACCGAATATTTCACCGGGCATCTCTATGCGGCGCTCCAACTGGTCGACCGCGGCGTGCTGAGCCCCGGCACGCGCGGCGCCATGCACGGCGAGGTGGGCCAGACCCAGTTCATGCCGAAGTCGATCCTGCTCTACGGGGTCGATGGCGACGGCAACGGCCGGATCGACCTCAACTCCAAGGCGGACGCGCTCGCCTCCACGGCGAACTTCCTGCGCGGCCACGGCTGGGTGCCAGGCGCCGGCTACCAGCCGGGCCAGCCGAGCTACGTCGCCATCCAAGGCTGGAACGCGGCGGGCGTCTATCAGCAGGCCATCGCCATTATCGGCCGGCAGATCGACGGCGGCTGATGGCGCGCAAGCCTTCCGGCCAATCGCGCCGGACACCCACGACCGGCACACGCAGCCAACCCCTCTCCAAGGCGCTTGCCAACAGCCTCGGCAAGGTCGTCGCGCTCGTGCTCGTGCTCGGCCTGGTGCTCCTGATCAATCATTATTGCAGTTTCCAACCCGAGCCCTTCGGGCCCGACGCCCATATCGTCTCCATCGACGGCGATTCGCTGCGCGCCGCGAACGGCGCCGCATACCGCCTGTTCGGCATCGACGCGCCGGAGCTGAAGCAGACCTGCGAGGAGGCGAACGGCAAGACCTGGCTGTGCGGCCGCGCCGCCAAGGCGAAGCTCACCACGCTCATGAAGGGCGGCAACGTCACGTGCGAGGAGAAGGACAAAGACCGGTACGGACGCGTGGTGGCGGTATGCAGCGCCGAAGGCATCCCCGATCTCGGCGAGGCCATGGTGCTCGCCGGTTACGCCATCGATCTCCCCTCTCAAGGCAGTCCTTACGCGCAGGCCGAGACGGAGGCACGCCAGGGGAAGCGCGGCATCTGGCGGGGCACCTTCGAGGAGCCCGCCAAGTGGCGCCAGGCGCATCCGCGCACCGACTGAGAGCCGCCCCCCACGCCACCTTCCAAACGGGCGACCCCTGTGCTTCAATTCTGAAGGGGGCGCTCTTCAACACCCAAAACTGGTTCCAGAGGATGGGGGAGTCCAATGAAACAACTAGCGCTTGCTCTTCTCGTCACAAGCTTGATGGCCGCCACGGCGCATGCCGCGGAGTCGCAAGGGCGCCGCATGATCGTCTTCGCGCTCTACGGAGCCACCGGGACAACCGGCAGCACGGCAACCACCACGGTGATCGATTTCACCACCCAGGTTGCCTGCCGGGAGGCGCGGGACGAGCTCCGGCGCCATGCCAAGGCGCCGGGCTTCGGCCTCTTCGCCACCTGCGTTGAGCCGTAGCCCGCTGTCTTATTGAGCTTGAGCGCCGGTTTCGGCATCGGCCGGTTTCGCCGAGAATTTCCAGTAGCGCCCTTCCGGGCACATGGCCGGCGCGAGCCGCGCGCGCTTCTCCGCGCGCCTGCCGTGGAGGATCAGGTCGCGCATGTCCCCGAGAACGGAATCGGAGTCGGCGTAATAGCTGTGTCCCACGAAGTCGGTGCGAAGCGCGCTCGCATCGATCGTGTCGACCCCCGGTGCGATGGTAATGCCGCCCGTGGTGTCGCCGGCCCTGCGGTAGCCGGCGAAGGTCTTCGACGCCATCAGCGCATAGTCGCCTGAGGAGGCATAGAGCGTTGCGTTGCGCTCGCCGGCGAGGATCTTGGGCGCGATGTCCCGCTCGAACGTCTCGGCGTCGATATCGGGCGCGGCAAGAATGATCTGGTCGAACTTTTCGCGCATGCTGGGATCCTCGAGCACGAGATCCTTCAGCGCGCCGGTGAGCACCCGCGTGCCCATGCTGTGCGCGATCAGGTAGATGTGCTCGGCCTGCGACTGCGCGACAAAGTCCTTGAGGAATTGCTCGAAGTCGAGCCGCGACCACTCTGCATTGGTCTCGTCCACCTTGTAGGCGGCGTATTCCGCCTGGGACGGCCAGCTATAGAACACGGGCGCACCGTCGAAGCCGAGATCGTACGCCATCTGCGCCGTCCGCCGCGCCGCGTCGGCGAAGGTGACGTTGTAACCGTGCACGAAGATGAAGGCGCTCTTGCGGGGCGCGGCGCGCACCCGCGCCGCGACATCCTTGAAGAACGCGGCCTGGTCCGTCTCGTCCACCGAGAGCAGCACGACGAAGCGTTCCGGATCAGCGGACCACTCCAAGCGCCAGACGGAGGGCGTCTCCACCACGCCCATGCGGTGATCGCGCGGGATCGAGACCCTGGCGGTGCCGAAGGACAGCTTGCCCCGATCGCCCCCATAGACCTCGTTCGGCGCGGTCGCGCCGGTGTTCTTGCGGTCCGTCGCGTAAAAGACCTTCACCACCGCATAGGACGGTTCCTCCCGCTTGTAAGCGAGGCTGCGCCTTCCGCTGCGCTGCAGCTCATGCACGTCCGCGAAAAGCTTCTCGGCCTCCTCGTTGCGCCCGGCGGCCCGATAGAGGCCGGCCAGCGCCTGCATCGTCTCGATGACGGTTTCGTTCTTCGCGCCGAAGGCCTTCTTGCGAATGGCAAGCGCGCGCTCGAGCGGCGGTTCGGCCTCGGCAAAGCGTCCGGCGAACTGATAGAGGCGCGCGAGCGCATCGAGACTGTCGGCCACCTCGGGACTGTCCGGACCGAATGCCTTCTCGCGGATGGCGAGGCCCTGCTTCAGGAGCGCCTCGGCCTTGGCGACGTCCCCCTGCTGCTCGAAGGCCAGGGCGGCATCGACGAGGGCGGGCACGACCGCCGGCTGGTCGCCGCCGTAGCGTTCCGTGGCGAGCGCAACATAGCGCTCGGCGAGCTGCGCCGCCTCGGCCGTCTTGCCGCTCGCCTGAAGCTCCTGTATGCGGCGCGGCATCATTTCGAGTTCGCCGACACCGACCGCTTTCATCCGAATGGCCTCGGCGCGCGAGATCAGAGGCGCGGCATCGGCCCGCCGGCTCTCCTTCTCATAGAGGTCGGCAAGATTGTTCAGGCTCGTGGCGACCAGCGGATGGTCGGGCCCAAACGCCTTCTCGCGAATGGCAAGCGCCTGCTCGAGCAGGGGCTCGGCGGCCGCGTAGTTCTGTTGGGATTGATAGAACCAGCCGAGCCAGGTGATTGCGGTGGCGAATTCCGGATCGTCCTCGCCGTACGTCTTGCGCGCGAGTGCGACATAGCGCTTGGCGGCGGCGGCAGCCTTGGCCGGCTCGCCCTCCAGCGTGAGCTGCTCGATCTGCCGGTTGAGCCGGTTCAGCGCGTCGGTGCTGCGGGCCGAAACCGGGCCGCTCAACAAAGCCCAGGACAAGTGCGCGATCAGCACGAACGCCACGAAAGCGCGCGCTGACCGCAAGACCCGCCCGAACCGGAAGCAGTTCGTACGCATGTCACGCCTCCATCCCGGAGCGAGCGTAGCGAGCAAAACCGCGCGAGGCGACCCCTCTTTAGGCCGCCTTTGCCTCAGAATGCGGGCGTCCCGCCGTTCGGTAACGCGTTCTCGCCGGAATGTGACCGGGTGTGAAGCGAGCCCCGATGCAAGCACTGATAGCGTTTGGCGTTCGCCTCTGACCTTGAGGTGAGCCAGGGAGTGACCCTCAACGACACCGGGAGTGGAACATGAAGCTCAATAGAACATCTGGCGCGGTCATCGCGGGAGCGGCGGCTTTATTGGTGATCAGCGCTACGGCCCCATTGGCGCCGGCCGCAGCCGACTACAAAGTGAAATGCTTCGGGCTCAATTCCTGTAAGGGCCATGGCCAATGCAAGTCGCTGGGCAATTCGTGCAAAGGCCAGAATAGCTGCAAGGGCCAAGGCTTTCTCATGATGAACAAGGGCACTTGCCTAGCGAAGGGCGGTACCTTGACCCACGGCTAAGCCTGTGGACGAGACGAGACTCCGCGGCCCCCGAGCCCGGAGTCTCGACTTACCCTGCTTTTCAGCGCGTCCTTCGTAGGCCGAAGGGCTTTGGCCGGTTAGGCCGCCTTCGCGTAGTAGGACTTGAGCTGGTTCATCACCTGCTGCTTGTCGAACTGCG
>CAZHCN010000205.1:0-4209 GCA_964530895.1 uncultured Methyloceanibacter sp. | reverse complement strand
CCCCCGTCACTGAGCGTCGACTTTGGTCCAGGAGGCATCGGGCGAGAACGCGTCGATCTTGCGCGCAAGCTTGGCGGTGTTCGGTCCCAGGTCTTTCTGAAACACGACACCCTCATGGTTGACCATGAAGGTCATGATCCCCGAATTTCCATATTCCGCGGGATAGGCGATCAGTGCGAACCCGCCGATCATCTTGCCCTTGACGACGTAGTCGAAGGCACCCCCGTCGGCGCTCGCACCCTGACGCTTGAGAATGCGGTAGAAATAGCCGTGATAGGGAATCGGCTTCTTGCCGACCTTGTAGCCCTCGCCGGAGGCTTGCGCGGCGAGCTTGCCCAACGGACTTTGCGGCTCTCCCTCCGCGGACGGCCAATAGAGACCATCCTTCTTGCCGGGGCGGCTTATGATCCGTTGTGCATAGGCATGCGGCCCCAGGCCCGCCGGATCCAGCGACGCGTACTCGTTCTGCGCCTGCACATAAGCCAGGGCGACCTGAATCGCCGAAAGCTCGTTGCGGCCGATCCGGCGGCTGAGAATTTCGTCGCGGCCCGCCGCCGTGTCGAACTGCCATTCGCCGTCCTTGCTGACGAGAGGAATGGGGAACGGAAAATCGTCGGGGCCGATGACGAGAACGGTCTTGTCCGTCCCGTCCGGCGCGAGCGAATGCTTCTGATCGTAGGCGGCGACGAACTTGTCGCGCGTCACCTTATCCGCGACCGGATCTCCAGAGCTCACGATCTCGCGTCCGTCAGGCCCGAGCACCTTGACGATCGCCTTCCGGTCGCCGGCCTTCGCCGCACTCAGCAAGGCGGTGACGGCCTCGTCGGGAGTCTTGAAGTGCTCCTGCGCCGACGCCGGACTGCACACACCGAGAAACACGGCGCCGAGAAGCAGCCAAACCGATTTCCGCACCGCCAGCAGATCTTCACGCATCGCAGTATCCTTGGAACGGTCCGCCATGATCGCCTAACGCCGCCTTCCGCCGCCGCGCCCGCCACCGCCGCCAGGCTTCCGGTGGCCGCCGCCCGGTTTGCCGAGCGACTTTGCCTTGGCGCCGCCGCCCGGCTTGCCGAGCGATTTCGGTTTGGCGGCAGGCTTCTTGAAATTCTTGGAGCCGCGATCGCCGAGGCTGGTATGCCCGCGCTTGGAGAAATCCTTGGCTTTGGCGCCGTCGCTGACGTCGAAGGCCCCGCCGCCGGGACGAGGCTTCGCCCTGCCGCCACCGCCGCCGAGATTTGGCTTCTTGCCGCCGAGATCGGGCTTCTTGTTCGCCAGATTGCCCTGCCCGGGACCCTTGCCGCCGAGATCGGGCTTCTTGTTCGCCAGATTGCCTTGGCCCGGCCCCTTGCCACCGAGGTCCGGCTTCTTGTCCGCCAAGCCGCCTTGACCCGGCAGCTTCCCGAGATCCGGCTTGGCTCCGCCGCCAGTGCCCGGCTTGATGACCTGCTCGCCGCCGCGGCCGCGGAAGTCGAGCTTCTTGTCGCCCGCCTTGATGTTGGCGTTGGCAAACTTGTTCTTCACGTCCGTGTTGTTGTAGCTCACGCCGCGCCGGTGCACCGAGTTGTGCTGCCAGTTCGTTACGTTGACGTTCTTGTTGTTGATGTTGACGTTCCGGTTGACGTTGACGCGGATATCGTTGTGACGCCAATCGAAACCGTCGCCCCAGATGGCGTTGCCGATGGCGAAGCCCGCGCTCCACGCGAGCCCCGTGGCAATCGCGCCGCCGACCACCCATCCGGGGCCGGGACGGAAATAATAGGGCTGATAATCCGGATACGGCCAAGGCCCGTAGACCACCGCCGGATCGTAATAGGGAACGTAGACCGTCTCGGGCTCGGTCTGTTGGATCACGACGACGGGCTGCGCCGAGCCTTCCGGTTCGCTCACGCTGACCGTTTGCTGCGGGGTCGACTCCAGCTTGCCGTTGGCCTGCGCCTTCAAGCGCAGCCGCTGGATCGCATCCATCACGTCCGCCTGCTGCGCCAGCACCGTGTCGCCGAGCTTCGTCGTCCAATCGAGCTGCTCGTTCATCATCGACAACACGTTCGGCACGGCGACCAGCGCCTTGATGCTGTCGTCCCAGTCTTGGCCGGCCAGCGCCGCGTCGAGCTTCTCGCCGGTCAGCCCCTTATTGGCCTCGGCCCAGCGCGCAGCCTGCACGACCTCGAGCGGATAGGTGGAGGCAATCAGCACCTGAGAGAGAAGCGCGTCAGGATAGAGCGCGATAGGCGCGACCAGCTGGTCGAGCTGCGCCTTGTCGAGAAGCTGCGCTTGCGCATCATCCGACGCCGGCGCGTCAGCGGACTGAGGCGCGTCTTGCGCCATCGCCGGCCCGATCAGAAGACAAAAAATGACCGTGCTGAGAATTGCCAAAAGCCGCATTTGGCCGCCTCCTCGCCGCCTACGCGCCGGACTTTACCCGGTTCACAATGCGCGCGCGACTTGTATGGGGGCTGATCCGCCAACGTTTTTCCCGCAACCCGCGAGCGAGCACCCCGCCCCTGCAACCCCGGCTCAGGGCCTAAAGCGGGATGTTGTCGTGCTTCTTCCTCTCGCCGCACCGCCGCGCAGACCGTCGTCTGCGGCCGGCAATGAATTCGCTCCCTGATCGAAGCCGCGCTAACGCTCCGTGTCGAGACTTTCCAGATCGCTCGGCAATGTCGGCGGCAGGTGCATCCGGTTGATGATGTTCTTGAACTCGATCTGGAGAAGGATCGGCTTCTGGGCTTGCGCCGCCAGCTCGTTGATGCGCTTTTGCAGTTCGGCGACCTTGTCCGGATGGTCGGCGGCGACGTTCTTCGTCTCGGACGGGTCATCAGCGATGTCGTAAAGCTCGATTTTCTGCGGCAACAGCGTGTGCCAGATCAGCTTCCAGTCGCCTTCCCGGATGGCCCCGCGGAACGGTTCGATATTGTAGACGATCTCCGTCCGCGGCGAAGGCTTGCCCTCGCTGAGGGTGCCCCAGACGTCGACGCCGTCGAGAGGCTTGCTCTTGCCGAGCTGACCGCCGGCGAGCCCGAGCAAAGTCGGGTAGAGATCGACCGTATGGACCATCTCATTCACGGTGATGCCCGGCTTAATGTGACCAGGCCAGCTCGCCAGCGCCACGACGCGCGTGCCGCCTTCGTAAAGCGAGCCCTTGCCGTCGCGGTAGGGTCCGTTGTCGGCCGGAAGAACGACCTTCGACATGTCGGTGATCGCCCCGGCGAACATCGGATCGCGCGTTCCGCCGTTGTCGCTCTGGAAGACGATGAGCGTGTTGTCGAACATCTTCTTCTGCTTAAGCGCCGCGATGACCCGCCCAATCTGATCGTCCATGGCCGTTGCGCTGGCGGCATAGGCTTTGCGGCTCGGATCCTCGATGTTTGGATATTGGTCGAGATAGTTTTGGGGCGCCTGGTAAGGCGTGTGAACCGCGTTGAAGGCGAGATAGAGGAATAGGGGCTTGGCCGCGTCGTGACGGTCGATCAGCCGCACCGCGTCATCGCCGAGCAGCGTCGTGGAATAGCCTTCCTCCTCGACTACCTCGTTGTCGCGATACCAGTCGACTTTGTCTCCGGCCTTGTGGGTGAAATAGTCGATCTCGCCGATCAGCGGCCCGTACTGGTAATCGAAGCCGCGCTGGCGGGGCCAGAACTTGCGGTCGGCGTGGCCGAGGTGCCATTTGCCGATAATGGCCGTCTCGTAGCCTGCTTCCTTAAGCGCCTGGGGCAGCAGCCACTCGTCGGTCGCGAGGCCGTAGGTGTGGCCTTGCGGGATGACCGCCGTCTGCAAGCCGTAGCGCATCGGGTAACGCCCAGTCATGATAGCGGCGCGGGTCGGCGTGCACATCGGCTCCGCGTAGAATTCATCGAGCTTGGCGCCGCTGGCGGCGAGCGTGTCCAAGTTCGGCGTCTTGATGTCGGAGCCGTGGAAGCCGACGTCCTTCCAGCCGAGGTCGTCGGCGACGATGTAGAGAATGTTGGGTTTGCTATCCGCCGCGCGAACGTCGTCGATCTGCGGGAGAACGCCTAAGAGCGAAATCAGTACGGCAAGCACGGCTGTTTCAAGGAACTGCGGATATTTCATCTCCACGCCCCGGTTGGTGGCTGAGCCGACCGGCGCTTTTACAGGCACTCAAAGCGGGATTCAATCGGCTCTCTTGGCGGCAACCCAAGCGGGCATCCGGGCGGTCTCGCCCCCTAAAGCGGGATGTTGTCGTGCTTCTTC
>CAZHCN010000204.1:0-4230 GCA_964530895.1 uncultured Methyloceanibacter sp. | reverse complement strand
CGCGCTCCTGCTCCTGCTCCATCCAGTCCATGGTGGCCGCGCCGTCATGGACCTCACCGATCTTGTGGCTCTTACCCGTGTAGTAGAGCACGCGCTCGGTGGTCGTGGTCTTGCCGGCGTCGATATGCGCCATGATCCCGATGTTGCGGTAATCTTCGAGGGGGGTTGTGCGAGGCATCGTACAGTCTTTCGAAAGTTACCAGCGGTAATGCGAGAAGGCGCGGTTCGCTTCCGCCATGCGGTGCGTGTCTTCGCGCTTCTTCACGGCAGTGCCGCGATTGTTGACGGCGTCGAGCAGCTCGCCGGAGAGGCGCTCGACCATGGTGTTCTCGTTGCGCCCGCGCGCCGCGGAGATGATCCAGCGGATCGCCAGCGCCTGACGGCGGTCGAGCCGGACCTCGACCGGAACCTGATAGGTGGCGCCACCGACGCGGCGGGAGCGAACCTCTAACGCCGGCATGACGTTGTGCAGCGCCTGATGAAACAGTTCGATCGGGTTCTGCTTGACCTTCTGCTCCATCTGGTCGAGCGCGCCATAGACGATCCGCTCGGCGGCAGATTTCTTGCCTTCCTTCATGATGGAATTCATGAACTTCGTGAGCACCATGTCCCCGAACTTGGGATCGGGAATGATCTCGCGCTTATCCGCTCTGTGCCGCCTCGACATATCGTCTGATCCGTTTTCCTAAAGACAGAAAAACGGCCCAACTATTTGGGCCGTTTGGCTCCGTATTTCGAACGCCGCTGCCGACGGGCGCTGACGCCTTGGGTATCGAGCACGCCGCGGATGATGTGGTAGCGCACGCCAGGAAGGTCTTTGACGCGGCCGCCGCGGATCATCACCACCGAGTGCTCTTGAAGGTTGTGACCCTCACCCGGGATATAGCTCGTCACCTCGAGCTGGTTGGTCAGCCGCACGCGGGCCACTTTCCGAAGCGCCGAGTTCGGCTTCTTCGGGGTCGTGGTGTAGACGCGCGTGCAAACCCCCCGCTTCTGCGGGCAGGCCTGCATGGCCGGTACTTTGTTCCGCTTGACCGGCTGCTTGCGCGGTTTGCGGATCAACTGCTGAATCGTCGGCATGGCAGCCTTTACGTCCAATCATTCTCTGGCGCGAACGCCCAAAATCACCGATGGGCAAAGGCCCACATCACTAGAGCCGAAGTGAGGGGGAACCCTGCGTCCTTCAGCGCCTCAATACAGAGGATCTTGGAGGGCGTGACCCCCAAGATCTTGACCCCGATCTGATCCCGGTTAGTCCTGGCAGCGTTTAACCCGCCCGAAGGCAATCAAACGTCTGGGCTACCGCCTGCCGCGATAAGTGGGCGCGTTTTATCAGTCCGATTCTTCTATCGTCAAGGGCTGAAGTGCCGGAAATCAGGGGCCAGAGCCAGTTTTGGGTCCAACTGGCGGTCTGGCCCCCGAATGTGTCCGAACTTTACGCCGAAGCGCCCTCCTCCTCGGCTTCCTCGCCCTCCTCGTGCTCGATCGCCGCCTCGTCGGTCCGTTGCCGCTCCTCGAGGATCAGATCGTCACGATGGCTGGCGATTCTGTTGAGCCTGGAGAGCATGCCGCCGGTGCCCGCCGGGATGAGCCGGCCGACGATGACGTTCTCTTTCAGGCCCTCCAGGGCGTCCGACTTGCCGTTCACGGCGGCATCGGTGAGCACCCGCGTGGTCTCCTGGAACGAGGCGGCCGAGATGAACGACCGCGTCTGGAGGCTCGCCTTGGTGATGCCAAGCAGGACAGGCTGACCCGTGGCGGGCTTACCGCCATTGGCCTCTGCCGCGATATTGGCATCGTCGAAGTCGATGCGGTCGACCTGCTCGCCCTTGAGGAACTCGGTGTCGCCCGGATCTTCCACCTCGGTCTTCTGAAGCATCTGCCGGACGATGACCTCGATATGCTTGTCGTTGATGGTCACGCCCTGCAGCCGGTAGACCTCCTGGATCTCGTTGACGAGATAGTTGGCCAGCTCCTCGACACCCTTAATGGCCAGGATGTCGTGCGGCGCCGGATGACCGTCGAGGAGATACTCGCCCTTCTCGATGCGGTCGCCCTCCTGCACCGTCAAATGCCGGCCCTTGGGGATCAGGAACTCGACCGGCTCCATGCCCTCCTCGTCCGGCGTGATGGTGATGCGCCGCTTGTTCTTGTAGTCGCGGCCGAGTGTGACCACGCCCGAGATCTCGGCGATGATGGCGTGATCCTTCGGACGCCGCGCCTCGAACAGCTCCGCCACGCGCGGCAGACCGCCCGTGATGTCGCGTGTCTTAGCGCTCTCCATGGGGATACGGGCCAGCACGTCACCGGCCTTCACCTCACTGCCAGGCTCGACCGACAGCACCGCGTCGACGGGAAGCAGGTAACGCGCCTCGCCGCCCCGTGACAGCTTGCCGATCTTGCCCTTCTTGTCCTTGATCACCATCGCGGGACGGAGATCGACGCCGCGGGGCGACGCACGCCAATCGATAATCACGCTGTTGGTGATGCCGGTCGACTCGTCGCGCTGCTCGCTGACCGACACGCCCTCGACCAGATCCTCGAACTCGACCGTGCCCTCGATCTCCGTGAGCACGGGCCGCGTGTAAGGATCCCATTCGGCGAGACGATCGCCGCGCTTGACGCGGTCGCCCTCGTCCACCCGCAGATGGGTACCGTAAGGCAGACGGTGGATGGCACGCTCCGTGCCCTCCTCGTCGACGATGACGATCGCCGTGTTACGGCCCATGACCATATGCCGGCCTTGGGAGTCCTCGACCACGTTGCGCTGCTTGACCTTCACGACGCCGTCGAAGTTCGACTCGAGCGAGGATTGGTCGACCACCTTCGAGCTCGCCACACCGCCCAAGTGGAAGGTGCGCATGGTGAGCTGGGTGCCCGGCTCGCCGATCGACTGCGCCGCGATGACGCCGACGGCCTCGCCCATATTGACGGGCGTGCCGCGGGCGAGATCGCGTCCGTAGCACTTGCCGCAGATGCCGTTGCGGGTCTCGCAGGTCAGCGCCGAACGAATGCGGATCTCCTGGACACGCGCGTTCTCGATCTCCTCGACATGCTCTTCCTCGATCAGATCGCCGGCCTTGATGATGACCTTGCCGGTCGCCGGGTTCTTCACGGGGTCGGCGGCGGTGCGGCCGAGCACGCGCTGGCCGAGCGACACGGTCACCTCGCCGGCCTCCATGATCGCCCGTGCCGTGATGCCGCCATCGGTGCCGCAATCCTCCTCGGTGACGATGCAATCCTGCGCCACGTCGACGAGACGCCGCGTGAGATAGCCCGAGTTTGCCGTCTTAAGCGCCGTATCGGCCAAGCCTTTGCGGGCGCCGTGGGTCGAGTTGAAGTACTCGAGCACCGACAGCCCCTCCTTGAAGTTGGAGATGATCGGCGTCTCGATGATCTCGCCCGACGGCTTGGTCATCAGACCGCGCATGCCGGCGAGCTGCTTCATCTGAGCGGGCGAACCGCGCGCACCGGAGTGCGACATCATGTAGATCGAGTTGATCGGCTTCTCGCGGCCGGTCTCCTTGTCCAGCTCGACCGCCGAGATGCGCTTCATCATCTCCTTGGCGACGAGCTCGGTGCACTCGGTCCAGGTGTCGACCACCTTGTTGTACTTCTCGCCGCGGGTGATGAGGCCGTCATTGTACTGCTGCTCGTACTCGCGCACGAGTTCGGTCGTCTTGTGGACGATGTCGTCCTTGGTCTCCGGGATCACCATATCGTCCTTGCCGAACGAAATGCCGGCGCGGCAGGCGTAAGCGAACCCGAGCCCCATGATCTTGTCGCAGAAGATGACCGTCTCCTTCTGACCGCAGTGGCGATAGACCACGTCGATCATGTTGGAGATCTCCTTCTTCGTGAGGAGCTTGTTCACCTGGTCGAAGCTGACCTCCGGCCGCCGCGGCAGAAGTTCGCCGAGCAGCATGCGGCCGGGCGTCGTGTCGTAGATATACGACACGTCGTTGCCGTTCTCGTCCTTGGTGATGAAGCGCCCCTTGATCTTGGCATGGAGCGTCACGGCCTTGGCGTCGAGCGCATGCTGGACCTCGGCCACGTTGCCGAACATCATGCCCTCGCCAGGCTCGTTGTCGCTGATCAACGACAGGTAATAGAGGCCGAGCACGATATCCTGCGACGGCACGATGATCGGCGAGCCGTTGGCCGGGTGCAGGATGTTGTTGGTCGACATCATCAGGACGCGCGCCTCGAGCTGCGCCTCAAGCGACAGCG
>CAZHCN010000203.1:0-4234 GCA_964530895.1 uncultured Methyloceanibacter sp. | reverse complement strand
GGCTCGACCGCATGACCCACAAGGTCGGCACCGACCTCAACGAGACGGCGCGCAAGACCCACGAATCCATCTCCAAGCTCAACGAGCGGCTGGCGGTGATCGACACGGCGCAGAAGAACCTGACCGATCTCTCCAGCAACATGGTCTCGCTGCAGGAGATCCTCGCCAACAAGCAGGCGCGCGGCGCCTTCGGCCAGATGCGCATGGAGGCGATCGTCCAGGACGGGCTGCCCAAGGGCGCCTACACGTTCCAGGCGACACTCTCCAACGGCAAGCGCCCGGACTGCCTGCTGCACATGCCGAACTCGCCGGCCGGCGTGGTGATCGACGCCAAGTTTCCGCTCGAAGGCTTCGAGGCGTTCCGCGTGGCGCGGCGCGACGAGGAGAAGAAGGCGGCGGCGCGGCAGGTGCGCATCGATGTCTCCCGCCACATCGAGGCGATGGCCGAGCGCTATCTCATCACGGGCGAAACGCAAGACACCGCCATCCTGTTCGTGCCGTCCGAGGCGATCTATGCCGACCTCGCCGAGCATTTCTCCGACCTGGTGCAGAAGGCGCACCGCGCCCGCATCGTGATCTGCGCGCCGAACATGCTGATGCTCGCGGTGCAGACCATGCAGGCGATCCTCAAGGACGTGCAGATGCGCGAGCAGGCCCATCTGATCCAGAAGGAAGTGGCGACGCTGATGGAGGATATGGGGCGCTTCCGCGACCGCGTGCTCGACCTCCAGCGCCATTTCGGCCAAGCCAATTCCGACATCGAGAAGATTCTCACCTCGTCGGAGAAGATCACCAGCCGCGGACGCAAGATCGAGACCTTGGACTTCGACGACGAGGCGGCGGCCAAGATCGCGCCGCAGAACGGCAACGGCGCCGCGCCGCGCGAAGCACCAGCGCAAGCGGAGCGGCCGCGCAGCGCGGCACGGGTCATCCGGCAACCAGACCTGCTCGCGGGGGAATGATGCTCTCGACGATGGACGGCTCCATGCTGGACCAGGTTATCGTGGGCGGCGGCGCGAGCCTCGCGAACCTGGTCATCCATGCCGTGCTCGTGGGCGCCATCGTGGCGACCGTGCGGCGCTTGAGGATGGAGGGCGGCTCGGTCCCGAGCTTCCTGCGCTACACGCTGGTCATCGTGGCGACCGGCACGCTTCTGGTGGCAGGGCATTTCAGCGAGGTGGTGCTGTGGGCCTACACCTATTACTGGGTGGGCGCCACGCCGCCGGGCACCGACCTCGTCTATTTCGCCTTCGGCAACTACACGACGCTCGGCTATGGCGACACCGTCCCATTGCCCCAATGGCATCTGCTCGGGCCGATGACGGCGCTGAACGGCGTCATGCTGATCGGCTGGTCGACGGCGTTGATCTTCGAGATCCTGCGGCGCTCCGGCCCCTCGACCAAGCCGCAAAGCGCTCAGGCGGCGCCCGGCCAGGGCTGAGCCTCGCTACGAGGCGACCCAATCAAACAGAAGCTTGACGTTCAAGACGATGATGATGACCGCGATCACCCATGAGACCGCCGTCAGCCAGCGCGGCGCGACGAGCTCGCCCATCTTGTGCTTGTCGGCGGTGAACATGACGAGCGGCACCACGGCGAAGGACAGCTGCAGGCTCAAGATCACCTGACTGAGAATGAGAAGCTGCGCGGTCCCTTGCGCGCCGTACCAAATCGCCACGAAGGCGGCGGGGATGATGGCGATCGCCCGCGTTGTGAGCCGCCTGAGCCAGGGCGGGAGCCGAATGTCGAGGAAACCCTCCATGACGATCTGGCCGGCGATGGTCGCGGTCACAGTCGAGTTCAGTCCGCAGGCGAGAAGCGCGATACCGAACAGGATCGGCGCGAGCTCGGAGCCGAGCAGCGGCGCGAGGAACTCATGGACCTGATCGAGCTCCTGGACATCAAACATGCCGGCCTGATGGAACGTCGCCGCCGCGAGAATCAGGATCGAAGCGTTGATGAACAAGGCGAATGTCAGCGCGATGGTGGAATCGATGGTGGCGAGCGTGATCGCTTCCCGCTTTTCGGGAACCGAGCCGCCGATCATGCGCGTCTGCACGATGCCGGAGTGCAGATAGAGATTGTGCGGCATCACCGTGGCGCCAAGAATGCCGAGCGCGAGATAGAGCATCTCGGGATTGGTCACGATGTCGGTCGTCGGCGCGAAGCCGCGGATCACGGCGCCCCATTCAGGGTCGGCCATGGCGATCTGGATGCCGAAACAGATGGTGATCACCCCGAGCAAGGTGATGACGAAGGCCTCGACCCAGCGAAAGCCGAGATTCTGCATCCACAGGATCAGGAACACGTCGAGCGCGGTGACGATGACGCCGATCTCGAGGGGAATGCCGAACAGGAGATTGAGGCCGATGGCCGTGCCGATGACCTCGGCGAGGTCGGTCGCGCAAATCGCGATCTCGGCGAGCAGCCATAGCGGCCAGTTGACGGCACGGGGGAAGGCGTCGCGGCAGGCCTGCGCCAGGTCGCGGTCCGCGCCGATACCAAGCCGCGTGCACAGCGCCTGGAGCACGATCGCCATGATGTTGGAGAGCAGCGCGACCGTGAGGAGCGCATAGCCGAACTTCGACCCGCCGGCGAGCGACGTCGCCCAGTTGCCGGGGTCCATGTAGCCGACGGCGACGAGATAGCCCGGGCCCATGAACGCGCCGAGCTTCCGCCACATCGAGCCTGTGGGCACCGTCTTGATGGTGCCGTAGACCTCGACCATCGACGGGCGCTCGCGCTCGCGGCGCCACCCGTTCTTCTTTTCTGTGGCTTCCATCAGCATGGTGCCAAACCCGCCTTCTTTTCCTCAAGAACATAGCTGCAATTGCAACTTATTCGCAAGTAAAATGTAAGGACTTGCGGCCGGCTTGAACAGGGGCGCGCGAAGCCCCTATTTCCGGCGGTTTTTGGCGGCCTTCTTGGGCTTCGGGGATTTTTTGGCCTTTGCAGACTTGCGGCTCGGGGCCTTCTTCTTGGCCGTGGCGGAGGCTTTCTTTTTGGCTGTAGAGCGCTTTTTTGCGCTACCGCGCTTCGCGCTACTTGAGCGCTTGCGGGCCTTGGCGGCCTTTTCGTGCGCCTCGCCCCATTTCATGCCTTCGAGCTTGATGCCGTCCGGATCGAGGAAGAACACGGCGTAATAGTCGTCGTAATACTCGTCGGCCGGGTCGAAGATGGTCACGCCTTCCTTCTTGAGGAAGTCCTGGAGGTCGTCCACATCCTTCCGGCTCCTGAGCTCGAAGGCGTAATGGTGAAGGCCGATATCGCCGATGCGGTAGCCGCGCTCCACGGCTTCGCTGTCGGCCCGGCCGATCCAGTAGCGCGTCTTGCCGTTGGTCCAGCCGATCTGGTCGCCGTAGTCGCCCAGCAGCTTGAAGCCGAGGAACGTGAGCAGCTTGCCGTAGAACGCCTTCGACTTTTCGTAGTCGCTGACCCTTATGGAGATGTGATCGATGCCGACGACGCGAACCATTCTGCTCTCCCTTTGTCGTGCCCGGCATGGCGGGCAATCCAGTCATCCAGCCTCTCAGCGACTAACGCATGACAGGCGGTCTTGGATCGCGCGGTCAAGCACGGCGATGACGCGGACGCGCGGTACGGAAGGCCGGGCATGACGAAGCCCCTGGGGGCTGATAAGAACCACCCATGACGGCGCGCGAGGGAGCCCCCGAAACACCGACTTTGGCCGACGTCCGGCGCAGTTGGACGGAGATCCTGTTCACCCGGAAGATGCTCGCTTGCATCTTCCTGGGCTTAACCTCGGGAATGCCGCTCTATGTCCTGATTTCGCTCGTGCCGGCCTGGCTGCGCAGCAATCACGTGGACCTCGCCACCATCGGCCTCTTTGCCCTGATCGGTCTGCCGTACACGTGGAAATTCGTATGGTCGCCCCTGATGGACCGGTACAAGCTGCCGTTCCTCGGCCGCCGGCGGGGCTGGGCCTTGATCACGCAGCTCGTGCTGCTCGTTTCCATCGGAGTGTTGGGCCAGTTCAATCCATCCACCTCACTCCAAACGATCGTGGCGGTCGTGTTCGTTGTCGCCCTGTTCGGCGCCAGCCAGGACATCGTCATCGACGCCTACCGGCGGGAGCTGCTGGCCGACGACGAGCTCGGAACCGGCACGTCCATCTTCGTCAACGCGTACCGTCTTTCCGGACTGGTGCCAGGATCCCTCGCCTTGATCCTGGCCGATCACCAGCCCTGGACGGTGGTGTTTTGGGTCACCGGCG
>CAZHCN010000202.1:0-4241 GCA_964530895.1 uncultured Methyloceanibacter sp. | reverse complement strand
ATGCGCTGACGGCGGCGCATCCTTCGCTGCCGCTGGGCACGCGCGTGCTGGTTGAGAATGTGGAGAACGGACAGACCGTAATCGTGCGCATAAACGACCGCGGACCGTTCGCGGGCGACCGCATCATCGACCTGTCCAGGGGTGCGGCCGAGCGTCTCGACATGATCAAGGACGGCGTCGCCACGGTGCGCGTGCGGCGCATCGACGATACGCTGGCCGGCACGCCGCGCCATCTCGACATCGAATAATCCCCGGGAAGGCTAGCCGAGGGGAAGCGCCCACAGGCGGCGCGCGGCCCCTATGCCCCGCAATTCGTGCAGGCCGAGATCGATTAGCGGCGCCTCCACCCCATTGAATTCACTCATTGATAATTGCGCTACCCCTTCGCTGCTTGAGCGCTGGGATCGCGCTACCGCTTCGCGACTTGAGCGCTGGGATTCTGATACCGCCTCGCGGCTTGCGCGCTGAATGCGCGAGGCGACGGCGTCGGTGACGATCACCGGGTGCCCCAAAATCTTCGACATATCCTCGGCGCGCGCGACCTCGTTCACGGCCCGGCCGATGACGCCGAACTTCAAGCGCTCGAGCGTGCCGGCATTGCCGAACACCACGTCGCCGAAATGGACGCCGATGCCGAACCTGATGGCTTTCGCGCGCTCATCCCCCGCCAATTTCAGGGCGGAAATATGGGCCTGCGCGCCAAATGCCGCGCGGAGCGCCGCGGCGCAGGCCTCGGCCTCGCTCAGATCGTCGCCGGTGAACTCGCTCGCGGGGAAGAAGGCGAGGATCGCGTCGCCGACGATATCGAGCACATGGCCCCCCTCCTCCATCACCGCGCCCGCCGCGCAGTCGAAATAGACGTTGAGCAGGTCGAGGAAGTCCTCAACCGGCATCTGGTCGGCGAGCCCGGTCGAGTTCCTAAGATCGCTGTACCACAAAGCCGCCGCCAGCCGCTCGCCCGCGCCGCGCTTGATGGTGCCGGACAGGATGCGCCCGCCGACGAGCGGCCCGTGAAACGTGTTGAGCGCGTTCCGCGTGATCTGGTCCTTGATGACGACGCGGAGCGCCAAGGCCAAAGGCGCCAGCACCTGGCGCATGGCGCAGACATGGGCGTCCGAGAAGCCGCCCGCATCCCGCGTCGCCCATGAGGTGCCGAGCCCGTCAAGGGTCTCCGGGTGCAGCGCCGCGCCGCCGAAGGCGACGATCAGGGCGAGATAGTCGGTATGGCCCCGCTCCTTCAGCTCGGTGAGCAACGGATAATCGGCGACGCAAGGATCGCGGTCGAGCCGCGCGCGGAACTCGGTCAGCCCGTTCGACAGCATGTGATAGAACGGGCTCAGGCGATAGACCGAGTTGTCCACGTCGAGATTCTCGAAATACTCGACCGCGACGCCCGTCTCGTCCGTCCAGTTGATGCTCATGCCGTCGAACAGCGGGTGCAGGATGCGGAAGCCCACATGCATGCGGTGGAGCGGCACGCCCGCCTCGACCAGGCGCCGCATGGCGGTCTCCACCAGATGCGCCACCGGCTCGTCGCCGAGGCCCGAGGCGATGATGGTGCTGAAGTCGAGGAGCGGCGGGGCGATCATGGTGCTGGTCATGGCGCCCTTATAGCAGGCGGCTCAAGGCCATTTCACGGCCAGTTCTTTTATTGGCGCTACCGGCCAGAAGCGAAGCGCTATCGCGCGGAGCGCTACATGAGCGCAATGGCCTCCTTGAGCGCGTTTGCGCACCCTTGCTTCGCGCACCTTGAGCGCGGGGCGTTTCCGAATTGTATCAAACGGTTGCGCTGTGTTGCCGGGAGACCCGCGTCTCTCCCGCGCCGATGACGAGGGAGAATGCGGGAGGCCAAAGGTGTAGTCTTGAGGCTCCAAAGAGGAGGAACGGCGATGACCCAATCAGACGCGAAATCCTCAATGACCATCCTCTATATCGCGGCGATCGTGGACCTCGTTTACGGCCTGGCCTTTCTGTTCGTGCCGGAATGGATGTTCGCGCTCAGCCAGGACCCGGGGGCGCCCGGCAGCGCCGGCTGGGTGCGCTGGAGCGGCGGGCTCCTCATCGGCGTGAGCGTGATGGGCTACCTCGCCGCCGCCAAGCCGCAGACCCAGAGGCCCTTCGTGGTGGGCCTCATGGTCGCCACCGTGCTGATCGCGCTGTCGCTGCTCTACAGCCTGTTCATCGGCGGCTATGCCGGCGCGCCCTGGTTCCTGTGGCTGCCGATCGGCATCAATGCGTGCCTGGCCGTGGCGCTCGCCTGGGTCGCGTCGAAGCTGGGCTGAGACTTGTTATTTGCGCTACCGGCCTCTGGCCTGCTTGAGCGCTTGAGCGGGCCGACACCAAGAAGCGCGGCTTCCTTAGGATGACGGCTTAGCTATTCAGGAGGGAACGCAGCTTCCGAGAGCGCCTCGGGCTTCGCCCGAGGGCATGGCTTGCGGCAGCCCATCAAGCCCGCGCGGAGGTGCTGCGGCCGCGGCCGAGCAGCATGAAGACGTAGAACAGCCAGACGCCGACCGCAGACACCGCCGCGGCGACATAGGTCCACGCCGCCGCATCCAACACCTTGTCGACGCCTTCGATCTGGTCTTGTCCGATGATGCCTTGGCGGACGAGGAGCTCTTTCGCCCGGGCGCTCGCGTTGAACTCGACCGGCAGCGTGAGCAGCGCGAAGAAGAAGGACGAGCCGAACAGGATGACGCCGATCCAGGTCAGCGTGTTCCATTGCAGCATCAGCCCGGCGACGAACGCCCACGGGGCGATCTGCGAGGCGAGCTGCACGACCGGCACGATATAGGTGCGCGCCTCCATGGGGAAATAGTCCTCCGCGTCCTGGAGCGCATGGCCCGTCTCGTGCGCGGCGATGCCGGCGGCGGCGACGCTCGGCGTGTAATAGACCTTCTGGCTGAGGCGGAGCACCTTGGCGCGCGGGTCGTAATGATCCGAGAGCACGCCTTCGGTGGGCTCGATCCTGACGGCTTGCAGGCCTTGCGCGTCGAGCAGCTGCCGCGCGACCTCCGCACCGGTGACGTTCCGAGGCGTGGGGACTTGCGAATATCTGGCGACGTTCGCCTTGATGCGCGCTTGCGCATAGAGGCCGAGCAAGAGGCCCGGGCCGACAAACACCCAAAAGAGCGGATCTTCGAACATCGGCGGGTCCGATCTTTGCGCGCTTCAAGGCCCGAGGATGCGCCGGGGGGACCCCCTTGTCGAGATGAGACCGCGGGACTTATGGGGACCGCGGTCTGCGGCCGCCATCACCGGCCGCCCTCGGCCGACTCTTTGCGCATGCGCTGAATTACCTCGTCGACGGGCGCGGCCGTGATCCGCTCCGGCCCGGAAAACGGGTAGTTCAGGTTGATGGTGAGAAAGAAGGTCGCGCCGACGATGATGGCGAGCCCGGCGGTCATCAAGATCTGGGGGACGACCTGCCTGGTGGCGAAGAAGGCGGGATAAGCGAGCGTGATGAGGCCGCCGACGAGGAGAACGCCCCAGATGACCGGGGTCACCTGGCCGCCGACATCCGACAGCCGCTCCAGCCTGAAGTCGGCCGTCTCCTGCATTAGGTTGATGGCATGGAGCACGCTCGGCTGAAGGGCGATGCTGTCGGACTTGGTCTGGCCGACGGTATAGCTCAAGGCGGTATAGGCTTGCTCTGCCGCCTCGCTGCCACGGCGGCCCCGCGCCATCTCCGGCCAGTCCTTGTCGCGCACGGCGACGGCGTAGGCCATGAGCGCGTCGCGCATCTTCTGGCCGGTGGCGTCGGGGAAATTGTAGCTGTTGCGGAAGAGGTTGTAGTAGCGCTCGGCCTCGGCATCGACGGCGCGCTTGGTGCCGTCGAACTCCTCCCAGACGCTGATCACGACGAAGGCGAGCAGCACGGCATAGGCGACGCCGACCACGGCATATTTGAAGCCCGCGACCTCGTGGTTCTCGGCGATGAGGTCCACGCCGAAAGACCAGCGGGCCAGGAGCTGGAGGCCGACGCTGAAGACAACGGACACGCCGACGACGATGGCGGCGAGCGCCCAGAGCGGCAGCGCATTCAGAATTTCCAGACCGCTCACGCCCCCTCCGCCTCGCCCTGGAGGATTGCGGCTAGTTGTCCAGGAACGACCTGAGCTTCCGCGAGCGGCTCGGGTGCTTCAGCTTGCGCAGCGCCTTGGCCTCGATCTGGCGGATGCGCTCACGGGTCACGCTGAACTGCTGGCCGACCTCCTCGAGGGTGTGGTCGGTGTTCATGC
>CAZHCN010000201.1:0-4276 GCA_964530895.1 uncultured Methyloceanibacter sp. | reverse complement strand
AGTGCCACACACTGATCACGTTCGAAGGTGAGTAGGCGCGGCTTATGAACATCGACGGCAAACAGTATCGAACGATTTGGCTTGGGCCCGACGGCGCTTCCGCCGAGATCATCGACCAGACCAAGCTGCCCTTCGCGCTTGAGATCGTCTCCCTGAAGACGATGGAGGACGCGGCGCATGCTATCTCCTCCATGCAGGTCCGCGGCGCGCCGCTGATCGGCGCGACGGCGGCGTACGGGGTGGCGCTGGCTTTGCGCGCGGATCCGTCCGACGACGGTCTCGACCGTGCCTGCGAGGTGCTCGCCGCGACGCGGCCCACGGCGATCAATCTCCGTTGGGCGCTCGATGAGATGAAGAAGGCCGTGCAGAACCAGCCACGCGAGGCGCGTGTCGCTGCGGCTTTCGCCCGCGCCGCCGAGATTTGCGACGAGGACGTCGAGACGTGCCGGAAGATCGGCGAGCACGGTGTCGGGCTAATCAAGGCACATGCCGAGAAGAAGCGCGGTGAGCCGGTCAACATCCTCACCCACTGCAATGCCGGCTGGCTCGCAACGGTGGATTGGGGCACAGCGCTTGCGCCCATCTACCGGGCCTATGACGAAGGCGTCCCCGTCCATGTGTGGGTGGACGAGACGCGTCCCCGCAATCAGGGCGCCTCGCTGACCGCCTTCGAGCTCAAGGCGCATGGGGTGCCGCACACCATCGTCGCCGACAATGCGGGCGGTCATCTGATGCAGCATGGCCTCGTCGATCTCTGCATCGTCGGCACCGACCGCACCACGGCTTCGGGCGATGTGGCCAACAAGATCGGCACATATCTGAAGGCGCTTGCCGCCAAGGACAACGGCGTCCAGTTCTTCGTGGCGCTGCCCCACTCGACCATCGATTGGAGCCTCGACGACGGCAGCGCCATTCCCATCGAGGAGCGCGACGCGCGCGAGGTCACGCATATGACCGGCCAGCTCCCGGACGGGTCCATCGCCACCGTGGCCATCGCGCCGGACGGCAGCCCTGCCGCGAACTATGCTTTCGACGTCACGCCGGTGCGGCTCGTCACCGGCTTCATTACCGAGCGCGGCGTCACTATCGGCTCACGCGACGGTCTTGCTACGCTCTATCCGGAGCGCAGAAAACAATCCGCCGCGTAATCTGGGGGTAACATTCATCTCGCGGCGTCGGGAGAGTAGCGCGGATGGAGCATCACGACCTACTCGACGTCGCTGGTAATTTCGCGATCGCGATTCTGCTCGGCGCTTTGGTCGGCGTCGAGCGCGAGAAGCACAAGCGGGAAAAGACCGATACGAGTCAGATTGGGGGCTTGAGGACCTTTATCCTGCTCGCCCTGTTAGGGGCCTGCGCTGGATGGTTGTCTCACGAGCTGGCGACATTTTGGATCCTTACCGCGGCGCTCTTGATCGTCGGTGCGTTTTTGGTGGTGGGCTATTTCGTGACCACGCGGCCGACGCCTCAGTCCGCGGGCGCGACCACGGAAATCGCGGCAATCATCGTCTTCCTGCTCGGCGCCATGGTGATGCTCGGCTTTTCCGAGATCGCCATCGCACTTGGCGTCGTCACGGCGGCGGTGCTCGCCTACAAGGAACCGCTGCACGGTTTTGTGGAGAAGCTCGGTTGGGACGACGTTTTCGCGGGGCTTCGGCTCCTGATAGCGACGTTCATTGCTTTACCCCTCCTGCCCGACAGGCCGATCGACCCGTGGGGGGCCATCAATCCCTACCAGCTCTGGCTGCTTGTGATCTTGATCTCGGGCCTGTCGCTTGTCGGCTATGCGCTGACGCGCTGGCTCGGCCCGGGCAAAGGCACGCTCATTACCGGGCTGGCCGGCGGGCTCGTGTCCTCCACGGCCGTCAGCCTGGCCTTCTCCCAAGAGGCACGCGACCGCCCAAAGCAAGTGACGGTGCTTGCGTGCGGCATCTTGATTGCTTGGGCCGTCATGTTCGCGCGTGTGATCGTCTTGGTGGCGGTGGTGAACCGCCCGCTGCTCGGCAATGTACTGGTGCCGTTCCTGGCGATGGGCGCGGTGGTCGGCGGGTTCGCGGCGGCCCTCTATTTACGCAATGGTGCTGCGGAGAGGAAAACGCCGGCCAAGGGGGAGTTGAAGGTCTCCAACCCGTTCAGCCTCACCGAGGCGGCGAAGTTCGCCGCGTTCTTTGCCGTGGTGCTGGTCGCGGTAAAGATTGTTCAACAGAATTTTCCTCCCGATTGGGTCTATGCGGTTGCCGCCATAGCGGGCCTGACGGACGTCGACGCCATCACGTTGTCCATGGCGGAATCCGCCAAGAGCGGCCCGGCGCAAGTTGCCGTCACGGCCATCGTGATCGCCTCCCTGGTCAACACATTTGTCAAGGCTGGGATCGCCTATTACTTCGCGGGGATGGAGCTGGCGAGACCGCTGCTCTTGGCCACTTCGGTCATGCTCGTTGTCGGCCTCGCCGCGGCGCTCGTCCTGTGAGCCGCCGTCCGAGGAGCCTTCATCTATTCATGGAGAGAGACTAGGGTCGCGCCATGCGCCAGAATCATATGACGTTTGCAGGCCTTTGCGTGCCGCTTCTGCTCCTCGGTGACCCGCTGCTTGCCGCCGATGTCCAGTACTACGACCTTCCCCAAGGCGACCATCCCCATGACGTGGCGCCGGCTCCTGACGGCACGGTCTGGTACACGGGCCAAGCCAAGGGGGTGCTCGGCCGACTCGATCCGGAGACCGGGAAGGTCAAGCGCATTCCGCTCGGCGAGGGTTCGCGTCCGCATGGCGTCATCGTCGGGCCGCATGGCAGTGCCTGGGTCACCGATGGCGGGCTCAACGCCATCGTCAGAGTCGATGCCACGACAGAGGACACCAAGGTCTTCCCCCTGCCTAAAGCTGGGACGAACGCCAACCTGAACACAGCCGCGTTCGATGACCAGGGGCGCCTCTGGTTCACCGGGCAGACCGGCATCTATGGGCGTCTCGATCCCGAGACCGGCGACATGGATGTGTGGAACGCGCCCAAGGGTCCCGGGCCTTACGGCATCGCCGCGACGCCGTCCGGCGAGATCTACTACGTGTCGCTCGCCGGCTCGTTTCTCGGCAAGCCGGATCTGGAGACCGGTGAGACCAAGGTGATCAAGCCGAAGACGAAAGACGCCGGCACGCGGCGTGTGTGGTCCGACTCCCTTGGCCGGTTGTGGGTGAGCGAATGGAACGCCGGCAATCTCAGCCGGTATGATCCCGTGGCAAAGCGCTGGAAGGACTATCACCTGCCGGGGCCGGCGCCCCACGCCTACGCCGTCTATGTCGACGACCGCGACAAAGTGTGGGTCAGCGATTTCACCGCCAACGCCATTCTCAAGTTCGACCCTGAGACCGCGACGTTTGAGAGCTTTCCGAGCAACCGGCCGGGCGCGGCCGTCCGCCAAATGCTCGGCCGCCCCGGTGAGGTGTGGGGCGCTGAGTCCGGAACCGACCGCCTCGTCGTGATCCGCGAGGATGGCGCAGAGACGCGGGACTAAGCGACGTCCCGCGCCTCCTGCTCAAATCAGCCTACCAGCCGAGCCAGATGCTGACGCCGGGGCGATAGTAAGGTCGGTAGTACCAAGGCCGGTAATAGGGCCGGTAGTAATAGGGCCGGTAGTAGCGGTAGGGGCGATAGTAGCGATAAGGCCGGTAGTATGGCCGCCGGTAGTAGTACCTTCGCTTGTACCACTTCTTAACCTGGACCAGGTCGCCGTTGGGCTGGCTGTAATTGAGCGCCGCCGCGGCGGGCAGGGCTGAAGCCGGCTTGGCGCCTGCGAAGACGAAGACGGCAAGGGTGGCCGCAAGGGCCGTGGTGAGAACTCCGCGCATGGGCGTTACCTCGCGACTTACGGTTAACCCTCCCTCAGCTAGCCACTAAACGTGGGGATTGGTTCTCCAAAAGGGAACCCCATGAGCGAGGAGACTAGACGCTCGATTTTCAGGATCGGCTTAATGAGTGGCCGAATCTCGCCGATTCCGCCGCTAGCCTTACCGGAGCCTTAGGCCAGGCAATCCGAGCCGGCGCTTAGGCGAATACCATGACGGCGACGAAGCCAAGCAGCGCAGCTGCAGCGGTCGGCGCGAGCCAGGTCACCATGGCGGTACCGGCCGATCCCGCGCCGGCGCGCGGCGCATCCGCGCTCACCACGGGCTGCATGCTGGCGGCGGCGACGAGCGAGGCCGTGTGCTTCGCATGCCATTTCGGCCCAGGCCCGCGCATATAGTGCCGCTCGGGATGGTACGCGTTTCGAAAGCTACCCACTT
>CAZHCN010000200.1:0-4280 GCA_964530895.1 uncultured Methyloceanibacter sp. | reverse complement strand
TGGGAGGCCCGGAAGGGGAAGGCGGTCCACACGGAGTCCGATTTCGGACGGCCGCTGCACCCATGGGGCGAGGCGCTGTTCGCCAACGCCGTCCCCATGTGAATTTCGGGAATAGATGTGGGCCTGCGTTCGGGCCCTGGGGAAAGGATGACTTGGATCAGCCGCGGGGGGCTGCGCAGAGTTCCCCAAAGTGCCTCAATTGCCTATTATGGGCCTTCCTCACAAAAAGGATCGGTCGGGGGACCGCATGAATCCCAGAACGCGTAAGCTGATTGTCCGCCCGTTGTTGGCGGTCGCGGCAACGATCGGCCTCTATGCCGCCTACTTAATCCACACCGACAACTTCCACACGGTCGTAGCGGGCCAGCTCTACCGGTCGGCACAGCCGGAACCCGAAGAGATCGCCGCGTGGCAGAAGCGGTACGGGATCAAGACGATCATCAACCTGCAAGGCCCGCATCCGTACGCCGATTGGTATCGGGAGGAGAAGGCCACGGCCGAGTCTTTAGGGATCAAGCTGATCGACTATCAGATGTCGGCCTCGCGCGATGTGAAGGCAAAGCAGGTAAACGAGATCCTCGATATCCTTGCGAAGGCGCAGCGGCCCATCCTCGTCCATTGCCGCAACGGGGCGGATCGCTCGGGTCTGGTCTCGGCGTTCTACGTCGCGGCTATTGCCAAGGGCTCCGAATTCTTTGCCGAGCTCCAGCTGACGCCCTTCTTCGGGCATCTCCCGTTCGCCTTCCTGCGCTCCTACGCCATGGACCGCTCGTTCGAAGCCGCCGAGCCGCGGCTCGGCTTTCCCGACTCTTGAGGCCCTTCACCTCAGACGTAAAAAAGGCGGGAGCGAATGGCTCCCGCCTTTCGAGTTCCTAGCCGAAGGAGAGCTCGGCTAGCGCCTGGAGGTCGTTCTTAGTCGTCTCCGCCGTCATCGTCGGGCGTGTCGGCCGGGGGAGGAGGTCCGTCATGCGGGCCCATGCCGGGACCGCCGGGACCCATGTCGCGCGGGCCATGCCCGTGGGGACCGGGACCGTGGGGACCGAAGCCGCGATGCGCGAAGTGATCGCGGATGCGCGCCTCGATCGTCTTGACCTTGTCGAGTTGCTCCGGCGTCAACGTGGTGCGGAGCGTGGCGATCGCCTTCTTCAGGTCGTCGGCACTCTTGGCACGATCGATGGCGCGATCGGCAAAGCTCTCGGCGAGGGAGAACGGCTCGGCTTTGTCACCTTGTGCGGTCGTGGCCGGGGGCGGACCCATCGGCGGCGTCATGGTGGCGAGCAGCGCATCGGTGAAATCGCGCCACGCGTCGAGCTGATCGGCGCGGATGCCGATCTGCGTCTCCATCACGCTCAACCTCTCCGCAAGGCGGTCAGGGCCCTGGGGGCCTCGCATATGGCCGGGGCCGCCGGGGCCATGGCGATCGCACATGGGTTTGCCGTGATGCGGGCCCATGCCCCAGGAGCCATGGCCCCAGTCGCCCCCATACGCGGCCGTCAGCGCACCCAGTCCGCCAAGACCGAGCACCGCGACGACGACCATAGGGGCAATCTTTGAGGGGAATTTCATTTCAGCATCCTTGATCTGTTGATGTTGCCCTAGTCCTAAGGATCGTTCTTTGCCTCCATTCGTCTTGGCGTGTCGGAACGTTGCTGGCGGAGGCGAATTTGTGTCGAAACATTGCTGATCCGGGAGCTGACGGATTCCGTTACAAGAATCCTCTCGTTGCCGGTTCCCGGCGAGGCTAGAAGGGGGCGACTTCGATGACTTCAACCACGCCACGCATACTCGTCGTCGACGACGACCCGGAAATCCGCAAGCTCTTGGCACGCTATGTCGAGAGCCAGGGATTTCGCGTGCTGCTCGCCGCGAACTGCCGTGAGCTGCGCGAGCAGCTGGCGACGCATCATGTCGATCTGATCGTCCTCGACGTGATGCTGCCCGACGGCTCCGGCCTCGATGCGTGCCGGGACTTGCGGGCGCAACGCTCCAGCGTGCCCATCATTCTGCTCACGGCGTTGAAGGAGGATGTCGACCGCATTATCGGGCTCGAGATCGGCGCCGACGACTATCTCGGCAAGCCGTTCAATCCGCGAGAGCTGATCGCGCGGGTGCGGGCCGTGTTGCGGCGTCGCTCCGAGGCGCTCCCGGCGCCGAGCGAGGTGAAGGTCTACCATTTCGAAGGTTTCACCGCCGATCCCCAGATGCGGCGCGTGACCGACCCAAAAGGGAAGGACGTCGACCTGACGGGCGCGGAGTTCGACCTACTCAAGACGTTCCTCGACCGGCCGGGCCGCGTACTGTCCCGCGATCAGCTGCTCGATCTGACGCGCGGCCGCGACGGCGACGGCTTCGACCGCTCCATTGACGTGCTGGTCAGCCGTCTCAGGCGGAAGCTCGGCGAGGGCGTCTCGACGCAATTGCTGAAGACCGTGCGCAATGGCGGCTATCAGCTCGCCGTCAAGGTCGACATTGAGGAAGGCCAGGCGTGAACACTCTCCGCGTCAAGTTTGCCGTCTTGCTGGTCGTCGCGATCGTTTCGGTCGTGGGCCTGTTGACCGTCGTGCTCTTTTACCTGTTGGGTCCGCCGCAACGTACGGGGCGCGCGCTCGACGGGTTGGCGCAGCAGGTGGAGATGACACTTCGGCTGACAAGCGATGGCCTTGATGGCGTCGCTCTGGCGAAGGAGCCGGCGCGCGGGTTCTTGTACAAGAGCGCGACGGCGGGGCTGCACGAGGCCTTGAAACGCCGCGGCTTTGATCTTCCGGTCACGATCACAAGGGGCGGACACCACGCGCCGCTGATTGTCTCGGTCCCTATCGCAAACAAAGGCTGGTTGTGGATGCCGACCTCGGGCCTGCCGCCGGAAGGCCCGCCTTGGAAGCCGCTCTTCCGCTGGCTGACATTCATCGCGCTCGGCGCGACCGTGATCGCGGTGTTCGTGTCGAGCCGGCTGGTCCGCCCGCTCGCGTTCCTCGAGAATGCCGTGGCCTCGGTCGGTCCCGACGGGATGCTGCCGGAACTGCCTGAGCGCGGGCCTGCGGAGGTTCGGGCGACCGCCAAGGCGCTCAATTCGCTTTCCACCCGGCTCAAGCGGTCCATGGAGAGCCGCATGCGCCTCGTGGCGGCGGCGGGTCACGACATGCGCACGCCGATCACCCGCATGCGGCTTCGGGCGGAGTTCGTGGCGGACGAGGAGGAGCGCGCCAAGTGGCTCAACGATATCGACGAGCTCGAGCGTATTGCCGACAGCGCGATCATGCTGGTGCGCGAGGAGACCGGAAACGCCGCGCCCGAGCCGGTCCGGCTCGACAGGCTGGTCGCCGGGATCGCCGACGAGCTCAAGGAGCAGAATCTCGACGTGACCTGCAAAACCATGGCGCCGGTCACCGTGAAGGCGAGCCCGTTCAAGCTCAACCGCGCCTTGCGCAACCTCACCATCAATGCGGCGACCCATGGCGTCCGCGCACGGGTCAGCGTCACCAATGGGCACGGCGAGATGGCGCGCATCGTCATCGAGGATGACGGTCCGGGGATCCCGCCGGAGATGATGCATCAGGTGTTCGAGCCGTTCTTCCGCGCCGACCCGGCGCGCCGTCAGGATATTCCCGGTGCAGGCCTCGGGCTGACGATCGCCAACGAGATCATCCAACGCGCCGGTGGGCGCATCAGTATCGCCAACGGGCCAGGCGGCGGCTTGGTGCAGGTCATCGAACTGCCGGAGATGACGGAAGAGAATCCCAGCTAGTTCGATTGCAGCTCTGTTCCATCTCGCGGTCATTCAAAGATTGTGGAGGGTTCGATTTACCTTTCCGGAACGCGTGAACACTAAGGAAAGGGGAAGCGAACCAGGGACTCTGCAAATGACGGAACTCGATCTCCTCGTAAACGCCTCGTATGTGATCTTGATCGTTTCGTTCTTGATGCGCGACATCCTCTGGCTGCGCGTGCTCAACGTCGTTTCGGTCCTTCTCGAGGTCGCCTATTTTTACCTTCAACCGGCGCCACTGTGGCCTGTCATTGGCTGGAATCTGGCGCTGGTCGCGGTCAACGCCTATTGGATTACGCGCCTGACGCTGGAGCGCCGCCCGGTACACTTCTCGCCTGAAGATCAACGCCTGTACGATAAGGCGCTTCGCCCACTCAAGCCGCGCCACGCGCGCAAGCTGCTTGATGCGGGCCAGCGGAAGACTGTCCAAGCGGGCGAGCAGGTCGTGGCGCAAGGCCATCCGCTGAATACGCTGTCGCTTATCGCCGGAGGCAAGTTCAAGGTCGAGCGAGAC
>CAZHCN010000199.1:0-4326 GCA_964530895.1 uncultured Methyloceanibacter sp. | reverse complement strand
CCATCAGCGAGATGAACACGGTGCGGAAGCATCTCTCGGCGATCAAGGGCGGGCGCCTCGCCGCCGCCGCATCGCCGGCAAAAGTGGTGGCGCTGATGATCTCCGACGTTCCGGGCGATGATCCCTCGATCATCGCCTCGGGGCCGACCGTGCCCGACCCATCGTCCAACAAGGACGCGCTCGGCATCATCGCCAAATATCAGATCGAAGTGCCGGAGAGCGTGCGCCGCGTGCTTCAGACCGGAGACGAGACGCCGAAGCCGGGCGACCCACGCCTTGCTTCAGTCGAGAACATCATGATCGCGACGCCGCAGGCCTCGCTCGAAGCCGCCGCCGACGTGGCGCGAAAGGCCGGCGTCAAGCCGGTGATCCTTGGCGACTCGATCGAAGGCGAATCCCGCGACGTCGCCCTCGTCCATGCCGGTATCGCGCGGCAATGCGCGCTCCGGGGCCAGCCGGAAGTGCCACCTTGCGTTCTCATCTCTGGCGGCGAGACCACCATCACGCTCAAGGGCAAGGGCAAGGGGGGTCGCAACACCGAGTTCCTGCTCGCGCTCGCGATCGCGCTTGACGGCATGCCGGGCATCTATGCGCTCGCCGGCGACACCGACGGCGTCGACGGTTCGGAAGACAATGCCGGCGCCATCATCACGCCGGATACGCTTGCGCGCGCCGAGGCCGCCGGCCTCAATGCCAAGGCGATGCTCGCCGACAACGATCCCTGGACCTTCTTCAAGGGGATCGGCGATCTGCTCATGACCGGCCCGACGCTCACCAACGTCAACGACTTCCGCGCCGTGCTGATCGAGAAGCAGCTGTAAGCCCAAACGGTCCCACCGGCGGCTGGGCCGCGATGATCGTCAGTGCGGCTTCTGCTTTGGGTAGAGCCAGGCGTACAAGAAGCCGGTCACGATCGGCACCGCGACATACATTGTGATTACGGTAACACACGCGGTGAGCACTGCCGCGACTACGAGACTCGGCAACTCGAGCAACTCGGGGAAGCGCTTCAAGGTGTGATGCAGCGCGAAGCTCACCGGAAACATGCCGAGGAACATCACGACCGTCATTTTGAAGCGCGTCGGCATCGTCTTGCCCTGGCCATGCGACGCCAGCCGGAACCAGGTCTCGATACCCGGCAGCATCTGCGATTTCGGGGCGCGGGCCGCAACATCCTTGCAGCGTGCCATGAGCTGCTGATGGTCGGCACCGGCTTCCCAGCGCAGCAACTTGGCCACGTCGTCGAATTGAAGGCCGGCGCGAAAGCAGGATCGGTGCGGCGGGCTGGGCCGGAATAGGCCGAGTCCAAGAAAGCCCTCACTCGTCTCAAGCGACGCCATCCAGTCGTCGATGGCCGTTTCGAGAGCGTGGGCCGCGCCCGGTTTTGGCTCGAATTCGAAGAGCTGGGTCGCGCCCTCGTCTTTAGGATTGCCGCGATGCGTCATGACGTTGCTCCAGATCCTCCGGCGCCCCCAACGCGATCAGACAGTCTCCTCACAACCCGGCAAGCGCGCAGATGTCCTGCCAAATTGCGCCCATTCTACCTTTGAGGGTCGTATCACATTCTGCACGGGCATGGAGCCGTGAAGGTCGCTCACGCCTTGTGAAACGCGCGAGGCTCCCCATTTTGGGGGCCAGGGAGGGCCCGCGGTGACGGTTGCGAGCTTCACCACCGCCTCTGGCATGGGTCCGCTGCCGAGGCTGGTCGAGGAGGCCAATGGCGCGCGCGCCGTCGAGCGCGTGTTCCGCGCCGAAGGTCTGCCACTTTGGCTCGCCCACGATCAGAACAACAAGATCCCCTTACGCTCGATGATGGGCTTGATGGAGCGATCCGCCCGCGAGCTCGGCGATGAGCTGTTCGGCCTGCATCTCGGGCTCGCCATGACGCCGGAGGACTACGGGCCGTTCGTCCGCTACATGGTTTCGGGGCCGGACCTCTCGGCCATGATCCGACGCTCGATCCGCTCGCTGCGTTACCACATCTCCGGCTGCGAGTTCGACCTCGAGATTTTCGATCAGCATGCAAGGTGGGGTATTCGCACGTCAGACAAGACGAGCTTCGGGCGGCGGCATCTTGTTGAGCACGTGATCCACCCGATGCTCAATCTTCTACGCCGCTATCTCGGGCCGAACTGGTCTCCGCTCCGCGTCGAGGTCGAGCACGACCGGCCTGAGTGCTGGCGCCGACTCGAGGAGAGCATCGGCGTGCCCATGGTGTTCGGGTCCGACACCAACGCCATCGTCTTTCCCGCCACTCTGCTTCGCCGCCGCGCCCTGCAGCAGATCCCGGCGAAGAATGTCCTCACCTGGCGCGAGCTGCGCCTCATGGTGATGCGGCGCCCGCCGCGAACCATCGTCGAAGCCGCACGCGAGATCGTCCAGCTTCGCCTACTCGACGCGACCGCCGACATCGATGGCGCGGCCCGATTGCTCGGCGTCGCCTCCCGCACCTTGCAGCGGCAGTTGGCGCTGGAGAATCTGAGATATCGCGACTTGGTCCAGCAACTGCGCATGGAGCGCGCTCTCGACCTGCTCCAGGAAAGTGTAGAGCCCGTCACGTCGATCGCGTTTTCGCTCGGCTACAACGACGTCGCGAGCTTCACCCGCGCCTTCCGGCAATGGACCGGAATGGCCCCAAGCCACTACCGCCGCCGAGCACCCGATCGCGAATAGGAGCCGCAACGCACCCCGGATTGCCAGCCGTCGCGTGGCGCGAAATATCAAGCTACGGCAATCCTCACCCACTATCTGAACGGAGTTGGTTTTAGCCGGTGGTCTTGGGGGCCCTACATGAGTGTGCGTCTGCGCGGTGGCCACGGACCTGTCGTCGCTGCCGTCGCTCTAATCCCGGACCTCGGTGCTTTGCCAGCTCCAGCGGGCGCCGCCAACGGTAGGGAGGAATGATGAAGCACTTCTATCGACTTCTGTACGGTCTCGTCGTCGCCAGCCTCGTGACGGCGCTGACATCTGCCGCCTTCGCGGGCGGGATCTTTGCCTATCCGCTGAAAGGGCAGTCTCAGGAGCAGCAGGACGCGGATCTCTACGCCTGCCATCAATGGGCCATGGCCGAGACCGGCTTTGACCCCGCCACGATCCCACCGGCAAGCGGCGCCCAGGGCGCACTCAAAGGCGTGTTCGTCGGACTGCTCGCGGGCGGCATCGTCGCCGCGACCGGTGGGGCGGCGGCGGCCATCGCCATCGGTGCCGGCGGTGGCGGCCTCATCGGCGGCATCCTTGGCAAGCGCAAGCAGGCGAAGATCACAGCAGCCTACACCGCCTATTTGCAAGCGGGGAAGACCTGCATGCAGGCCAAGGGCTACCAAGTTTCAATCTAGGGAGGCTCTCATGCGAATTCTAACTGCCAGGACCGGCATGCTCATCGGCTTGGTCTGCCTCGCCCCGACCCAGGGCTTCGCCGCCGCGAGCTCCTTTCTTTGCGCCATCAGCGAGGCTTACGAATGCGCGGCGGTGGACGGCTGCGAGCGCGCCGACCTCAAGGACATTAACCTGTCGGCGTTCATCACCGTCGATGTCGACAAGAAGCAACTGAGCTCAGCCGGCGTCGGCGAAGCCCTCCGCACCGAGGATATCGAGGGCGTCTCCACGACCGACAAGGCGGTGTTCCTCTACGGCGCTCAGGATGAAGAGACCTGGAACGCCACACTGTCGCTCGAGAATGGGACGCTGAGCGGCGGCATCACCAGCGGACCATCATCCTTCGCCATCTTCGGCAATTGCATGCCGAAGCCCTGATCCCCACCGACAAAGACGTGCCTTGGCTTGGTCTACGTGCCTGCACTCGAAACTTATGAGGGAACCCATGACAAAATCAGCTTTGGCAATCGCAGCCCTCGCTGCGGTTCTTTTTTCGACAGCGGCCTTCGCCGGTCCCGTCACTCAGGAGGAACGGCAGTACTGCGCCTATGACTATCGGGATTACTGCGGACAGGATGGACTCGGAAGTCAATTGCTGGCGCTGTGCATGAGTCAACATGGCAAGGAGCTCTCCAAGGAGTGCATCCAAGCGCTGATCGACGCCGGCGAGGTCACCAAGACCGAGGTCGAGGACCGCGAGAAAGCCGGCCAATGATCGACCTGCGTTGGTCCCCTGCGAGCTGATCCCCTTCACCCCAACGGCTGATGCCATGACGTGCGCGGCAGGGGCCGCGCGCGAATCCGGAAGGAGTAAGAGCAAATGACAACATGTTGCGTTATCGACCGCGCCGCCTGCGTCGTGACACTCGTTGCCGGCCTGCTGTGCCTGCCGCAAATATCGCTGGCCCAAGATGCGATTAGCGCGCCCGCGCAAAAGCAAATCGGCGCGGC
>CAZHCN010000198.1:0-4332 GCA_964530895.1 uncultured Methyloceanibacter sp. | reverse complement strand
ACAAGCCCGTCTTCCTCGCCCATCAAGACTGAAGGTGAAGGTGTCAGCCTCCAGCCCCGGCACACAAGACTCTCGGCTCTTTGATGTCGTCGTGATCGGCGGCGGTCACAACGGGCTCGTTTGTGCTGCCTATCTCGCCCGCGCGGGACTGAAAGTGAAGGTGCTGGAGCGGCGGGCAGTTGTCGGTGGCGCTGCCGTCACCGAAGAGTTTCATCCGGGCTTCCGCAATTCCACGGCGTCCTACACCGTGAGCCTGCTCAATCCGAAGATCATCGCCGATCTCGATTTGCATCGGCACGGACTGAAGATCGTCGAGCGGCCGCTATTGAATTTCTTGCCGCTTCCGGACGGCCGCTATTTGTTGACCGGGGGAGGACGCACCAAGTCCGAAATTGCGAAGTTCAGCGCCGCGGACGCGGAACGCTACGATGATTATGGCGCGAGCCTCTCGGTCGTCGCGGACGCGCTCAGAGATTTGGCCTTGAGGCCGCCGCCGAATGTGGTGAAGGGCCTTGGCTTGCGCAGCTTGCGCGAACTCGGCCGCGCCGCGGCCTTCGGCAACAGCGTCCGGAAACTCGATCTCGAGCAGCAGCGCCTGTTCCTCGATCTCTTCACCATGTCCGCGGCAGATTTCTTGTCGCGGTGGTTCGAGACCGAACCGATCAAAGCCTTGCTTGGGTTCGACTCCATTGTCGGCACCTATGCGAGCCCCTTCGATCCGGGCACGGCCTATGTGCTGTTGCACCACGCCTTCGGCGAAGTGAATGGCAAGAAGGGCGCCTGGGGGCATGCCATCGGCGGCATGGGCGCGATCACGCAAGCCATGGCCAAGGCGGCGGTCGAAGCTGGCGCCGAGATCGAAACCGACGCCGAGGTCGAAGAGGTGCTGATCGAGCGAGACAGCGCGGTCGGCGTCGCGTTGAAGGACGGTCGCGTTGTGCGCGGTCGGTCGCTTGCCGCAAATCTCAATCTGAAGCTGCTCTATACGCGCTTGCTGCCGGCTTCGTCTTTGCCACCCGCGTTCCTGGCGCGAATGCGGCAGTTCAAATGCGGCTCGGGCACGTTCCGGATGAATGTGGCGCTGTCGGAGCTTCCAAGCTTCGCCGCACGACCGGGAAAGGAGCCCGAGGCCCATCACGGCGCGGGCATCATCATTGGGCCGAGCCTGTCTTACATGGACAAGGCCTATCGCGATGCCAAAGAGCAGGGTTGGAGCCGGGAACCGGTGATCGAGATGCTGATCCCCTCGACGATCGACAGTACGCTCGCTCCGCCGGGAGCCCATGTCGCGAGCCTGTTCTGCCAACACGTCGCCCCGGAACTACCCGACGGCCGGTCGTGGGATGACGCGCGCGAGGAGGTGGCCGAACTCATGGTCGAGACGGTAGACCGCTATGCGCCCGGCTTCGCGGCGAGCGTTGTCGCGCGCCAAATCCTGAGCCCGCTCGATCTGGAGCGTGAGTTTGGGCTTGTCGGTGGCGACATCTTCCACGGGGCGCTGTTGCTGAACCAGCTGTTCTCGGCGCGGCCGATGCTCGGCTATGCCGACTATCGCGGGCCGATCCGCGGACTTTATCATTGCGGATCGGGCGCGCATCCAGGCGGTGGCGTGACCGGCGCGCCGGGCCACAATGCCGCGAGGGTCATTCTCCGGGATCTGAGACCGTTCGCCTTATCGTGACTTGCGGCCTGACTTCTCCGGCACGCATTTGAGGCACTTGCAGCCGATCGGCTTGAGGATCTGTTCGAAGTACTCCTCGCCATAGGAGTAGGCGAGCTCCTCGCCGGGCTTGATGGCACGCTTGGCCATGACGAACACCCTGGCCTTATGAATGTCGATCTCGCAATTGGGGCGGCAGGAGTGGTTGATGTACCGCGCCGTGTTCGCCTTGTCCCAACCGTCAATGGTCTTTTTCTTTGTGACCTTGAACAGGTAGCGGCTGCGGCTCTTCACCCATTCCTCGTCCGTGATCGTCCGGCCCGTGTATTCGATAATGCATGCGCCTTTGGGGATGGGCTCGAGCGCAAACAAACCGCGACCGGTACGGGAGCGCTTGACCGCAAGGCGATATCCGCCGGGAGTGAACTTCGAAGTCTTCATGAGTGTGGCTATTGCAGGGTTTGAATCTGACTGACGAGAAGCGGTGGGCTACACGCATCTACCGGCGGGGACGTCCCCGTGGCCGGGGGACGCCCTGCTCTTGCCGGCGTGGGGCCGAACTATAGCAATTGTAGGCATCGTCAGCACGGTTGCCCTCCACCCGTGATCCTTCTCGTAGCTCTCCGCTCGGTCATTGGCAACGTGCGGCGAAGAGCTGCACATCGCTCTAGCTCAGGGTCATCGCGCATCGTGATCTGAGCCGGCACCCTTCGGCCTAAAGTACAATTCCCTCATCATCCGGTGTCGTAAAAAACATGACGCCCGCAAACCAAGCGCGTGGCGATGTACCTGCCGACGCGACGACGAGGAGCAAACTATGGGGACCAATTCCGTCATCTCGTTCATCGACCGGACCGCAGGTCTTGCAGATGTGCTGAGCGGAGAGCGGATCGATCGCACATCACGCCGCATCCGGCAATTGCGGGACGATGCCGCGCCCTTCGCCGTTGTCGCTGGCGACGAAGAGAGCGACGGCGAAGTTGATCCCGATCTCGAAGTCGCGATCTTCGATGCCCCTTAGATCCTAGACCTTAGAGCCTCACGCCGAGTTTGGCGTAATAGGCGGCGATGCGCGGGTCGCTTTTGATGCGCTCGTAGTGCTCCATCAGCTTTGGTGCAAAGCGATCAGGGAGATCGGTTGGCACATAGTCAAGCATGCCGGACCGCAAGTAGCGCATCAACGTGAAGACCTTGAGATCAGCGACGGAGAGACGGTCACCTGCAAAATACACTCCGCCACGATTCTCGAGCCGACGGGCGAAGGCGGCGAGGAAGAAGGGGATCGGTCCCTCCGCCAGGAGCTGAAGCTGGCTCTTGTTCCGCTCGTCGGGCAGGAGCCTCGTCGCCGCGAGCTTGTTGTTGATGTCCTCGACCGCCTCCATGGCTTCGTCGCAGAGCGCCGCCTCCCAAGGATCCGATGGGTAAAGGCCAGCGAGCTTGCCCACATAGCGGTTGATCGCATTCGACTGCGCGAGGATCCTGCCATTGACTTCCAGGACAGGTATAGCGCCAAACGGCATCTCCGCCTTACGCCGGGGCCACTCGTCGGGGCGGACGCGATCGTCCTCGAACGGAATGCCGGCCATCGCAAGGGCGAGTCTTGCCGCTTCTCCACGCCCACCGTGATAGTCGAAATAGGTCAGTTTCAGCGTAGCCAAGAGGCACGCTCCGGCTCTTTCGAGAGTTCAATGTATAGGCGAGGTTCGATCCGCCATACGTCATCTTTCAGTGAAGGCGCTCGAAGGGACTTCAGGAGATGCCGCGCGTGGGAAGCTCCGCCAGCGACATCACCTCGCAGTCGGGAGCGCCGGGCAGCCGCTCACGGCGCTGGCCGTAGCGGTTGCGCCGGATCACCCCATGCCAAAGGCTGGCGCGGCGTAGGCATTCCGGGCATTTGCCGACGCCCCCTAGGCCCACGATCTCAGAGCGTCACACCGCATTTGGCGTAGTAGGCGGCGACGCGCGGGTCGCTTCTGACGCGCTCGTAGTGCTCCATCAGCTTTGGTGCAAAGCGATGAGGGAGGTCGGTTGGCACATGGTCGAGCACGCCAGACCGCAAGTGGCGCATCAAGGTGAAGACCTTGAGATCAGCAACGGAGAGACGGTCGCCCGCAAAATAACGGCCGCCATGCTGCTCAAGCCGGCGGGCGAGCGCGACGAGGAAGGAAGGGATCGGGCCTTTCACCAAGGCTTTGCGCTCGCTCTTCTTCTGCTCGTCGGGCAGGAACATCGTGGCCGCGAGCTTGCTGGTGATGTCCTCGACGGCTTCCATGGTTTCGTCGGAGAGGGCCGCCTCCCAGGGGTCTGACGGGTAGAGGCCCGCGAGTTTGCCGACGTAGCTGTTGATTGCATTCGACTGCGACAGGAGATTCCCGTCGACTTCGAGGACAGGCATGGCGCCGAACGGCATCTCGGGCTTGCGGCGCGGCCAATCGGCGAAATTGACGCGATCGTCCTCGAACGAAATGCCGGCCATCGCAAGGGCGAGCCTCGCCGGTTCTCCGCGTCCGCCGTGAAAGTCGAAATAGGTCAGTTTTAGCGTAGCCATGATGCGTGCTCCGGTCTTTCGGGGGCTCGATTTATAGGGCAGGTTCGAACCCACGTACTTCATCTTTCGGTGAAGGCGCTCGAACGAGACTTTAAGGAATGCCGAGCAGCGCTGGAAGGTCGGC
>CAZHCN010000197.1:2562-4376 GCA_964530895.1 uncultured Methyloceanibacter sp. | reverse complement strand
ACCGCGGTCTTGCCCGACCAGAACTCGCCGGTGAACAGCTCCTTGTCGGATTTCGTGAGCTTGGCGCCGCGGCGCGTCTTGACCAGATCGATAAAGGCCTGATGCACATCCTGCTGGATCGTCTTGATGCGCTTCACGTCAGCCGGCTTCTCGGGCAGGAACGGATCAAGCACGTCCTTGTTGGCGCCGGCGGTATAGACGCGGCGCTCGACGCCGATCTTCTCCATGAGGCCGGGGAAGCCGAAACTGGCGCTGATCACGCCGATCGAGCCGACAATGGAGCTCTCGTCGGCGTAGATTTCGTCGCCGGCGCAGGCGAGCATGTAGCCGCCCGAAGCCGCGACGTCCTCGGCGAAGACGTAGACCTTGAGGTCCTTCTCCACCGCCAGCGCCCTGATGCGCTTGTAGATCAGCGTCGATTGGACGGCCGAGCCGCCGGGCGAGTTGATCTGGATGGCCACGGCCTTGGCGCCGCGCATGGAGAAGGCCTTCTCGATGGCGCCGGCGGCCGTGGTGAGCGAAAGGCCGGGGCGGAGCGGCATGGTCATGCCGATCGGACCCGTGAAGCGGAGCACCGGCACCAACGGCCCGGACTTGAACCATGAGGCCGGTAAGTAGGACTTCACCTGCTCCAGAAAACCGCCTTCGCCCGCTCCGCTGCTCATATCGTTCACCGTACCGTCTCAAAAGCCCAGATCAAGGGCGCCACATTAATTCTTGTGCCAATAAAGGCCAGAGATAGGCAACGCCGAAGCGTTTGCTTAACGCAGACACGTGCCGATTCATCAGCCCGTCCGAATTGCTTGCTATACTTCCGAGTCGAAGGTGGGAACAGCCCGCCTCGGGCCGGCGCTCTGCCGAGGACGCCCGCGTCCGGAATGGAGGAGGATTCGATGCGCAAGTTTGCAACTCTGCTTGTGGCCGTAGGGGCTTTGGCGCTCGCCGTCGTCACCCTTACCCCGAGCTCGGCGGACGCCGGCTGGCGCCGTTGGGGTGGCCCTGGCGTTCACGTCTATGTTGGGCCGCGCTGGGGCTATTACCCGCCGCGCCGCCGCTATTACGGGCCCTATCGCCGCTACGGCTATTATACACCGCGCGGCTATCCTTACGCCTACTACCCCTATTGGCGGAGACACTACTGGGGCGGCTGGTACTAAGACCGTGCGCAACCTGAGGACACCAGAGACCTTTTGACACAAGGGCCACCCCCGCGACGGGGTGGCCCTTTTTTTGCCGTTGCGACCGATCTCCCGGCTCGTCCCCCGCCGGAACATTCGCGTCGACCGCAACGTTCTCACGGGCGAGGGCGCGGCTGCGCATTTCAGGAGAAATGTCATGGGTAAGTTTGCAACCGTTCTCGTGGCGATGGGAGCCTTCGCTCTCGTTCTCGTCACGCTCGCTCCGAACTCGGCCGAGGCCGGCTGGCGGCGCTGGGCATGGAGAAATGCTCCGGTGACCGTCTATACCGACCCGGGCTACGTCTACGCCAATCCCGGCTACGTCTACGCCGCTCCGGGCTATTACGGGCCTGCGTATCAGCCCTATCCCTACGCGACGGCCTATGACTATCCCTACGGCTACGCCTATTGGCGCGCTCCCTGCCGGCGCGGCTGGTGCTAAGCGCGCGCACTGCCGGCGTCTTTGAATCTGAAGGGCCATTCCCCGCGATGGGGATGGCCCTCGCTTTTTTGATCGGTCCCTTCCCGGTGAACGCCGGATGAATGGGCACCTCAGCTTCGGTTCAGGCCACACCTCCTAAAACGGCACCATGCGCGAGAGGCAACGTCTCGCCGCATTGAAACCGAACGGCGCAT
>CAZHCN010000197.1:0-2462 GCA_964530895.1 uncultured Methyloceanibacter sp. | reverse complement strand
TGCCACTACGAGACTCAGAAGGTCCGCATCAAGTTCTACGACCACTGGGGCAACCCCCACTTCAAGTGGATCTGGCGTGACGTCAAGGTCTGCTACTAGCGGATCTTGCGCGCCCGAGAGCTCTCCTCACGCTCGGGCGAATAAGAGGGCTGCCGTCCTATCCCCCTGGGCGGCGGCCCTTCCTTTTTTGTGGGTCCGCGAGACGAAGCGCCTCGCCTCCCCTGAGCACCTCTTCCGCTTCCGCCGTATAGGTTCCGGTCTCGCCGTGCAGCACGAGGCCCGGCAATAGCCGCAAAGACGCGCGGCTTCCTTTGCGCCCTTGCACGATGATGCGGGTTGCAGGCGCGTCCGCCTTGGGGAATAGCGGGAAGACCGCCACGTCGCCGAACCGTCCCTCCAGAAGCGCCAGGAGCTCGCTCAGATATTCCGGCCGATGGATCAGCGTGAGCGTGGCTTTCGGCGCGGCCATGGTGGTGAGGAACCGCATCCAACGCGCCAGCTGGCCGTGTCCCATGACATGGGCGGCAGCCCGCACCGGCTCGGGCGCTGCTCTCACCGCGCCCTCGGCATGGAAGGGCGGGTTGGCGAGGACATGATCGTAGCCTTCGCGGACGAGGCCTGCGTCCCGCAAGACCTTGGCCGGGGCGGTCACGTCGGCTGCAATTCCCGCAAAACGATCGGCGAAGCCGTTCCGCGCGGCATTGTCGCGGGCGAGCGCGCAGAGATCTTGATCGATCTCGACCGCGGTCACCTCGAGATCGGGCACGCGCGCCAGAAGACAAAGCCCAGCCACGCCGACACCCGTGCCCGCCTCCAGAACGCGTGCTCCCGTCTCTGCCGGAACGGCGGCGGCGAGGAACACGGCGTCGCTGCCGGCGCGGTGACCGGATCTCGGCTGGACGATATTGATGCGCCCGCCGAGAAAATCGTCGGTGGTGCTGGCCTTGCCCCCAGGGGCCTTAGCTCTTCGCGTTGCCGTCGATGTCATGGCCGACACCGGCCTCGGTGAGCAAGGTGCGTGCCCGATTGACGCAACCATCTTCGACCAGGACGCGCCGCGGCAGGATTCCTAGCGAGCCTTCGAGCACGCTCATATTCGTGTCCAGCACGATGAAGGCGATATTCGCCTCCTCCAGGAGCGTGCTGACAAAGGACAGGAGCACCGGATCGTTCGACCGCAAAAGCTCTTTCATGCCCTACCATGCCTCTGCCGACAGGGCTCGCCGCCCGTGTCACCTTGACCTTCGTGATGGACCGCCGACAATATCCCCGCCATAAGCCCTTTCGGCACTAAAGGAGGCCTAAGCCTTGGGAGTTGTCGTCAAACTGTCCGGCTCGCGGGATCCGGGCGCCAGCCTCGCCCCGCTCGTCGCGCTTGTCGAGGAGGACATGGCTCATGTCAACCGCATCATCCTCGATCGGGCCCGGTCCAATGTCGACCTCATCCCCGAACTCGCCCGGCATTTGATCGATTCCGGGGGAAAGCGGCTGCGCCCCATGCTGACCATCGCCGCGGCGAAGCTGTGCAGTTATGGGGGGGACGGTCACGTGCGGCTCGCCGCGTCCGTGGAATTCATGCACACCGCCACATTGCTGCATGACGATGTGGTGGACGAGAGCAATCTGCGCCGGGGCAAGACCACGGCACGCCTTCTATGGGGCAACGAAGCGAGCGTACTGGTCGGCGATTACCTGCTCGGCCAGGCTTTCAAGATGATGGTCGACGTGGGCTCGCTCGGCGCCCTGCGTATCCTATCCGACGCGGCGGCCATCATCGCCGAAGGCGAGGTGATGCAGCTCATCACCGCCAACAATACCGAGACCACCGAAGACGACTATCTCGCGGTGATCGACGCCAAGACCGCGGCGCTGTTCGCGGCCGCCGCGGAAGTGGGCGCGGTGATCGCGGGGCGCCCGAAGTCCGAAGCCGCGGCGCTCAGGTCCTATGGGCGCAATCTCGGACTCGCCTTCCAGCTCGTGGACGACGCGCTCGACTATTCAGGAGAACAGTCGGCGCTCGGCAAGAGCGTCGGCGACGACTTCCGCGACGGCAAGATCACGCTGCCCGTGGTGCTGTGCTTTCGTCGCGGCAATGCGGCCGAACGCGCCTTCTGGGAGCGCACGCTGAAAGATGGCGAGATCAGCGAGAGCGATTTCGCCGAGGCCGTCGATCTCATGGCGCGCCACAACGCGCTGGCCGACACCATGGAACGGGCACGCCATTACGGCGCCATCGCCCGCGATGCGCTCGCCATCTTTCCCGATAACGAGATCAAGTCGGCGCTGCTCGAAGCCATCGAGTTTTCCGTCACCCGCCCCTACTAGACCGCGCGATCCTGGGGCTCGCCGAGCCTGCTCGCGACGATCCACCAATCCGGCTCGCGCTCGGCGAGCAGAGTGGCCGCGCGCAGCGCCGCGCGCGGGGTCGCAAACAGCGCAAAGCAAGTCGGCCCGCTGCCCGA
>CAZHCN010000196.1:0-4383 GCA_964530895.1 uncultured Methyloceanibacter sp. | reverse complement strand
AGCGTCTCCAGCGCGGCGCGCGACAGGCGGCGCTGCTCGACGGCTTGGCGCTCCAGCAGGAAGGACAGATCGTCGGCGGTGCGGAAGGCCCATTTGCCGGCGATGCGCACCAGGTTGACGCCGCGGCCGGCATAAAGCCCTTGCAGCTCCTCGAGCAGCGCGTGCACGTCCTCGCCTTCCGCGAAATGCTGCGCCAACTCGGTCTCCTTCAGCGGCTCGGACGCGGCGAACAGCAACGCCTCGACGATGCGCAGCTTCTCGCGCCGGTCGGCAGAGGGCAACGCCATCACGTTCGACGGCAAAGGCAGCATCGGCGCTTTCGCGCCCTGCTTGTCCTCGTCTGCCGTCATCTCCACTACCCTCTCCATCTGCTTCGCTGTCATTGGCATCCCCGCGTTTCTTGTCTTTGTATGCTCGGCAACCGCGGCCCGCATGGCCTGATCGAGCTTCACCAGCGCCGATCCACTTTTCGTCTCGCCGTCCTCTTCCGACAGCTTCGATATGTCGAAGAGGACCTCCTTCAGGGTCGGCTTGGCCGCCGGCTCCGCCTCTAGCGTCTCTGGCCTATCCCGATCAAGCTTCGATGGCGAAATTTTGGGTCTCGGCATGATGTGCCCCTTAGCGTTTTGGCCTCGATTACGCTAGCGCCCGGTTACAAACGGTCCCTCTTCCGTCTACTGAACCCTTTACTCTCACGCAGCCTGGCCGCGGCGGCGGACCAGGAGCGGCGCGAAACTCTTTGCCTGGCAAATTTCGAGCGCGCCCTCCCGCGTCATCTCCAAGGTCGCGGTGAAGCTGGAGGCCAGCGCCGTCTTTCTGATCTCCGGCTCGACGAGAAACTCGGCGATGAGCTGATCGAGGGGCGCCCACTCGCAGGTGACGCCGAGCAGACGCTCTAGCTCCTCGCGCGCCTCCTTCAGCGACCACACGATGCGCTTCTCCATGTGGAGTGTGCGCGATACGCCGCGCTGGCGCTGGACCGAATACGCCTTCAATAGGTCGTAGACATTGGCTTCGTAGATGCTGTTCTTGGTGATGCGCACCGGCTCTGGAAGCCCCCGGCCGAACACGTCGCGGCCGAGGCGCTTGCGGGTCATGAGCTGCGCCGCCGCATCGCGCATGGCGTCGAGGCGCTTCAGCCGGAACGCGAGCAGCGCGGCAAGCTCCTCGCCCGTGGGCTCGCCCTCTTCCGACGGCTCGGCGGGCAGCAGCAGCTTCGACTTGAGGAAGGCGAGCCACGCCGCCATGACGAGATAGTCGGCGGCGATCTCGAGCCGCAAGCGCCGCGCCTCGGCGATGAAGTCGAGATATTGCTGGGCGAGCGCAAGCACCGAGATCTTGGTGATGTCCACCTTCTGGGTGCGCGCCATCGCGAGCAAGAGATCGAGGGGGCCCTCGAAGCCGCCGACATCGACCCGGAGCTCCTCGCCCGGCTCGATCTCGGCGCGCTCGTCAGTGCGCTCCCAATCGGAGGCGGCGTCCGTCTCGCGCGGCTCTTCGTTGGTCTCGGCGTCGCTCATGCCTGCACCGTCGGGTCGGGGCCGAGGCTTGCCACGCGGGTTCCCGCAGCTTCGCTCACCAAGGCCATTGCTTCAGCCGGATCAAAGGGTTGCGGCGCGTGGAGACAGGCGCGGGCGCGGCCGAAGCGCGCTTCGGCCTCCCCTTCGAGGCGCGGCAGCGCCCCGGCCACCTCGGTCATTTCGGAGAGATTGCCGCTGCAATGAAGCACGACATCGCAACCCGCCTCGATCACGGCGCGCGCACGCTCCGCGAACGAGCCCCTCAAGGCCTTCATACCGATGTCATCGCTCATCACGAGCCCGGTCAATCCCATCTGATCTCGAATCACTTGCCCCATTATAACGGGCGAAACGGTCGCGGGTCGCCGCTCATCGAAGGCCGGCAGGAGCACATGGGCGGTCATGGCGAGCGGGGCATCGTGCAAGGCCTGAAACGGGCGAAAATCCACGGCTTCGAGGTCCTTTTTCGTGGCATCGATGCGCGGCAGGTCGAGGTGGCTGTCGGCCATGGCGCGGCCGTGACCCGGGACGTGCTTGATGACCGGCAGGACGCCGCCTGCGAGCGTGCCCTCCATAACCGCGCGGCCGAGCGCGATCACCACATCGGGATCGGTCGAGAAGGCGCGGTCGCCGATGATGTCGTGCGCGCCCCTTTGCGGCACGTCGATGCACGGCGTGCAGTTGACGTTGAGCCCCAAGTCGCAGAGCTCCGCGGCCGTGAGGCGGGCCCCGGCAAAGGCGGCGGCCAGCCCTGCCGCCGGATCGGTCTCATAGAGATCACCGTAGCAGCGGGCGGGCGGCATGTTGCGCCAATGAGGCGGCCGGAAGCGCTGCACGCGGCCCCCTTCCTGATCGACGAGGATGAGAACGTCCTCGCTCCCCACCGCCTCCTTGAAGGACATGATGAGCCCACGGACCTGCTCAGGCGTGCCGACATTCCGCGCGAACAGGATGAGCCCGCACGGCCGCGCAGCGGCGAAGAGCGCGCGCTCGGCGTCAGTGAGTGCCTTGCCGGCACAGCCTGAGATGAAGGCTTTGAGATCCACGCCCGGGGGCTAGCCTTGCCTGCGTTTGCGGTCAAGCGGCCCGCATTGTCAGCCCTGCCCTATTGGCTCATCACCAAGCAGTCGGGCAGACCTTGCGACTTCAACTGGCCGCAGAGCTTGTAGGCCTCCGTCTTGTCGTCGATGGGGCCAACGCGCAGCCGGTACCATACGCCCTTGGAGCCGAGATCGGCCTTCTGCACGATGGGCCGATAATTGGCCAGTAGCTTCGGATATTTCTGTTGGATGTCGGCGAACGTCGCCAGCGCATCGGTCTGGCTCTTCTTGGCGCCGACCTGCACGACGTATTTCGTGTTGGCCGGTGCCGGCTTCGGGTCGACGGAAGCAACCTGTTGCGGCGCAGGCGCTGCGGCCTGGGGCGCCGGGGCCTCCGCTGCGGGTACCGGCATGATGCCCGCCGGCGCAGGTGCGGCCTCGGCCGGCGCGCCGGCCGCCGCGGCCTGAGCGGCATCAGCGGGCGGTGCTTCCACGGAACCGTCCGGACGGACGACGAGGGTCTTCACCTTGCGCGGGCCACCATCGTCGTCTGCCGCGCCGTCGACGGACTCGGTCGTTCCCGGAGTGCCAGCATCTGTGCTGGCGACGGTCGGCGGCAGACCGGCAGTCGCCGATGCCGGCGGCAGAGCCGGCACCGCGACGTCCTCCTGACGCGGCACGATGCGCTCGGATTCCGGCTGATCGCCATTCGTCAGGCGATCGTATATGAGCTTGTTCTTGTGTGGAAATTCCTTGCCGCCCGGCTGGTCAGGGGCTTCCTTCACCGGCCTCGCGTCGGCCGTCACCATGGGCGTCTCGCCACTGGCCATGCCGCCGCCGCTCTGCTTGTAGGCATAGGCCAGCGCGCCACCGAGCGTGATGGCACCGAGGAGCGCACTCGCGACCATAAAGGCGCTGCGTCCCCTCAAGCTCTTGGTCAGCTTCGAGCGGCCGCCAGGGGCCGGCAGAACCTGGTTCTCGTCGAGGAAGTCCGCATCGCTCCGATCGGCCTCGAAATATCCCTGGCTCGGCGCATGACTGCCGAGGGCAATCTGCGGCGGCTGATCGTATGCGGAATCATAGGCTTGGAGCTGGCGGCGCGGGTCGCTTTGCGGTGTCTGCGGCCGCCCGGCTTGGGGGTGATAAGCTTGCTGCGGCATGTGCCCTTGCGGCTGCGCCGGATCGAAGTGCGCGGGGCTGCCCTGGGTCATGGCGTCATGGCCGAATTCATCGGCGCCGAACATCGCGTCACCGCCGCCGAGCGCCGGCGCGGGGTTCGCAGCATAATTCGTCTCGGGGAAGCTCGCCTCGCCTCCCTCCTCCGGGAAGCTCGCGTCGCCGTAGCTCTGATCGCTATAGCTCTGATTGGCGTAGTTCTGATCGGCGTAGGTCTGATCGGTGTAGGTTTGGTCGGCGTAGCTCTGGTCGCTGTAGCTGTGATCGCCGAAGCTTGCGCCTTGATCGGAGAAGTTCGTCTCCGTGAAGCCGGCATCAGACGTCTTGAAATCGGGAAAGATGGATTCCGGGAAGCCAGGATCGACATTGCTCAAATCCGGCATCGCCGGGGTCTGCGTCCCGAATGACGCGTCCTTCCCAGAGCTGGGCAACGGCGGCTGATATTGGTCGTTGCCGAAAGCCTGTGGCTGCGGCCGTGGTGCCTGGAAGCTTGGTGCGGGTGCCTGTGGCGCGCGTTGGGCGGGCGCTTGCGGTCTTGCCTGTGTCGGATGCGGGTTGGCGGGTTGTGGGGCGTAAGCGGGCTGTGGAGCTTGCGGTGGCTGCGGTGCGGGACCACGCGTGACCGGCGTGTAGGTCGGCATCTGCGT
>CAZHCN010000195.1:0-4426 GCA_964530895.1 uncultured Methyloceanibacter sp. | reverse complement strand
TCGGCGCGCTGGCGCGTGGGCAGGATGTTCTCTTTCAGATTGACGAGATTGATCGATTGCCAGATCGATAGCCCCGTCTCCCGCGCCTCGTCCTCGGAAAGCGTGGCGTAGCGGTGGAAATAGGATGCGGGATCGCGGAACGCGGTCTGCCGCAACCGCAAGAACCGCTCCACGTACCAATCCTCGACCAGCGACTCGGCCGCGTCGATATAGATCGAGAAGTCGAAGAAATCCGAGACGAAGGGGATCGCCTCGCCGTCCCTCGGCAGCTTCGCCGGCTGAAGCACGTTCAATCCTTCCACGATCACGATGTCCGGCTGATCGACCGTGAGCGTCTGGTCGGGCAGCACGTCATAGACGAGATGCGAATAGACCGGCGCCTCGACCTGCCTCTTGCCCGACTTCACCTCGGCCAGGAAGTTGAGGAGCCGCGTCAAGTCGTAGCTCTCGGGGAAGCCTTTGCGCGCCATCAGGCCACGCTCTTCCAGCACCGCGTTGGGGAAAAGGAAGCCGTCGGTTGGCACGAGCGCGACCCGCGGGTGGCTCTGCCAGCGCGCGAGCAGCGCTTGGAGCACGCGCGCCGTCGTGCTTTTTCCCGCCGCCACGCTCCCGGCAAGGCCGATGATGAAGGGCATCTTGTGGTCGCCCTTGCGCAGGAAGTTCTCGGTCTCGCCATGCAGGCCTTGCGAGGCCTCGACATAGAGATTGAGCAGGCGGCTCAGCGGCAAATAGATGTCGACCACTTCTTCGGACGAGACCCGCTCGGTCAGACCCGAGAGGTTCTCGAGATCCGCCTCGCTGAGCGTCATCGGCGTGTCGGCCCGCAGCCGCGCCCATTCCGCGCGCGAGTAGACCGCGTAGGGCGAGAAATCAACGGTGAGCCGCGAGTTCATGGCTAGCGCCCGGCACCGGCCTCGTCAGACCGAGGCAGCGTTCTGCTTCTTGAGATCGGCCTCGCCCATGCGCCGCTCCAGCTCCTCGAAGACTTCATCGAGGGTGACGTCCCGGGATTCGAGGAGCACGAGCAGGTGATAGAGCAGATCCGCAGTCTCGGCGATCAGCGCGGGCTTGTCTTGCGCAATCGCGGCAATCGCCACCTCGACCGCTTCCTCGCCGACTTTCTTGGCCGGCTTGATCGGCTCGTCCAGGAGGCGCCTTGTGTAGGACTCCTCGCTGGAGGCGTCCCGGCGGGCTCTGATCGTGGCGGCAAGCCTGTCTAGTGCATCCCTGCTCATGCTTGGCTCATACACTGTGGGGGGAGGCCTGGGAATAGGCGCTCGCCCGAAATCCTTAGCAAAATAAGGGGCAATGCCTGATTGCCGCCCGCCCAGGACCTCACGGATCGAGCCGCATGGGCAGGCCCGCCTTGGCCATGAACCGCTTGGCCTCGCCGATCGTGTGCTCCCCGTAATGAAAGATCGAGGCGGCGAGCACGGCCGAAGCGTGCCCCTCCCGCACCCCCTCCACCAGATGCTCGAGCGTGCCGACGCCGCCGCTCGCGATCACCGGCACCGTTACCGCATCGGCAATGGCCCGGGTCAGTTCGATGTCGAAGCCTTGCCGCGTGCCGTCCCGGTCCATGGAGGTGAGCAGGATCTCGCCGGCGCCGAGCGACACCACCTCCTGCGCATAGCCGACCGCCTCGATGCCGGTCGGCTCGCGGCCGCCATGGGTGAAGATCTCGAAGCGGGGTGCCTTGCCGTTGGCACCGGCGCGCTTGGCGTCGATGGCGACCACGATGCACTGCGCGCCGAACTTCTCCGCCGCCCGGCGCACGAGGTTGCGATCCGTCACCGCCGCCGTATTGATCGAGACTTTGTCGGCACCGGCTTCGAGTAGCGCGCGGACGTCGTTCGTACTGCGCACGCCGCCGCCGACGGTGAGCGGCATGAAGCAGCGCTCCGCCGTGCGCGCGACCACGTCGAGGATCGTACCGCGCTTCTCGTGGCTCGCGGTGATATCGAGGAAGCAGAGCTCGTCGGCGCCCGCTTCGTCATACGCGGTCGCTGCCTCGACGGGATCGCCGGCGTCCCGCAGATCGACGAAGTTCACGCCTTTAACGACGCGCCCCTCCTTCACGTCGAGGCAAGGTATGACCCGGACTTTCAGCATCTGCGAACTCAAGCGGCCTTGCGTCTGCGAAGGCCTACGGCGAAGCCAATTGCGGCCGCTACACCCCAGACGGCGAGCATCGCCGCGCCGATCGGCAGTGTCAGGTACGAATACCAGATCACAAAGTCGAGATCATAGACCGTCTGCCCGTAGTCCTCGCCGCCGATGACGCAAGGAACGACGCGGTTGAGGTCGGATTTGCAACCGAAGGCTTCCGCCACCATTTGGCTCGTGAGCGCGACGATGGCCGGGCCCAGCGTGAACAACAGGATCAGGACAAGAAGGACGATGAAGACGGTGCGAGCGCGCATCAATACTGGCCCGTCACGCCGTGATGGCCGTAGCGCGCGACAATCAGCGCCAGCGCTTCTTTCGCGTCCAGGCGTCCGTCGTAGAGCGCACGGCCCGCGATCACGCCGTCAAGCTTTGCGTATCGCGGATCGAGCAGCCGCCGGATATCGTCGAGACCGGCAAGGCCGCCGCTCGCGATGACGGGAATGGTCACCGCCTCGGCAAGCGCTAACGTCGCATCGAGATTGAGACCTTCGAGCACGCCGTCGCGGGCAATGTCCGTGTGGATGATGGCGGCGACGCCGGCGTCCTCGAAGCGGCGCGCAAGATCGAGCGCCGTCATCTCGCTCGTCTCGGCCCAGCCTTCGATGGCGACCTTGCCGTCGCGCGCGTCGATCCCGACGGCGATGCAACCGGGAAAGTCGTGTGCCGCCTCGCGCACGAGGTCGGGGTCGCGCACCGCCGCCGTGCCGAGGATGACCCGGTCGATGCCCTTGTCGAGCCAGTCCGTGATGGTGTCCAGGTCGCGGATGCCGCCGCCGAGCTGAATGGGAAGATGCGTCGCGGCGAAGATCGCCTCGACCGCTTTCCCGTTCACGGGCTTGCCCTCAAACGCGCCGTTGAGATCGACCACGTGCAGCCACTCGAAGCCTTGGTCCTCGAAGGCTTTCGCTTGCGCCGCCGGGTCGGTGTTGAACACCGTCGCCTGGTCCATCTCGCCCTGGACGAGGCGCACACACTGTCCGTCTTTCAGATCGATGGCGGGAAACAGGATCATGGAGTCAAAGTCTCTCTACGGCTTCCATTTGAGAAAATTGGCGATCAGCGCGAGCCCGAGCTTCTGGCTCTTCTCCGGGTGGAACTGACTGCCCGCCATGTTGTCGCGCGCCACGAACGCCGTCACCGCCCCACCATAGTCGGTGGTGGCGACGAGGTCGCCCGTCTCTTCCGGCACGAGGTGATAGGAGTGCACAAAATAGGCGTGCAGTCCTGCGTCTCCCGTCGCTATCCCATCCAACAGCGCATGGTCGCGCGCAAGCCGCAGCGTATTCCAGCCCATATGCGGGATCTTGAGCGAAGGGTCGCGCGGCGCGATGGCGCGCACCTCGCCCTCGATCCAGCCGAGGCCCGGCGTGACGCCATGCTCCAGTCCGAGGGCCGCCAAGAGCTGCAAGCCGACGCAGATGCCGAGAAAAGGTTTGCCCTTCTCCTGCACCGCCTCGTCCAGCGCCGCGATCATCCCCGGAATCGCAGCGAGCCCCGCTTTGCAGTCGGCGAACGCGCCGACACCGGGCAGCACGACGCGGTCCGCGGCCAGAACGTCCTCCGGCACCGTGGTCACTTTGATGTCGAGCTTTGAGCCTTCCTCCCGCGCCGCCCGCTCGAAGGCCTTGGCGGCGGAGTGGAGATTGCCCGAGCCGTAATCGATGATGGCGACGTGCATCTCACTCAAGCCTGCGGAAAGAGCCCGATGACCTCGTCGCCCTCGCCGCCTCGCTGCGGCTTGGATCCCTGCGGCGCCGCCGATTTCTGGGCGGGCGCAACGAGTGGCGAAGGCCGCCGCTGCTCCGGCAGCCAGGCCTCGAAGAACGACCGCTCCGCCTCGTAGCGGTCCCGCCCCGAGGCCACGCCGGCAAACCGGTAGCCGCGCCGGCGAAGCGCCCACCCGCGCAGATCGTTTGCCTCGAAAGCGAACAGCAGCGTCAGCGCGAACGTCACCCAGCCTGCAAGCTGGCGGGCTTCGGGGGCAGTGCCGAACGCCCAGGACACGGCGCCAATCACCACGAGGAACGCGATGAGCTCGAGCCACATGCGCTGGAAGATGAGCCACAGCGCCGGAATGAAGAACGCAAGCCAAGAGAAGCCGTCCTTGACGAAGGCGACTTTGTCGGCGCGCGCGACGACGTCGGTCTCGTCGCCGCCGGGCGGCTCATACACGGAATACACGGTCACGTCAGGTCACGCTGCTAGAGCTGGCCCTTGGTGGAGGGCACCCGTCCGCTCTGCCGAGGATCGATGGCGA
>CAZHCN010000194.1:0-4451 GCA_964530895.1 uncultured Methyloceanibacter sp. | reverse complement strand
TCTTCGCGCTCATTGGTCTGAATGCAGCCGGCTGCTAGCTCAGAAAATTTTGCCGCCAACGGCAACGAGGCTCCTCCGCTTTCAAAGGCCGCGTTTTGGGCGCTGACCTTCGGCTCGATCGGCGTCGTCTATGGCGACATCGGCACGAGCCCCCTCTACGCCTTGCGCGAGGCGGTGCTCGCCGCCGGGGGCGAGCACGGCATCGTCACGCAAGCGGCCGTGTTCGGCGTGCTGTCGCTCGTCTTCTGGGCGCTGATCATCATCGTCACCGTGAAATATGTGCTGGTCCTGTTGCGGGCCGACAATAACGGCGAAGGCGGTACCCTCGCGGTCACGGCGCTCGCCTTTACCGCGCTCGGCCGACGCACGCCGCTCGTGTTGGGGCTCGGCATCGTCGGCGCATCGATGTTTTACGGCTCGACCTTGATCACGCCGGCCCTGTCGGTGCTGTCGGCGGTGGAAGGTCTCAACGTCGCCACCGATGCCTTCTCGCCCTATGTGCTGCCGCTCACGGTGATCATCCTCGTCTTGCTGTTCTCGGTGCAATCGCACGGCACCGCGCGCGTCTCGACCTTCTTCGCCCCGATCACCTTCGTCTGGTTCATCATCATCGCCGTCGCCGGCGCGGCGGAGATCGCCGCCAATCCCCGCGTGCTGAACGCGCTCAACCCGTACTACGCGATGAAGTTTCTGATGACCCACGGCATGATCGGCCTGGTCACGCTCGGCGCCGTGTTCCTCGTCGCCACCGGCTCCGAGGCGCTCTACAACGATCTCGGCCATTTCGGGCGCAAGCCTATACAAACCGCGTGGCTCTATCTCGTCCTGCCGTCGCTGCTGCTCAACTATTTCGGCCAGGGCGCGCTCATGCTCGCCAGACCTGAGACGGTCTCCAATCCATTCTATCTGCTGTTCCCGGATTGGGCGCTCTATCCCATGGTGGCTCTCGCCACCATGGCTACGGTGATCGCAAGCCAAGCCGTGATTACCGGCGCCTACTCCATCACCCGCCAAGCCATGCAACTCGGATTTCTCCCGCGCATGGAGGTGCGCCACACCTCGGAGTCTTTGGCCGGACAGATCTACATGCCGCGCGTGAACTGGCTATTGCTCGTCGGCGTCCTGCTGCTCGTTTTCATGTTCCGCTCCTCGAGCGATCTCGCCGCGGCTTACGTGCTCGCTGTGGCGGTGACCGGGTGGACCGCCGGCATCCTCGGCTTCATCGTGATCTGGAAGCTATGGCGCTGGAGCCTATGGGCGACGATGGCGTTGATGGTCCCGTTGACGCTCGTGGACACGGCTTTCGTGATGGCGAGCACGCTCAAAATTGCCGAGGGCGCGTGGCTTCCGGTGCTGGTCGGCATCATCCTGGTGATCATAATGGTCACTTGGCGTCGCGGCACGCGGCTGCTCGCACAGAAGACGCGCCGCGTGGAGGTGCCGTTCGAGCCCCTGATCAAGAACCTCGAGGAGAGGCCGCCTTATATCGCGCCCGGCACGGCCGTGTTCCTCACTGCCGATCCCGACTTCGCGCCGACGGCGCTGTTGCATAACCTCAAGCACAACAAGGTGCTGCACGAGCACAACGTGATCCTGACCATCGTCAACGAGGACATTCCCCGCGTGCAGACAGACAACCGAGTGCAGATGGAGACGGTCAGCGACAAGTTCATGCGCCTCACGCTGCATTTCGGATTTGTCGAGCGGCCGAACGTGCCCAAGGCGCTCGCCATCGCCCGCAAGCAGGGTTGGCAGTTCGACATCATGTCGACGTCATTCTTCTTGTCGCGCCGCTCCATCCGGCCAGACGTTCGCTCGGGCATGCCGCAATGGCAGGACCAGCTCTTTGTCTTCCTCGCCCACAATGCCGACGATGCGTCGAGCTATTTCCAGCTGCCGACTGACCGGGTGGTGGAGATCGGCACCCAAGTCACCGTGTGACGAAACGCGCCGCCGCGCCTTCAGCCGCCCTCTCCCCGTCGGGGAACCACTCCCAGTCCGCCATGAACCGTTTCAGCCAGGTCATCTGCCGCTTGGCGTAGCGCCGCGACTCGGTCTTCGCCTTGGTCACAGCCTCATCAAGGGTCGCGGCCCCCGCGAGATAAGCGGCAAGCTCGCGCACGCCGTGGGCCCGCATCACCGGCAGGCCGGGGTCCAGGTGCAAGGCGACAAGCGCCCTCACCTCATCGCGTGCGCCCGCCGCCATCATGCGGTCGAACCTCGCATCGATGGCCGCATAGAGCGGCTCGCGCTCCGGCGCGACGACGAGCTTGAGCAGGGCATCGCCGCCAAGCACGGGCGCGCCCGCCGTCGCCTGCCATTCGGCGAGCGACACGCCGGTGGCCTCGATCACCTCAAGAGCACGCACGACGCGCTGCGGATCGCTGGGACGGAGCCGCGCCGCCATGACGGGATCGCGGGCCTGGAGTTCGCGATAGAGTCTTTCGGGGCCGAGGCGTTCCGACTGCTCCCGCCACAACAGACGCGTTTCGGACGGAATGTCGGGAACCGGCGACAGGCCCTCCAGCAGCGCCTTGAAATAAAGTCCGGTGCCACCGACGAGGAGCGGCACCCGCCCTTCCCGCGCGGCCTCGGCGATTGCGGCCGCCGCATCATCGAGCCAACGGCCGACCGAATAGGCCTCCGCCGCCGGGACCGTGCCGTAAAGGCGATGGGGCACCGCCGCCATCTCGGCAGGCTCGGGCCGCGCCGTCAGCACGGCAAGCTCGCGGTAGACTTGCATGGAGTCGGCATTGATGATTGTGCCGCCGAGGCGCTTGGCAAGCGCCAAGGCTGCCGCGGACTTGCCGCTGGCCGTCGGCCCGGCGATCAAAACGGCCTTGTTCACTTGGTGCACAGCCAGGGACGGCTCCACACCCGGTACACCCCCCAATAGGTGTTCTCGATGACGAAGCCGAAGGCGAGCGACTCCTTTGCCCAATCGCCGTCACCGCCGAGCGTGCCGCTCAACCGCCGGCTGAACGTGTAGCCGTCGTTCCATTTGTCTTTCTGCTCGCCGACAAAGGCTTCGATGTAGCCGCCGACGGGAACGGGCTGCTCCGGCAGGCTTTGCGCCTTGTCGTCTGCCTTGAAGAAATGCGCCAGGGCGCTTTTCGAGACGATACGGACTTGATCGAGATAGCGCTCGGCCTCGGTGTCCTCGGCGCTCGCGGCGAAGACGGCATAGTTCACGTTGCGGGTATAAACACCCATGATGTCGAGCGCCGCGCGCAGCTTCTCGACCGGGACGTTGTCGTCGAAATAGAGGGACCCGCCTCCCGGCTCCTGGGTCGGCGCGCCGCGAATGGGATCCGAGCCGAGCTGGTCCATCCCGTAAAAGCCCGGCTCCGGTCCGCCGCTGTAGGGCGTCACGATCATCGGCGTGCCGAGGCCCAAGCCTTGCGGCAGCCATTGAGAGAGATCGCCCGGCATGACAGGAAGCTCCCGTCCCGGCCAGTTATAATCGAGGATGGTGACGCGCGCGGACGGCTCGGGCACGGCGGCAGCCTCCCGCGCTTAGCCCGTCGGCACAGCGACGAAGCGCAACTCGCCCTTGGCGTCGGAGAGCAACAACAGGACGCGCCCGCGCCCTGAGCGCTTCACCGCCTCCAACCGCGTGACGACATCCTGCGGCTGGTGCACCTCCTCCTGTGTGACCTCGACGATCACGTCCCCGGCCTTGACGCTTTTCTGCGCCGCAGGGCTGTCCGGCGCGACATCGGTGATGACCACGCCGTCGATCTTGTCGCTGATGCCGTACTTGCTGCGCAGCGCGTCGGTCAGCGGGGCGATGGTGAGACCGAGAAGATCTTCCTGCTCGGTCTCCGGTGCCGCGGGGCTGTCCTCATCTTCGCTGTCGTCCGTGTCCTCGGTGTCCTCGGTGTCCTCGTCCTCGGGCAAGCGGCCGATTTTGACCGTGACGTCCACGGTCTGGCCGTCGCGCAACAGCTCGACCGGAACGTCCTTGCCGATCGGCGTTTCGACCACCGCACGCGGCAGATCGCGCATGTTCTCGATCTCCTGGCCGTCGAATTTGAGGATCACGTCACTCGGCTTGATGCCGGCAGCGGCGGCAGGACCGTCGGGCGACACCTGGGCGACGAGCGCGCCTGCCGGTCCCGTCAGGCCCAGACTCTCGGCGATCTCGTCGGTGACATTCTGCACGTGGACGCCAAGCCAGCCGCGCCGCGTCTCGCCATACTGCTTGAGCTGATCGATAACCTTCACGGCGGTGTTGGAGGGCACGGCGAAGCCGATACCGATCGAGCCGCCGGTCGGCGAGATGATTGCCGTGTTTACGCCGATCACCTCGCCGTCCATGTCGAACAGCGGACCGCCGGAATTGCCGCGATTGATGGCGGCGTCGGTCTGAATGAAGTCATCATATGGGCCGGCATTGATGTCGCGCTTGGTGGCCGAGACGATGCCCACGGTCACGCTGCCGCCGAGGC
>CAZHCN010000193.1:0-4470 GCA_964530895.1 uncultured Methyloceanibacter sp. | reverse complement strand
CTGCAAGCCGGCAAGACGGGCGTGCCGGCAGGGGGCTGGCCGGAGGGCAGCTACATCGCGAGCGTCAAAGTCACGCGCGACGGCAAGACGATCGCCGAGCAGGAAACCGATCCAATTCCGTTCGACTGACGCTTACGCCAGCACCACTCTGACGTCGAAGCGCTTGCCATCTACCTCGACTTGCGCATTTAGTTTCTCGAAGGCTTCGGGGTCCTTCAGGTCGGAAGAATTGTATATCAAGAGGATCAGCGTCTTGAGGGGAGGCCATTTAGGATACAGTACAAGGTCTTGGGAATACTCTTCGAATATGCGCTTCTGGTCTGAAGGTCCGCGAACGAACTTCACCTCGATTAGGATCCCAAGATCCTCTATCGAGATGTCAACGCGTCCTGATTTGACCGCAGCAACTTTTGGAAGGGTATCCTCCTGAACGGAGTGCTTGATGTAGGCGCGGAGCGTGGCATGCAGCAAGTCCTGCACGTCGTACTCGTCCTCAATCTCAAAAGGAGGCTTATCCTTCCTGGAGCGGTTTGCCAAAATTCGCGCCGCATTGGGTAGGCGCTGGCAAACTCTCATCACAAGCTCCGTGTCAGCATCTGGCGCAGCGACCCCACGGCCCGAGAATAGGAGGTCATAGGTAAGATCCTCCCCCTCTCGAAATGGCAGGGCGCGTCGATCGGTTGCCAGGTCCGATATCCCACCAGCGCGCATGTTTGCATTGTGGACGTCTGCAAAATACTGCTGGGGCCGCTGCGTGTGACAGATTCTGATTTCAGCAACACCAGCCGCCGGATTTACGACTGTGCCAGCCACAGTGAAAGCGCGCCCGGCGAGCCACGGCTGCACGATCGTTCGATTGAGTTCTAGAAAGCTCAGATCATTGACTACAGATGCCCGCTTGCTTCCCTCTAGCTTCACAAGGCAGTGCCAGTACTTATCCGGCGCGTCATGTAGGTCCAAGGTCATGATCGTGAATAAGCGGTCCCCAGAGCACGACTCGGCGACTCAATGCCAGGATTAAGCCCAGGGCCGGCTTGCGGCGGACTTCTTCTCGAAGGCTTCGATGGCGTCGGCCTTCTCCATGGTGAGGCCGATATCGTCCAGTCCCTCCATCAGGCAGCGCTTGCGGTGGGGGTCGACGTCGAAATGGATAACGCCACCGTCGGGGCCACGGATCTCCTGAGCCCCCAGATCGACCGTCATCGTCGCGTTGGCGCCGCGCGATGCGTCGTCGATCAGCTTGTCGATCTCTTCCTGCGGCAGGACGATCGGCAGAATGCCGTTCTTGAAGCAGTTGTTATAGAAGATGTCGGCGAAGGACGGCGCGATGATGCAGCGGAAGCCGAAATCGAGCAGCGCCCAGGGCGCGTGCTCGCGCGAGGAGCCGCAGCCGAAATTCTCGCCGGCGATGAGGATCTTCGCTTGCGTGTAGGGCGCCTTGTGCAGCACGAAATCGGGCAGCGGCTTGCCCGCCTCGTCATAGCGCAACTCGGCGAACAGGCCGGTGCCCAGCCCGGTGCGCTTGATGGTCTTCAGATACTGCTTGGGGATGATCATGTCGGTGTCGACATTGATCATGGGCAGATGGGCGGCGATGCCCGTGAGCGTGGTGAATTTTTCCATCGGAGTCCTCTTGATCCGCCAGCATATAGCGGCTCCCGCGCCCGGTTTCCACCGTCACATATCCGCACTTTTCTCGGGTCAAGGTCGGCCTTAAGGTCCGGGCCAATCGGCGGGAGGCATGGGTGAATGGCGGGAAAAGTGGTCTACGAGGCGCATCCGGCAATGTTCCGGGCGCATCCTTTCTGGTTCATCCTGTTCGTGCTCCTGATCGCGGCCTTCGGAATCGGGCTCCTGATCCTCCTCTATTGGTACATCAAGACGCACGCGACGGCGCTCACGGTCACCGAGCACGAGCTCATGTATGAGCGGGGGATTCTCAGCAAGGACCGCTTGTCGGTGTCGCTCAGGCATGTGCGCTCGGTGGAGGTCAAGCAAAGCTTCGTCAACCGCATTCTCGGCGTCGGCACGATCCAGGTCTCGACGGCGGGCGACGAGCCGGAGTTCACGGTGAAGGATCTGCCCGACCCGCACGAGATCAGGGAAGCGATCTCACGCGCGCAAGAGATGAAGCTCGACGACGACTAGCGGGGAGGAGCGCTTTCGATGGCAGGCGATGGAGACCGCCGCGACCGGCAAGACGCGACACGGCTGTTCGTGGCGGCGGCGTTCGCGCTGATCCTCCTCGTGGCGATCGGCGCCGGCGGGATCTACTACTTTGCCGAGGTCCTGGGATCGGCGGATCCCTTCTCCGCGGGGCTCGGGCTCAAGAACGCGGCGCTCATCTCGTTCGCCGTCTCGTTCGTGGCGATCCTGGTGATGGCGGTGGTATCCGGCGGCGACGCCATCCTCGGCGAGCTGCCGTTCACCATCGCCGGGTTTCTGATCTTCTTCGTGATCTTTTGGCTGATGATCGCCTGGATCTTCTAGGCGCTCGGCGGGGCTATCCGCTAGTTGGACGGCCCGAGCGTCTGGGCTTGGGAGCTGGACCCTGAGCTTGCCTGCTGGGTCCCGCCGCCGATCAGCTGGCGATAATAGTTCCGCATGGTCTGGCAGCGCTGCGGTCCGGGCGGGTGCACGGCATCGCCCTTAAGCTGCGAGATGAAGACGCAGATCTCCTCCATCCCTTGCGCGTCGAGCCAGCCCCATTTGACTCCGCGCCTGATGGCGAACAGATCGGCCTTGGTCTCGTCGGCGCCGATGAACTGATGCCCGCATTCATGAGAGTAGATGTAGAGCTTCACCTGAGTGGAGAGGCCCTTGATCTTCTTGGTGTTGAGAATGAGGAACCCCGGAAAGGCGCCGCCCCAACTGTCGAAACCGGGGTTCAGCACGGTCGGGCGCGTGCCGCAATTGACCGGGATGCCGTCGATCTTGAGGCTGCCATGGGCGACCAGCGTGGCGGTGGGGCCGACCTCCTTGATGTACTGGTCGACGGTTGGGCCTTGACCCGCGCCGCCCCGATAGACGAATTCCTGGGCGCGACCGGCGCTGCTCGCGCCCGCGATGCACGCGAGAGCAAGCGCGAAAACGGCTACAAACTGAGAGACCACCCGTCCGCTGAGCATCGTGAGTCGCAGTTTAAGGGGCGAAAAGTGTCCGCGCAATGACCGGAAGCTTAGGGCCCCAATTCTATGGAGGTCTTCTTGTCAAAGCCTTGCCGAAGCTGGGCGCGGCGGGCCTCCGGACGGCGGATCGCTACCGCACGTCTTGGGCGTTGCGGATTTGGGCCTTCTGTGCGAGCGCTGCCGCATAGCACTGGCGCATCAAGTCACACCGCTTGGGGCCGGGCGGGTGCACGGCGTCGCCTTTGAGCTGTGAGATGAAGTCGCAAATCTGATCCATGCCCTTGGCGTCGAGCCAGCCATAGCGGACACCGCGCTGGATCGACCAGCAGTCGGCGCCGGTTTCGCTCCTGCCGACGAACTGATGCCCACACTCGTGGTAGTAGACGTAAAACTTGACCGGCGTTGCCAGTCCTTCGAGACGGGTCGGGTTGAGGATGAGGTATCCGGGAAAGGAGCCGCCCCAGCTGTCGAGCTTGGCGTCGATGACGGTCGGCCGTGTGCCGCATTGTACGGGATGACCGTTGAGGGTCATCTTGCCTTCGGGGATCGTCCGGGTCTCGCGACCTTCTTGGGAGACATATTGCTCCAAGCTCGGGCCGGTGATCGGCGGCGGCCCCATCTTGCTCGGCACGAGGGTGCCGAAGGACGTCTGCTCCTCGCGATCGAGGTTGCAGCCGCCGAGCAGGAGGCCGCACAGACCGGCGAGCGCCACGAGCATGAAGGTCTTCACCATTCGCTAAGCATACCGGGCAAGGGGACAGGCGGGCAATCACTGTAATGGTCGCGCGCACAGTGCATTTTGGGTACGCGAATCCTAGCCGGCGGCCTCGGACTCGATGCGCTCCATGTCGTCGTCGGACAGGCCGAAATGGTGGCCGATCTCATGCACCAGCACGTGCGTGATGATCTCCCCGAGGGAGTCGTCGTGCTCGGCCCAATAGTCGAGGATGGGCCGGCGGTAGAGGAAGATCATCTCGGGCATGGCGGTGACGTCGAAGACGCTTCGATGGGCGAGATCGACGCCGTGATAAAGGCCGAGGAGCCCGAAGGGAGACTCGATGCCGAGGGAGTCGAGCACCTCGTCGGTGGGAAACTCCTCGATGCGGATCACCACGTCCTTCGTCATCTCCCGAAAAGGGGTGGGCAGTTTCCGGTAGGCGGCCTGGGCGATGGCCTCGAACTGGACGAGGTTCGGCGCGCGGTGCGTGTGCCAGTCGGTCATGGGCGGCTCATTGCGGCTTTAGCGCGACGAGGATCGCCTCGCGGAGCGTGAAGGCGAGCCCATCTTCCGTCTCGCGGGGGCGCAAGAAGGACCGGAGCGGGTCCTGGTGAAGCATCTCCT
>CAZHCN010000192.1:0-4482 GCA_964530895.1 uncultured Methyloceanibacter sp. | reverse complement strand
ACGATGGCGATGAGCAATCCGTCGGCGCGGCCATAGAGATCGAGCGCCGCCTGGATGTCGGCCGCCTTGGCCTCGCGCAGCCCCTCGCCCAGCCAGGCACCCTCGGTCGCCTTGCCCTCATAGGTCCGGGGACCGCCGAGCGCGATCCCGAGCGCACCGGCCATGGCGGCTTCCGGATAGCCGGCATTGGGCGATACGTGCTTTGCCGCATCGCGCACCATCGCGTGCCAGGCCCCACCAGCAGACGCATCGCCCGTTATCGACGCCGCCCCGATGAGCAGAAGCGCGGAAATCCGCGAGCCCGGCAGGTTGACGAGATCGTCGAGCTGCGCCGCTGGCTTGCCGAAATCTTCGTACCGCGCGTTATGGTGACCGATCATACTGTCCGCGGTGTTGATCGCCTTGTATACGGCGCCGCCGGTCATGCCGAGGAGCCCGATCCAGAACACCGGCGACACCACGCCGTCCGCGAAATTCTCGGCGAGGCTCTCAATCGCGGCGCGCGCCACGCCCGCTTCGTCGAGCTCGGCGGTATCGCGGCCCACGATGTGCGCGACCTCTCGGCGGGCCTTGACGAGATTGCCCGTCTCGAGCGCGTCGGCGACATTGGAGACATGCAGGTAGAGACTGCGCTGGGCGATGAACGTGCTGCACAGGATACCGACGGCGATTATGCCGAACGGCACCAGGAACAGCGTGGTCTCGATTGCGAAGGCGATGCCGCCGACGATCACCAGCAAGAAGAACAGCGCGATGGCGCCCGCCCGGCGGCGCGACTCGGGATCGGCGCCGTCGCGGTTGAGGCGCGCATCGAAGAAGGTGATCAGATGGCCCATCCACGTCACGGGATGGCCTACTCTCTTGGTGAGGTCCTCCGGATACCCGACAATGAGTTCGGTCAGCAATGCGAGAAGCGCTAACGGTGCGGCCATGATCCCTCCAAACACGCTCGAGCCGCTCGTGCATGGCGGCGATCTCGACACGGCGCGAAAGCTGTTCCCCGGCGCACCCGAACCGTTCCTCGATCTGTCGACGGGGATCAACCCCAATCCCTACCCCATCCCGCCGCTCGCGCCGCAAGTTTTTGCGCACCTACCGGAGCGTGCGGGCTTGGCGCGGTTAAGGGCCTGCGCTGCCGCGGCCTATGGCGCGCCCGCAGAGTCCAATGTGGTCCCGGCCGCCGGTACGCAGAGCCTCATGACGCTGCTTGCAAGTTTGGTAGCTCCGGGCAGCGCGATGATCGCCGGGCCGACTTACGCCGAGCACGCGCGCATCGCCGCTCTCGCCGGACACGACGTGTCGACCGTGCCGGCGCTCGATGCGCTCGGCGCCGCCGATCTTGCCATCGTCGTCAATCCGAACAATCCCGATGGCCGCATCTACCGCCGCGATGATCTGCTTGCCGTTGCCGACCGGCAGCGCGCGCATGGAGGGCTCTTGATCGTGGACGAGGCGTTCATGGATATAGGCTCGCGTGAGGAGAGCCTGGCCGGTTACGTGGAGCGCGGCAATGTCGTCGTACTCCGGTCCTTCGGCAAGTTCTTCGGGCTTGCGGGCTTAAGGCTCAGCTTCGCGCTCGCCTCGACCGGGATCGCCGCGCGTCTTGGCGCAAGCCTCGGTCCGTGGCCGGTCTCGGGTGCGGCGCTCGTCATTGGTGAAATAGCGTTGAGCGACACGGCGTGGGCGGAGACGACCCGCCGCGCGCTCGCCGAAGCGGCACGTCGATTGGACGCAATGTTGAAAGAAGCGGGATTGGAAAGGATCGGCGGCTCGTCCCTGTTCAGCCTGGTGCGTAGCCCTGACGCACAGCGGGTTTTCGAGCGGCTTGGTCGCGCGGGACTCTTCGTGCGTCGCTTCGCCGAGGAGCCGCAATGGCTTCGCTTCGGCCTCCCCGGCGCTGAGGAGGATTGGCGGCGTCTCGACGCCGCGCTCGGCGGCTAGTGAGCCCAGCGGCGATTGTAGTGCTCGGCGAGCTCCAGATTGCCTTGCGCTTCTTCGGGCAAAAGCCTGGCGATCACGCCCATGGCCAGCTCGACCGAGATCTCACTCCCGCCGCACTCCTTGAGCTGCTCGCGCAGCCAGCCATAGACCTCCTCGTCGCCGGCCTTGAGCCCGACAGCGATCTCTTCAAGCATCTGCACCAACGATTCTGCTGCCATCGTGCCCCTCCAATTCCAGCCCAGCCCCCAAAGGCTCCTGGCCGTGGTCACGTCTTCGTCTCGCTCTCCTGGTGCGATTCCCCTTCCGCGATCATACTGTGTCTTTCGCGGATGCGAAGTTGCCAACGGGTCACAGTCCCGCCTTTTCTCCTTTTAGTCACCGCTCGGGCCCAGGAACGGAATGGGCTTGACCGAGGCCGTGGAAACGGGATCGGCCGCGTCCGTCGCCGCGGTGAAGAGGCCCCGACGCGGGCGCGGCTGGCAGAAATGGCGTCCGTGCGAGACGTTTGTGATCAGGAGATCCACGTGAAAATGGTTGTAATGGTAGCGGTCGGCACCCGGGCCGAGCACGGTGTAGAACTCATCGCATGCGCCCGCGAACGCCTCTTTCAGGAAGGCCCTCTCGCGCGCGGTGCCGCGCCACCAGCCCTTGACCACGGTGATTTCCGTGCCGTCCGAGAGGACGAAGGCGGCGACGTCCAGTGCATTGCCATAGGCATGCTCGGACAGCGGGCCGCTGTGGCGTCCGTTCCGTCCGCGGCAGCCGTAGGAAGCGATCTGCTTGATCTCGACCACCGGCTTGCCGAACTGACGATAGGCCGCCTTCTGCACCGGGCCGTTCAGCCAACGGGTGAGGCTTGCCGTGAGAGGGCAGTCGATCGTGGCCACCGGGGTGATCCGCACCCTGCCCACACCGGAGACCTTGAGGGGCGCCAAGATGCCGCAGGCGCTGGGCCCGTTCACGGTGCCGGCCGACTGGATATAGGGCGACGCGCGTACGCGGCCCGAGGCCATGCAGGCGGCCTCGGCCTTGTCGCGCCAGGCCGCGCGCTCCTCTGACGGAACGCCACCGCTGGCGCAGCCCTCAAGGAGGAATAGGACGGCCGCAAGGAGCGCGGCCAGATACGCAAAACGTGCCCCCACCATGGCCGGTACCATGGCGCGAAGGGTCTGAAGAATCCTTCAATGCGGGACGGGCGTGAGAGCCCGGATTTTGGGCAAAAAGAAGGGCCGCCCGGTCAGGGGGCAGCCCTTCCATTGTCGGCCGCGGTCGCTCAGAGGACCGCTTGAAAAGCGTCGCGACGCTTAGACCTCACCAGAGGCGAGCATCCAGGCCGCACCACCCTCAGACCGCGGGCTATGACAATGAGACACTGGATCACCTCCTTTCGATTGTTGATGGGATGAATTGAATATAGGGCGCTCGGCACAAAAAGGGAACGGTCGCGTCGCCGCCTTGGAAGACGCGTCGCGTCGCGTCGTCCTAGTCGAGGCCGAGCGCCTTGCGGGCCTTCGCCGTGATCGACTGGCGGGTCGAGAAGAAGCCTTCCCATGGATCGGACTTCAGACGCTTGAGCCGCGCCGGCATGGTTTTCACCGTATATGGCGCGCCGCCCTTCAGAGTTTTGAGCTCGTCCCAGCGGAGCGGCGCTGCCACCGGCGCCTCGGGCTTGGCGCGCGTGGAGTAGTTGCAGATGGCCGAGCCGCCGCGCTGATTGCGAAGATAGTCGACGAAGATCTTGCCGACCCGCGTGCGCTTCAGCGGGTTCGCCGTATAGCGGTCCGGGCGGACATCGACGAGCGCATCCGCCACGGCCTTGGCGAAGGCCTTGGTCTCGTCCCAGCCGGCTTTGGGCGTGATGGGCGCCACCACGTGCACGCCCTTGCCGCCGGTCGCTTTCAGGAAGGTCTTAAGACCGAGATCGGTGAGGAAATCGCGCACCTCCTGCGCCGCCGCCTTGAGGATCGCGACATCGAGATCCTCGTCCGGATCGAGGTCGAAGACGAGCCGGTCCGGCTTGTCGATAGCTTTAAGCGACACGCCCCAGTCGTGAATTTCCACCGCGGCGATCTGCACGAGCCCGAACAGGCCGTCTTCATCGTCGATATAGAGATAGGGTTTTTTGGTCTCGCCGCCCGGAATGGGAATCTGCCTGATCGCTTTGCTCATGCCCTTCATGGCGTGGCGCTGGAAGAAGCGCTCCCCGTCGATGCCCTCGGGGCAGCGCACGAGGCTGATCGGCCGGTTCGCCGTGTAACGCAGCATGGCGTCCGCCACCGCCTCGTAATAGCGGGCAAGATCGAGCTTGGTGAACCCGATCTCGGGGTACAGCACCTTGTCGGGGCTCGTCAGCGTGACCTCGCCGAACGAGACGTCGCTCGCTTTGGCGGTCTTCGTTTTCGTCGTCGTGGCCATGTCGGCCTCCTGGTTGGCTTCTGTCTCGCGGCTGACCGCGTGCGCGGGCTTGTCCTCACGCAAGCCCTGAAAGCTCGGATGCCGCAAGCGTCCGTCCCGCGTCCACTCCGTGTAGTTGACCGCGCA
>CAZHCN010000191.1:1576-4594 GCA_964530895.1 uncultured Methyloceanibacter sp. | reverse complement strand
CAGACGAAAATCGGGAAATTGTCTCGGGATGAGGCGCCGCAAGGGTTGCGGCAGCTACGCGCGATCGCGAGCAATCAATGTGCCCGCAACATGGAGACCCGCCGCCTCACTGTCAAGGAGAGAAGCCGAACGGCGTAAACGCTTCATCGCCTGGGGAGCCATTTTTGCCTGGCGAATGCCCCTTGATGCGAGGGAGGGATTGTCGACGCCACAATTCGTTGTCACGCTAGGGCCCGGTCATGAACTCACCTTAAGGCTTCTGGATGCTGCACGTCGCGCCGCTCGTTTCCACCCTGACGATTGGCCTCGTGCTCGCCTTCAGCCTCGGCGTGCTCGCCCACCGCCTCAAGCTGCCGCCGCTCGCCGGCTATCTGGTCGCCGGCATCGCTATTGGGTTCGCGCCGGGGGTCGGCGCTGACCAGAACATCGCCAACCAGCTGGCGGAGGTCGGCGTCATCCTCCTCCTGTTCGGCGTGGGGCTTCATTTCTCGGTCCAGGACCTCCTGTCGGTCCGCGCCATAGCCATCCCCGGCGCCATCGCGCAAGGGCTGATCGCCACCCCGCTCGGCATGGTGGTCGGTTGGGCCCTCGGCTGGAGCCCCGGCGCCGGCTTCATCTTCGGCCTGGCGCTGTCCGTGGCGAGCACCGTGGTCTTGCTGCGCATGTTGCAGGAGCGGCGCCTGGTCGACACGGAGCGCGGGCGCATCACTGTCGGCTGGCTGATCGTGCAAGACATCGCCATGGTGACGGCCCTCGTGCTTCTTCCCGGCTTGACCGGTCTGTTCCACGAGGGAGAGGCTGCGCCGAACGCGACCGAGCTTCTGCGCCAGGCGACGGTGGTCCTCGGCAAACTCGCCATCTTCGTAGCGGCCATGCTGCTCGTCGGCAAGAAGCTGATCCCGATGATCTTGCACTATGTGGCGCACACCGGGAGCCGCGAGCTGTTCCGCCTGGCCGTCCTGTCGATCGCGCTCGGCTTTGCCTTCCTCGCCGCGGAATTGTTCGGCGTGTCCCTGGCGCTCGGCGCCTTCTTCGCCGGTATGATGCTGAGCGAATCCCAATTGAGCCAGCAGGCGGCGACGGAGTCGCTGCCCTTGCGCGACGCCTTCGCCGTGCTGTTCTTCGTCTCGGTCGGCATGTTGCTGCACCCGGCGATCGTGGCCGAGGAGCCGCTCGCCCTCATCGCCACCGTGCTGATCATCATCATCGCCAAATCGGCCGCCGCCTATTTCATGGTGCGCCTGTTCGGGCATTCACGGGCAACCGCGCTGACCATCTCCGCCTCGCTCGCGCAGATCGGCGAGTTCTCCTTCATTCTTGCGAATCTCGGCATGCGCCTCGGCGTTCTGCCGGGGCAAGGCCGCGACTTGATCCTCGCCGGCGCCATCATCTCCATTCTCCTCAACCCACTCCTGTTCGCGGCCCTCGACAGCTATTTCGCCCGCCGCGAGAAGGCCGCGGCCGAGGCGGAAGGGGAGGCCCCGCCCGAGGTGATCGAGGAGGAAGAGGAGCTGCCGACGCGCGAGCCGATCCACCCCACGGAGCTTGCCGACCACGTCGTACTGATCGGCCATGGCCGCGTCGGCAAGTTTATCTCGAACACGCTGCGTGAGCGCGGCACGCCCATGTTCGTCATCGAGGACAATCCGGACGACGTGGCCCAACTGAAGGAGCAAGGGATCGAAGCAGTAAGCGGCAACGCCGCAGACCCGGAGGTGCTCCAAGCCGCCAATCTCGGCGCGGCGCGCTGCCTTCTGGTCGCCATCCCCGACGCCTTCGAGGGCGGTCAGGTGGTCGAGCAGGCGCGGGCGATCAACGCGATCCTGCCGATCATCGCCCGCGTGCATTCCGAGGCCGAAATGGAGCACCTGATCAAGCTCGGTGCCAGTCTCGTCGTCATGGGCGAGCATGAGATCGCCAAGGCCATGATCAACGATGTTGGCGGCGTGCGCTCGCCCACCAAGCCCGACGAAACGGACGAGCCGGTTCCAGCTTCGCCCCCGCCTGCCGTGAAGGTCGAGTAGCCCTCAGTGTGAATCAGGAACCTTCGCAAGGCGCGCGGCGTTGGTTCTCCGGTCGCGGTCCAAAGGAGACTCTCCATGGACGCGAGACTGCTCGAGGGCATCTCTCGCGCCCGTGGAGAAAGATCGCGCCACCCGCGCGTGCCGGTCCTGCGTCTGATAGTCTAAAGCGGATAGAGGAGAACCGGGTCATGCCCCGCAATGACGGCCCCAACGCGAGGCTTCTGATTCTCGCAGCGCCTGTCTTGGCGCTCCTACCGGCTGCGGCGGCGGCAGAAACCACGTCCGAGAACATCGGTCCGTGGTCGATCGAGGCTACCTACAAGAACGACAAGTTCGACCGCTGCGCCATCAGCCGTACGCTCGACAACGACATTGTAGTCACCTTCGTGCGCACGGGTGATGGGATGTCGCTTCTCCTGTCCTCGCCCAATTGGAAGCTGGATCAAGGCGAGAAATATCCCGTCACCATGAAGCTCGGGCCCCAGAGCTGGGACCGTGAGGTCGCCGCGGAAGCGACTTCGGTCTCCATGGACGTGGGCGACGAGAAATTCGTGTCCGGCCTGCGCGCGGCCAACGCGCTCGACGTGGTTGCCGCCGGCGCGACCATTCATGTGCCGCTCGATAAGAGCACCGTCGCCTTCGAGCGGCTGAAGCAATGCGTCGAGAAAAACGAGAAGGCGGTTGAAACAAACCCTTTTGTGGCGCCGGCTCGTCGGCCGTAGCCGGCGGGCCGGAGGGCAAAGCCCCCGAATGCCAGCAAGAGGCAGAAGCCACGCCTGGCGATGCCAAGGCCACCGAATCCGTCGCCAACACGACGGACGACGCCCCGCCGCTGCCCGAGGCCAAGCCAGCGGACGTGCCGGCGGCGCCGAGCGCGCAGACCGCCGCCCCAAAGAAGGTGAAGACGAGGTCGGCGTCGCGCTCGACCAGACCCTTCAAGCGCGAGGTCGATCGCCTGCGCCGCTTCTTCGGCGACTAGCTGAGGACTGCGTCA
>CAZHCN010000191.1:0-1476 GCA_964530895.1 uncultured Methyloceanibacter sp. | reverse complement strand
CACGACATCGATGATGAGCTGGGTGTGCTTCCAAGAGTCGAACCGCTCGGCGTCCATGTACACCGGGCAGCCGCCAATTTCACCGAGGCGAACATCATTGCTGCCGACCTTGAACTCGCCGGCTAGGTGGCACATCGGTGCGGAGCCGTAGCTACAGCCGCCCGATTGATGGAACATCAAGGGGCCATGGATGGACTTGAGCGTCGCGATAAGCGCCAGGGCCGCGTCGGTGGCCCTCACCCTATCCACCATTGGTCCGGTCGCCTTGATTGAAGGGCGCGGGCGAGCCGCCGGTTCCCGGCCGCTCCGCATTCGCCAGCTCATCCGCCTCTTCGTCGGTGAATACGCGGCTCCGCGTCAGGAATCGCACGCCTTCGGGCGCTTCAAGCGAGAAGCCGGAGCCGCGGCCCGGCACCACGTCGATGATGAGCTGGGTGTGCCTCCAATAGTCGAACTGGTCGGCATCCATGTAGACGGGGGCGCCGCCGATCTCGCCGAGATAGACGTCGTTGCCGCCGACCCTGAATTCGCCGGCCGGGTAGCACATTGGCGCCGAGCCGTCGCAGCACCCGCCCGACTGGTGGAACATCAGCGAGCCGTGCTTGGCTTTCAGCGTCTCAATCAGGCCGAGCGCCGCGTCCGTGGCGAGAACCCTATCGACCATTTGCCTGATCTCCCAAGTTGAGTGCGTCCTTCTCCGCCGGCTCGATGGTGCCACGCTGCTGCAGCCAGTGGAACGCCGTCCAGCAGATCGCGGCCCAGCCGGCGCCGACGCACCATCCCGCCAAGACATCGGTTGGATAATGCACACCGAGATAGACCCGCGTCACGCCCACGATCACCGTCAGGAAAATGGCCATGCCGAGGAAGAACACTTTCACGCGCCAGGATGTGTGGATGCTCGCCAGAAGCACACCGAGCGTGAGATAGGTCACCGCCGAGAGCATGGCGTGGCCGCTCGGAAAACTCGAGGTGAATACGCGTACCGTATGCGCTACGAGCTCTGGCCGCGGCCGGTCGAAGCTGTATTTCAAGACATTGCTCAACAGCACGCCGCCGCCGACCGAGGCGACGACCCACAGCGCCGCCATGCGCCGCTGGGTCATGAGCAGGTAGGCGATGACGGCAAAGAACACGATGCCGAGTACGGCATAGCTGCCCAGCGAAGTGATGTCCCGCGCCGCCTCCTCGAGCCAAGCCGGTCCGAGCGGGTCGGCCGGATCGGCAGGGCTGCGCAAGGCGAGCAGGACGGTTTGATCGAACCGCGTCGCGTCGCCTTCGAGCACTTCCTCGGCGATATGTCCGAAAGCCAGAAGAAGCAGCGCGGCGAGGAAAATCCCGCCGAGCAGCCAAAGCTCCGGTCGATTGCGCCAGGCCCACGCAGGAAGGTTCGTGGCAAGCGCGAACGCGTTCCTGCGCGGGTGTTGGGTCACGCCTCTCCTAGAAGAAGCCGAGCGCTTTGGGGCTATAGCTCAC
>CAZHCN010000190.1:0-4620 GCA_964530895.1 uncultured Methyloceanibacter sp. | reverse complement strand
AGCTCGAACCTTTGCAGCCGCGGAATGGCGTACGCCCGCGCGGCGGGATCTCGCATTCAGGTCCATTGTCCGAAGTCAGGATAACGAGCGTGTTCTCGGCCTCGCCGATCTCCTCGAGCTTATCCATGAGCAGGCCGAGGGTGTAGTCCATCTGCACCATGCAGTCGCTATACACGGTGCGGGCCATGGACTTGCCCGCCCATTCATCCGACGGGTAGTTGTCGAAATGGCAGCCGCGCGTCGCATGATAAAGATAGAAGGGCTGCTTGCTCCCTTTCATCTTATCGAGAAAGGCAAGGCTCGTGTTCAGCCAATGCTCGTCGAGATGCTTGATGTAGTCGAGGTCGATGAGCTTGCCGTTCTCACATTGCTTCGTTTCAGCCGGCGTGCAGTGCACCTCGTAGTGATCGAAATTGTCCTTCTCCATCATCTTGAAGCGCTCGGGCGACAGAGCGACCTCAGGGTTGAAGTAGACGTCGCGCCACTCGGTGTACATGTCGGAGACGCCGAGGAAGCCGACATAGTCGTCATAGCCGGTGTTCTGCGGCAGCGATCCCTCGTTCTCGCCCATGTGCCACTTGCCGACGCCTTGGGTGATGTAGCCCGCTTTCTTGAGCAGTCCCGGCATGGTGATGGCGCCGTCGAGACCGCCGGGCTCACCGTACATCGGGGGGCGCAAAATGCCGTGGTGGAGCGGGTTCTGGCCGGTGTGGATGGTGGCGCGGGAGGGTGAGCAGGACGGCGTCGAATAGGCCGAAGTGAGGATCAAGCCTTCGGAGGCGTATTTATCCATCTCGGGCGTGGCATTCCCCACGGCGACACCGCCGCCGTTGAAGCCGGGATCCATCCAGCCGACGTCATCCATCAGGAAGATGAGGATATTGGGCTTCTTGCCGGTCTTCTGTTCGAGAGCCTCGAGCTTGGCGGCCAATTCCTTGTCCTGCTCGGGGTGCTCCACCACGGCATACATGTTGGGGCGCCGGTTGAACCGGCGTTACATGCATGTATTGCTCGGGATGGCTGTACCCGGGTGCCGTGGTCGGACCGGTCGTATCGCCGCGAATGTTTTCCTGTGCCAGCGCCGGTCCGGCGATCATGAGCGCCAAGATGGCGACGGCGCATGATCTCGCTAAGGATAGCCTCTTCATCGGGAGCTCCTTCAGTCGGTTTGTGTGAGGCTCAGTCGCCCCGAACGACCGCCGGACAGATTCGACGATCCCTCCTGCCGCTTGTGCGGCCGATTCAACACCGAGGAGCATTACGCGCCGTAAACAGGCATTCAAGGCTTCGATGCCACTCGCAAACACCCTGTTCACTAGTTTCATCGCGGCGCTGCCGTGACTCGTTGGCGCAACCGATTTCAAATTGAGGCCACTCCCTTGAGCGAACGTGCTGGAAGAGCCACCTTGCAACCGAAGCCCGTTGAAGGGCTCATGACGAAAGGGTGACAGGTTCAAGGATGCTGACCGGCAAGAAGGGACTGGTCGTCGGGATCGCCAATGAGCACAGTCTGGCCTATGGCTGCGCGCGGCATTTCCGCGCCGGTGGCGCCGACCTCGCGATTACTTATCTGAACGAGAAGGCGGAGCCCTATGTCCGGCCGCTGGCCGCGGACCTCGGCAGCGAGATCATCATGCCGTGCGACGTCACCGTTCCGGGCCAACTCGAAGCCGTGTTTGCTGAAATTTCCAAGAAATGGAGACGGCTCGACTTCCTGCTTCACTCCATCGCGTATGCGCGCGCCGAGGATCTGCACGGACGCATCATCGATTGCTCGGCGGACGGTTTTGCGTTCGCCATGCAGGTGTCCGTGCACTCGTTTCTGCGCATGGCCAAGCTTGCGGAACCCCTCATGACGTCCGGGGGTTGCCTTCTCGCCATGAGCTATTACGGCGCCGAGAAGGTCATGAGCCACTACAATATAATGGGGCCGGTGAAGGCGGCGCTCGAAGCGTCCGTGCGCTACATGGCCGTCGAGCTTGGGCCCCACCATATCCGCGTCAATGCGCTTTCGCCGGGCCCGGTGGCTACGCGTGCCGCTTCCGGGATCGCGCATTTCGACGATCTGTTGGAGCGCGCCGTCGAGGAGGCCCCCGAACATCGGCTCGTAACAGTCGACGATGTCGGCGCGCTCGCCGCGTTCTTGGTCAACGATGAAGCCAAAGCCATCACCGGGAACATCGCCTATGTCGATGCGGGATACCACGTCGTTGGCTGACCCGGAGACCCGCTCCGAAGCAGTCATCGAGAACCGGACCTTCGACGAGATCAAGGTCGGAGACTCGATCAGCCTGTCTCACACTCTGACCGCGAAAGACATCGAGCTGTTCGCGGCGGTGTCCGGCAACGTCAACCCCGTGCACGTCGATCCGGCCTTTGCGCATGATGACATGTTCCACCAAATCATCGCACACGGGATGTGGACCGGGGCCTTGATCTCTACCCTGCTCGGCACTGAGCTTCCCGGACCTGGCACCATTTATCGCAGCCAAACGCTCAACTTCCGTCATCCGGTCGTGGTGGGCGATACCGTAGTGGCGACGGTCACTGCGCGCGAGAAACACCCCCCCGGAGGGATCGTTCTGGACTGCCGTGTTGTGGATCAAGCCGGCAACGTTGTGATGGACGGCGTTGCGGATGTCATCGCCCCAGAAAAGAAGATCAGACGGCCGCGCGTTGCCCTGCCGGAAGTCCGAATGGAAGAGCCCGGCATTCGTCATCGTGAGCTGATTGCCAAAACGGGAGGCCACGACCTGCTCAGCACCGCCGTGGTCAATCCCGTCGACCACGTTTCGCTCACGGGTGCGATCGATGCGGCACGCGCCAAACTCATCGTTCCGATCCTGGTCGGACCACGCGAAGCAATCAATGCTGCAGCCCAGACGGGCGGCGTCGCCATCTCAGATTATGAGATCGTCGATGTGCCGGATGCCGAGGCGGCAGCGGCAAAGGCGGTCGACCTCGTGCTCGATGGCAAAGCCGAGACGATCATGAAGGGTGCGCTGCATACCGACGTGCTCATGCATGCGGTCGTCGCCGGCGATCACAATCTGCGCACCGAGCGTCGCCTCAGTCACGTCTATGTCATGGATGTGCCGACCTATCCGCGGGCGCTGCTGATCACCGACGCGGCGATCAACATCTACCCGGATCTCGAGGACAAACGGGACATCGTTCAGAATGCCATCGATCTGGCGCACGCGCTCGGCATTGAAAAGCCGAAGATTGCGATTCTTTCAGCCGTCGAGACTGTCACGCCCAAGATCAAGTCGACTATCGACGCTGCGGCGCTTTGCAAGATGGCGGACCGCGGCGAGATTACGGGCGGTACACTCGATGGACCGCTTGCCTTCGACAATGCCGTCTCTGCCGAGGCGGCCAAGACCAAACATATCGTCTCGCCCGTGGCCGGGCAGGCCGACATCCTGATCGTACCGGATCTCGAGGCCGGCAACATGCTGGCCAAGCAGCTCGAGTATCTGGCCGATGCCACGGGTGCCGGAATTGTCGTCGGGGCGCGGGTTCCGATCATTTTGACCAGCCGCTCGGACTCGGTCCTGACCCGCATGGCGTCCTGTGCCGTAGCGGTGTTGCTCGCCCATTACCAGCGCGGTCGGGCTAAGACTGCGCCTTGATCCACTGACCGATGCCGGGCCAGATCTCGGCCAGCGTGCGCCGTCCCATGAACAGGCCGATATGACCGCCAGGCACGAGCTTCTTCACCACGGCAGATGACGGGGTGCCGAGAAGTGTATCGGCGTCGAAAACCTGCTCCTTCGTGGTGATGTCGTCAGACTCGCCGGCAAGAAGATAGGTGGGAACCGTGATGTCCTTCAGGTCGAGCTTGCGGCCAAGGCCGACGAATTTACCTTTGGCGAACTGGTTCTCCTTGAACAGGAGCTTGATCGCCTGAAGGTAATAGACCCCCGGAAGATCGATTGGGTTCTCGTACCACCGCTCGAAACGCTCCGTGCGCTTGATGTAGGACTTGTCCTCGATATGGGCGAAGAGATCGATGTACTTGCCCATGAATTGCTGGCCGGGATGCATGTCCTTCCAACCGGCGAGCATGGTCTTGCCCAGCATCCGGCCCTCGCCGATGTCCACCATCTCCTGATAGGTCGAAAGCGGCAGGCTGTGCGCGAGCTTCTTAATGGGACCATGGCCCGCGTCGGTATCGATCGGCGCTCCGGCAAGCACCAGGCTCTTCACCTTTTCCGGGAAGCGGCTGGCAAACATGGCGCTCATCCAGCCGCCTTGGCATAAGCCGACCAGGTGCACCTTGCCGCCGAGGTCGTCGACCACGACATTGATCTCCTCCAGATATTTGTCGATGTCGAAGTTCTTCATGGCATCGGTGGCAGACTTCCAGTCGGCGGCAAAGATGCGGTCGAGGCCGGCGCCGAGAAGTGTCTCGACCAGGCTCTGGCCCTTGGCATAGTCGGCGATGGTGGAGCTGTGACCGGCGTAGGGCGGATCGATAAAGACCGGCACGCCGGACGCGCCCTCCTTCGAGAAGTCCCTGAGCCGCATCGTGTCGAGGTCGAGGACAACCTCATTCTCCGTCGCCCATGTCGAGCGCGGCGGCGCACTGATCTCTCCGGCCTCACCGACGAATTT
>CAZHCN010000189.1:0-4622 GCA_964530895.1 uncultured Methyloceanibacter sp. | reverse complement strand
CGACGTTCTAGCGGCGGCGTGGGAGCGAGGGGGACCATGCGGACCAGCAGAGGCGAGGCAACACCTGATTCAAGGTGGCCCACGGTGCTGTCCCGCGTTTCCATCTATTTCATTCCGGCTGTGCTGTTGCCGGTTAACGGCGCCATGGCGCAAGAAGCAGGCGGCGTAGATCCGCAGGCTCTCCTGACGCTTGGCATCAATCTCGGCATCATCGCCTTTGCCGTCGGCACGGCCATCGCCTGCATGCGCGCCACCAAGCGCGCGCGGGCGCAAGAGGCCAAGGCCGCAAGCGAGGCGGAGCGCTACGCCTTAAGCGAAAGCACGCTCGAGACCGTGCTCGCCGCCGAGCCGCAAGCGCTGCTCACGCTCACGGAGACCGGCGCACCGGAGCTTCTCGTCTCGAACCTGCCTTTGAGCTTCGGCGTGCCACGCGAGCCCGAGCGCCTTCTCAATTTTGCCATGTGGCTGGATGCGCCGTCGACCGAGGAGCTCGATCCGGCCATGGAGGCGCTCGCCGAGCGCGGCGAGGCGTTCAATCTCATGTTGCGCACCAAACGCGACCGCTATGTCGAGGTCGACGGCCGCACCGCGGGGCGGTCGCTGGTGCTCAAAGTGCGCAATATCGCCGGGCAGCGGCTCGAGCTCGCCGAGCTTGCCGCCAGGCATAAGGAGCTCGAGGACCAGGTCACGGCGTTACGCGCCCTGCTCGATGAAGCGAAAACGCGGGAGCGCGCCCGGGTCGATATCAAACCGAGTATGGAGACCCATTTCCGCAGCTTCGATCGACTCGCTACGGCATTCGCGGTGTTCGACGGGAACCAGCGCCTCGCCCATTACAATCAAGCCTACGTCGATCTCTGGCATCTCGATTCCGACTGGCTGGCGACGCTTCCTCGCGACGGCGAGATCCTCGACCGCCTGCGGCAGGCACGGCGCCTGGAAGAGCGCGCCGACTATCGCGATTGGAAGCGCAGTTGGCTTTCCGCTTATGGCACCGGCAAGCAGGTCGAAGACCGCTGGCACCTGCCCGATGGCCGCACGCTGCACGTCATCGCCGATGCCGACGGCGACGGCGGCGTGACCTATCTCTACGAGAACGTCACCGAGCAGATCGCACTGGAGAGCCGGTACAACGCGCTGATCCAGGTCCAGCGGGAAACGCTCGACACGTTGCGTGAAGGCGTCGCGGTGTTCGCGCCCGACGGCCGGCTCCGGCTCTACAACACCGCCTTTGCGACGATCTGGGAGTTGAACCCGCGCCTGCTCGACGTCCAGCCGCACGTGGAAGACGTCATTGCCTGGTGCCGCGAGCTCTATGATGCGCCCGAAGAGTGGGAGCGCACCAAGGCCGCAGTGACCGCCATTGTCGCCGAGCGCCGCCCGTATGAGAGCGAGTTCGACCGCCCCGACGGCACCGTGCTCGCCTGCGCCGCGCTGCCTCTACCCGACGGGGGCACGCTCCTCACCTATTCCGATGTCACCGACACGAAGCGGGCGGAGCGCGCCCTGATCGAGAAGAACGAGGCGCTGGAGGCCGCGGATCAACTCAAGAGCGACTTCGTCTCCCATGTCTCCTACGAGCTGCGTACGCCGCTCAACAGCATGCTGGGCTTCGCCCAGATGCTGGCCGAGCCGGCCTTCGGCCCGATGAGTGAGAAGCAGCGAGAGTATGTGGACGACATCTTGTCGTCCGGGACGACGCTGCGCGCCATAGTCGACGACATCCTCGATCTCGCCACGATCGATGCCGGCACGCTCGATCTGAAACTCGAGCCGGTCAACGTGCGCGAGGTTATCGAGGCGGCGCGGCAGGGCGTGGAGGAGCGCCTGAAGCAGAACGATGTGAGGCTCGACATCGAGGTTGCGGCCGCTGTCAACGAGTTCATGGCCGACGCTAGGCGCATGACCCAGATCCTCTATAATCTCCTCTCCAACGCCATCGGCTTCTCGGCCCCAGGCGAAACAGTCACGCTAACCTGCGGCGGTGAGGATTCCATGATTGCGTTTACCGTCGAGGATCGGGGGGTGGGCATTCCCGAGGATTATCAGCAAGCCGTGTTCGACCGCTTTGAAAGCCGTTCCCACGGCTCCCGTCACCGCGGCGCCGGGCTTGGCCTCTCTATCGTCAAGAGCCTCGCCGAGCTCCACGGCGGCACGATATCGCTTGCCTCCGTGCCCGGACAAGGCACGCGGGTCACCGTGCGCCTGCCGCTCAAGCGAGAGGCGGCGCCCGGAGCGGAGGAGGCGGAGTTCGAGGCGCGGCGCTACAAGGTCAACCGCGCCGGATGAGCGCAAGCTGGCGGCTCGATGGCGTCGATCTCGCACGTCTCGACATCCTCGCGAGCCGGGTCGCACTTTCGCTGAAATCGGGAGATGTCGTCGCGCTCGCCGGCCCGCTCGGCGCCGGCAAGACCACGTTCGCCCGCGCGCTCATCACCCATCTCGGTGGCGAAGGCGAGGTGCCGAGCCCCACCTTTGCCCTGATGCAGCGTTACGAGACGCCACGCCTGACGATCTGCCACTGCGATTTCTATCGGATCCAGCCGAACGAGCTCGACGAGCTCGGTCTCGACGACGCGCTCGCCGAAGGCGCGCTGCTGATCGAGTGGCCGGAACGCGCCGGCGACTGGCTGCCAGCCGACCGGCTCGAAATCAGTTTCGAGGAGACATCCGACGTTACTTTGCGCCGCGTGATGCTAACGGGACATGGGGCGTGGCGTGCGCGGCTCGACCGCGTGCATGCGCTGGCAGGGTTTCTCGATCACACGCCTTACGCCGCGGCGGACGCCGAATACCTGCAAGGCGATGCCTCGACGCGCGCTTATGCCCGGCTCGTGGAGCCCGGCGGCAGCGCCATCCTCATGAACGCCCCGCGGCAACCGGACGGGCCGCCGATCCGCGACGGGAAGCCCTATAGCGCGCTGGTGCATCTCGCCGAGGACGTGACGCCCTTCGTTGCGGTCTCCGGCGCGCTGCGTGACCGCGGGCTTTCAGCGCCGGCGATCTATGCCTTCGACCTGGAGAAGGGCTTCATCGTGCTGGAGGATCTTGGAGACCGCGTGTTCGGCACTGAGATCGCCCAAGGCGCGGACCGGGCAGCGCTGTGGGGGCAAGCGGTCGACGTGCTGCTCGCGCTCGTAACGAAGCCCCCTGGGGCTGCGCTTCCCATCGAAGGCCATGCCCCCTACCGGCTTCCGCCCTACGACGCGGACGCCATGCTCATCGAGGCCTCGCTGATCATCGATTGGCTGTGGCCGGCGCTGCATGGCAAAGAGACGCCCGATTCGCTGCGCGCCGAGTTCGAGGGCCTGTGGCGCCCACACCTGGAGCAGGCGGCCAAGGCCGATCCCGGCTGGGTCTTGCGCGACTATCACTCGCCCAATTTGATGTGGCTGCCTAAGCGCGAGGGCATCAAACGCGTGGGCATCCTGGACTTCCAGGATGCCCTCCACGGGCCGCTGGCCTACGACCTCGTGTCGCTCCTCCAGGACGCGAGACTGGACGTGCCCGAGGCGCTTGAACGTGACCTACTCGACCGGTACTGTGCCGCCCGAAGCGCCGAAAGCAGGACTTTTTCGAGCGATGATTTCCGCACGCTCTTTGCCACGCTGGGCGCCCAACGCAACTCGAAGATCCTCGGCATTTTTGCGCGGTTGGCGAAACGTGACGGTAAGCGCGGCTATCTCGCCCATCTCCCACGGGTCGCACGCTATCTCGAGCGCGACTTGGCGCATCCGGCCCTCGGCGACTTGCGCGACTTCTACATGCGCGAATTTCCGCCGGCCGACGACCTGCGCTCACTGGCTCTATAGAGGGATACGCCCATGACCATCGCACGCACGGCCATGGTGCTGGCGGCCGGCTATGGCGAGCGCATGCGCCCGCTGACGAACCGCATGCCGAAGCCGCTTGTCCCTCTCGCGGGCCGCGCGCTGATCGACCATGTGCTCGACCGGCTGGCCGCGGCGGGTGTGGAGACCGCGGTGGTCAACGTGCATTACCTGCCGGAACAGATCGAAGCGCATTTGCGTGGACGCGCAGGGAAGCCCCCGAAGACCGTCGTCTCCGATGAGCGCGATCTCCTACTGGATACGGGCGGCGGTACCCTGAAGGCGCTGCCTCTGCTCGGCGACGGACCGTTCTTCATCCACAATTCGGATTCCGTGTGGAGCGAGGGCGTGACGCCCGCGTTGCCGCATATGCTGCGCCACTGGGACCCTCAGCGCATGGATTGCCTCCTGTTGCTCGCCCCGCTTACGACCAGCATCGGTTATGCCGCGAAGGGCGACTTCGACATGGCGCCGGACGGACGGCTGAGCCGTCGCGGCGAGCGACAGGTGGTGCCGTTCGCCTTTGCCGGCGTGTCTCTGTGCATGGCGGGGCTGTTCGACGGCGCGCCGGATGGACCGTTCTCGTTGAACCTGTTGTGGGACCGGGCGCTCGCCAAGGGCAGGCTCTATGGCGTGCGGCTCGACGGGAGGTGGATGCATGTGGGGACGCCCGAGGCGTTAGCGGAGGCCGAGGCCTCGTTCGAGCGTGAAGGTGCCTGAGCCTCAAGACACGCCCCGCCTCTACACCATCCCGCCCTCGGCGCCGTTCCTGACGACCCTCGCCCGGGCGCT
>CAZHCN010000188.1:3298-4624 GCA_964530895.1 uncultured Methyloceanibacter sp. | reverse complement strand
ATCGTGAAATTGCCGGCGAGCGTCGCAGCCATCGCGACGACCAGCCATGCTTTTTGCTGGTCGGCCAAGGATTCGACGAACGGTTTGAGCATCAGAACGGCGGGGACGTTGCTGACAAGGTTGGACAGCACCGCGGTCACGCCGGCAAGCGCCGGGACCTCATCGAGGTGAAGGCGCCCCACGGCCGCCACGACCTCGGGCGTGAAGAGCGTGCGCTCGGCGCGCCGGCGATGATGATGAAGAGGCCGGCGAACATCAAAAGAAGCGACCAGTCGATCTCCTCGTAGATCCGCCGGCTTTTCACCCGGCGCGTCAACAGAAGGAGCCCGCCGATGATGATCGCCGCTTTCGCAGGAGTCATGCCGGCGAAGAACAGAACGATCAGCACGAGGGTCGCCGCCACCGCGCGGGTTATCAGCGCAGGATTGGTGCGGGCCCGGCGTTCGGGAAGCTGGAGGCGCACGCCGCTCGTGAACTCCTGGCGGTCGCTGAGCGCAATAAGGACGACCGTGACGATCAGCCCCGCCACCGCGACCGGCGCCAAGGCAAAAGTGAAATCGGCATAGGGAATCTTGGAGAAGCTGCCGATCATGATGTTCTGCGGGTTGCCGGTGATCGTCGCCGTCGAGCCGACATTCGAGGCCATCGCCCCCGCCAGCAGATAAGGCACCGGCCGGCGTCCGAGCGCGAGCGTCAGCTCCAGCACGAGCGGGGCCAGCACGAGGCAGATGGAGTCGTTCACCAGGAAGGCCGAGAAGATGCCGGAGGTCGCGACGATGGCGACGAGGAGCCAGAACGGCCCCCTGGTGCGCTCGATCGCCCATTCGCTGGCAACGGTGAAGAAGCCCGAGAGACGCAAGCTCGCGACCACGATCATCATGCCGAGCAGCAACGTGATGGTGTCGGCGTCGACCGCCGCATAGGCCTCTTCGAGAGACAAGGCGCCGGACGCCACCATGAGACCGGCGCCGACCAGCGCGATGCCGGCGCGATCGATCTGCAAGCCCGGAATTCGGCCAAGCGCCAAAGCGAGATAGCTGCCGACGAAGATGATCGCGGCCGCGGCCGTGCGGATCTGGATTCCTGCGTGGTCCGCAACCGGGATGACATTCGTCACCAGCGCGGCGCCGATCGCGACGAGCACCACGAGCACGACGAGCAAGATGCTCAGGAGACGAGGCCAGCGATTCCGTTTGGAGGCGGTGGAGTCCTCCTTAGCGTCCGCCAAAGACGTACGCGCGCGTGTCTCGTCCCTCCGCATCATGGCGCCGCATTATTGGGATCCACCCTTACGGAATACTCAATGTATTGCGGCTTCGCCAGGAC
>CAZHCN010000188.1:0-3198 GCA_964530895.1 uncultured Methyloceanibacter sp. | reverse complement strand
CGGGCCCGGCTGGACCGTCTTCAGCGCGCAGGAATAGACCGTTGTATCGTCGATCTGGAAACTCTGCGTCGCCGCTGCGACGTAGCCCTTCTTGGGGACCTGCACCGGCTTCACGTAGCCGGAGAAGTGCTGATCGTTGGTGCAGTCGAGCGAATAGTGGATGTTGTCCGACCTGTTGCTCGTGAAGGAGATGAGCGCCTTGCCCGTGCGGCTGCACTTGGGCGCGCCGACATCCACATAGGAGAAGTCGCCGGTGATCTTCAGATCCGGCAGAACCGGCTGATCCTGGTCTACGGTCAGACCACCGCCGTCCTTGCCGCCGCCCGGGCCGGTGCATTGAAGCATGATGTTTTTCCACTGCGTCTGCTGTCCGACATTGTTGACTACGTCCTCGGCCATGGCCTGCACTTGGGTTGGCTCGCTGACGGAGATCCATTTCGTGTGCTCGGCGACATATTTGCTGTTGCCGTCAAACGACGCCCACTCGGTGAATACTTGGCTCGTCATCGCGCCATTGCCGACCTTGGTCCACAGCTTGAACTTCGCCGCCCCCGCCTTGCTCGTGGTCACGCGCACGAGGATGCGGCCCTTCTTGCACGTGGTGGCCGGGTTCGGCTGGGTCGTCGCATCGGAATAGGTCGTGAGGAACAGGTCGATTCCGGTCGTCTTGAACTCGCCCATGTCCTGCACGACGCCGCCTGGCGTTTGCGGCGCTTTACAGGTTACGAGGACAGGAACCGTGAAGTCGTCCCACCAGTCGTGATTGAATTCCCCCGGACTCCCCTCGTTCGAGGCCGGCGGTCCGTCGTGCAAGTACAGCGAAAGCGTCACTTTCATCAGATGTGTGAAGGTCACATCGCTCCCGGTGAAACTGTGCGCCATCCGGCCATGGCAGGCCTGGAAGATCTTCGATGCCTCCAGGTTTTGCGACAGCCCGTGCGGGTAATCGTCAGCCGAGACATCGAACGAGACGTCCTTATCGAGATTTCTCGTCTGATCGACCCGCTCCTTAAATAGGCTCTTGTACCCGATGCGGTTGGGACATATGCCGCCGCAGCCTCCGTTGTAGATGGCAACACCACGCACTTGGCCCGAGCTCACCGTGACATGCACCGAGCCATGAAAATTGAGGTCGGTCGATTCCAGCTTGGAATAGGTTTCTCCGTCCTCGGCAATGGCCGTGATCTTGCCCGTCGACCCGAGCATGAGTTGTGCGTTCTGAACCGTTGCCGCCGCGTGAGCACTTGTCGCTCCGGTCACCAGACTCGAAGCGACCAAGGCCGTCTTCAAAAATTTATTGAGCATTTTACCCTCCCGGGGTTCGTGCGACTCGGAGGGCGGCTTGAAAAGCTAAGGAATGGATCAAGTTTGATCGCCGCTTCCTTTCCTGTCTCTTCGATCGGACTGTAGGCGGCGCGTGGCGCGTGCCAATGGCAAGAAATGGGTAGATCGGTTCGGAATTGCGCCTAAAATCGGCGTGCAAGTGCCCTCTGCGGCGGGCTCTCAGGCTCGGCGGCGCAATCGGTCATTTCGGACTTGATGCGGGAGACGGGAATGAGTGGAAGTGCCGACGCTTTCCATTCGCTGACCCCGCGCGAGCGCGATTGCCTCCGGCTTCTGCGCAAGGGTTTGCTGACGCCGCAGGTCGCCTCGACCCTCGGCATCAGTGTCGCGAGGCTGAACAAGCATTTAGCATCCGCGCGGCAAAAACTTGGTGTTTCCCGAACCGCGCATGCGCTTTTGCTCTGCCCGCGTGACGACTCGGCCACGGGGTCTCTAAGCTGGGGTGCGATCAGCGCCATCTCAGACAGTTCACCACAGGTGCGCGACTTCGCGGGCGCTCTTGAGATATGCGCGACCATCCAAGAAGCATGGGACACACTGTGCGATCTTGCCGGACGTCTCGGCGTGACTCAGATTGCGACCCACGTGATCGCCGAGCCGCCTGGACAACTTACCAACGGCGCGCGCGGGATTGGCATGTCAGGGCCCGAGTTTCTCCGGAAGATGTATCGGGGGATGGGTGGCGAGAATGCCGATCCCGTCAATCGCCTCATTGCTGCACAGATGAAGAGCGTGCTGGTGGACAATGAACGCCTTGTACCTTCGATTGCCGATGGGGTGTCCCAAGCTAGTCGCCGAATTCGGCCATGCTATCCTCGACGAGGACATGCGGTTCGCGCTGCATCAGCCGGAACGCGATCACCTCACCGGCGCGCCATTGGTGCATGTGTTTATCGTCGATCCTCGCACGATCACCGATTTTCGGCGAAGCTCGAGTGGAAATCCGCGAGAGATGTTGCGGGCGATTGCCAAGGTTTTTTGGGCTGTCGTTCAGGACAAGCGGCTGCTGCGCCCGATCGCCGGACTCTCGCACCGCGAGGTCGAGGCGCTGACGTTCTCCGCGCGCGGCTTCAGCGTCGAGGAATCCGCCGAGCAGATGAAAGTCTCTCGCCGCTTTGGAACGAACGCTCGCCGGCGCCTGCAAGAAGCTCGGCGCGCGCACAACGCCGGCGGCCATCTACCGGGCCATGGTCTACCGCGCGTTTCCCTGATGGCGCGGGGTGACGGCGACGCCTCTCCCCACTTTATCCTCGCCCTCGCAATCGGCCTTACACTTCGCATCACCTCGTCCGTTTGAGGGGCGCTTTCGCGAGGCGTCGTGAGATGCGGGACGGGGTGCGGCGCCTGCGGGTCTCGTTCGCATCGAGACGCTCGGGCGGCGCCGGAGCCACCCCCCGGGGCCACTAGGAGCCCCCGCCAGAAGCTGGCTGGAAGATTCCGGACAGACGGTCCGGGATTGAAGCGGGGCCCGCTGCCGACAAGACGTCGCAAATAGCATGCGCTACCGCCCTCGGGGCTGCTTGAGCGCATGTGGCGCGCCGCGAGGCGCCTGCCGCGACCCCGCAAGGATCGCGGATACCATTACGGACTGCGCTTCTCGGCGCGCCATCCCCCTCGAGCCGGGGGGATACAGGATCACAAAGACCGGGCGCCCCTTGCGCCACGGCAACCTTTGGGCATGGCAACTTGCCAGCGGCGGGACCGTTGGGCATTGTGCCGCCTCTTGAACGGGTCAGAGGGGGAAAAGCGTGGTTGATCTTCCAACCGGCAACGCGGTCATCGGCCAGTCGGGCGGGCCCACCGCCGTCATCAGTCAATCGCTGGTCGGCGTCATCGAGGGCTTGAAGTCCGGCC
>CAZHCN010000187.1:0-4644 GCA_964530895.1 uncultured Methyloceanibacter sp. | reverse complement strand
GCGGTGGATAAAGCGTTTGGAGAAGGACGGCCTGTCGCGATAAAAGGGGTAGGAAGGGGCCGAGGAAGGGCCCCGGCGACAGGGGCACGTCCATGGGAAGCGCACTGCGCATCCTGATAGCGCTTGCATTGGTGCTGACTCTCGGGCTTTCGGCCTGCGGACGCCGTGGTTCCTTGGACCGGCCCGCGCCGCGGGGCCCAGAGACGTCGGCCGACCCGTCAACCAAGATGTCCAAGGCCCCGGCCCGCCATCTGCCGATCCTCGACCGTTTGATCGAATAACCTCGTCACCTTCCCATGCACCATTTCGCCTACCGGCGCGGCGTGTCAGACACAAGCGTGCTGCACGCCGAGGAGGTCGACCTGTGCGATCTCGCAACCGCCGTCGGCACACCGTTCTATTGCTATTCCACGGCGACGCTTGAGCGTCATTACAAGGTGTTCGCCGAGGCCTTTGCCGCGAACGAGGGCGCGCTCGTCTGCTATTCCGTCAAGGCCAACTCCAATCTCGGCGTGCTCGCCACGCTCGCCAAGCTCGGCGCCGGCATGGACGTTGTCTCCGAAGGCGAGCTCCGCCGCGCGCTTGCCGTGAACGTGGCGCCCGAACGCATCGCCTTCTCCGGCGTCGGCAAGACCAAAGAGGAGATGGCGTTCGCGCTCGACGCCGGCATCTTCGCCTTCAACGTGGAGTCGGAGCCGGAGCTACGCGCCCTGAGCGAGGTCGCCGGCGCGCGCGGGACGAAGGCGCGCATCGCCTTCCGCGTGAACCCGGACGTCGATGCCAAGACCCACCACAAGATCTCGACCGGCAAGGCGGAGAACAAGTTCGGCGTGCCGTTCGAGCAGGCCCTGTCGCTCTATCGCATCGCCGCCAAGTTGCCCGACATCGTGCCCACCGGCGTGCACATGCATATCGGCAGCCAGATCACCGAGCTTGCGCCGTTCAAGAACGCCTTCTCGCTTCTGTCGGAGCTCGTCGCCAGCCTCAGGATCGCGGGCTTCGGAATCGAGTTCGTCAATCTCGGCGGAGGGCTGGGCATCCCCTACCGGAGCGATGAGCCGGCGCCGCCGCTCCCCACCGACTACGCGCGGCTGGTGAACGAGACGGTCGGCGATCTCGGCGTCAGACTCTTGTTCGAGCCGGGGCGCATGATCGCCGGCAATGCCGGCATCCTCGTCTCCCGCGTGATCTATGTGAAGATCGACCCAGCGAAGACCTTCACCATCGTCGACGCAGGCATGAACGACCTGATCCGCCCCACGCTCTATGAGGCCCATCACCAGATCCTGCCGGTCGTCGAGCCGGCGTCGGGAACGCGCGCCGTCGTCACCGACGTGGTCGGGCCGGTCTGCGAGACGGGCGACTATCTCGCCCTCGCCCGGCCGCTGCCCGAGCTCAATGCCGGCGATCTCATCGCTATCATGACCGCGGGCGCCTATGGCGCGGTGCAGGCCTCGCAATACAATAGCCGCCTTCTCGTGCCGGAGGTTCTGGTGTCCGGCAGCCAGTATTGCGTGACGCGGCCCAGGCCCACCTATGACGACATGCTGTCGGCCGAGCGCATGCCGGACTGGCTTTAGAGCGGGTTTCGGGCCTCCCTTTCGCCCGCTTCGGACCCCAAATTACCGTGATGTAACCCTTGCGCGGGCCGTGCCTGTGCTAAAAAGCGTTGAAAATGGCAAGACCGTCCCGTTCCAGACCGACGCCTAAGGAGGCCGCCGAGGCGAGTGCGCTGAAGAGGCGCTTCGAGGCCCGCGTGCGCCTGAGCTGGCTTGCGCTGCTCGCCGAGTATGCCTGGGAGGCTCTGCTGTGGCCCTTCGTCGTGGTCTGCGCCTTCCTGGTGTTCACGCTGTTCGGCGGCTGGAGCCTGATGCCGCCGCTCGCCCACCGCATCCTGCTCGGGGCCTTTGGGCTCGCGCTGATCGTTTCCTTTGTGCCGCTCGTGCGGCTCACCCCGCCGACCCGCGCCGAGGCCCTGCGGCGCCTCGAGCGTTCCGCCAATATCAAGCACCGCCCCGCCTCGTCTTACGAGGACCAGCTCGGCGCCACACCGCCGGCCGAGACGGCGATGCTGTGGTCGGTCCATCGCCAGCGGCTCGCCCGGCTCGTCGCCAAGCTGAAACCCTCTTGGCCGGCGCCGCGCACCGACCGCAAAGACCCCTTCGCCATTCGCGCGGCACTCCTCATCGCGCTCATCGTCGCGGCGATCGCCGCCGGCGGCGATGTGCGCACGCGCCTCGCTTCGGCCTTCACGCCGGCTCCGACCGTTTCGACGGCGCTCCTCAGGCTCGACGCTTGGGTGACGCCGCCGGTCTATACGGAAATGGCCCCCATCGTGCTTGCCGACGGCAGCGAGCCGGTCGGTACCGGCGCCGAGACCTTCCGCGCGCTCTCCGTGCCCGCGCGGAGCCAGCTCATCGTCCGCACCCACGCACCCGACGGCGAGACCGTGAACCTCACCGTCCGCGACGAGGCGAGCGGCGCGGAGAAGACCATCGAGCCGAAGCTCGGTGCGAGCGCCGGCCTGATCGAGTTCGATGTCGGGCTGATGAAGGCGACGACGGCCAACGTCACTGTCAGCGGCCAGACCGTCGCCCAGTGGCAATTCGCCCTCATCGACGACGCCGTGCCGACGATCAGCCTCACCGGCAATCCCACCGCGACGCCCCGGGGCGCATTGCGCATCACCTATAGCGCCCACGACGATTACGGCGTGGCCAGCGCCGAGGCCCATTTCGCCCTCGCCGACGAGAAAGCGCAAGACGCCGCCCCCAAGCCGCCAAACGACGAGGACGAGGACGACGATCTGGAAGAGGCCTCGGAGCCTCTGTTCGGCCCGCCGATCATGAAACTCCAACTGCCGCACGCCAACGCCAAGAAGGTCGAGGGGCGCGCCACGCAGGATCTCACCGCCCATCCCTGGGCCGGGCTGAAGGTCCGCATGACCCTCGTCGCCCGCGACCAGGCGGAGCAAGTGGGCAAGAGCGAGCCGTACGAACTCGTGCTGCCGGAGCGCACCTTCACCAAGCCGCTGGCCAAGGCCGTGGTCGAGCAACGCAAGAAGCTCGTGCGTGAGCCGTGGTCGATCGGCAGTGTCGCCCGCGCGCTCGACGCGCTGGCGATCGGCGGCGAGAAGGTCATCGACGACCGCGTGGTCTATCTCTCTCTGCGCGACTCTTACTGGCGCCTCGTGAACGACGATTCGCGCGACAGTGTCAGGAGCGTGGTCGACCAGCTGTGGTCGACGGCGTTGCGGATCGAGGAAGGCGACTTGCCCGACGCCGAGCGCGAGCTCAAGAACGCCCAGGACGCGCTCCTCAAAGCGCTGCAAGAGAACGCGCCGGCCCAGGAGATCAAGCGCCGTGTCGAGGACTTGCGCGCCGCGCTCGGCCGCTACCTCCAGGCGCTCGCCGCACAGCAAAAAGACAAGGGCAACATGCCCGAGCAGCCCGCCGACGCGGCGAAAGACGGCGACAAGCTCGTGTCGCAGCAGGACCTCGACAAGATGCTCAAGAACATCGAGGACTTGGCCAAGGCCGGCTCCAAGGACATGGCCGAGCGCATGCTGTCCGAGCTGAACGACATTCTGGATCGCCTGCAGACCGGAAACTTCCCGGACAATGCGAAACAGCAGCGCGCCGGCAAGATGATGAAGGACCTGAACAACGTCGTCTCCGATCAGCAAAAGCTGCTCGACGACACCTTTGCGAAGAAGCGCAAACAAGGCCAGGGCGGCGGCGCCGCCGGCGACCAGTTCCAAGTGAGCCCGCCGCCGATGGACTTCGGGCCGGGCATGGGCATGACCCCATTCTCCGACATGATGCCGCAAAACGGGCAGGGCGGGCCCAAGGCGCAAGGACAGTCGGGGCGGCAAGGCGACGCGCCTGGCGGCGGCCAAACCGAGCTCGGTCAGTCGCAAGGCCAGCAGCCAAGCCTCGGCGAACTCGCCCAGCGCCAGAAGGCGCTGCAAGACAAGCTGCAGAGCCTGATCGACCGCATGCGCATGGAGGGCGGCGACGCCCCGAGCGATTTCGAAGGCGCCAAGAAGGCGATGAAGGATGCCGAGCAGGCGCTCGGCGAGCCGGACCTCGATCAGGCGACCCAGAACCAGAGCCTCGCGCTCGACCGCATGCGCAAGGGCGCGCAGTCCATGGCACAGCAGATGATGGAGAACGGCAACATGCAGGCCGGCCAAGGCCCCGGCAGTAACGGCCGCGATCCGCTGGGCCGTCCCGACCGCTCCAACCGCCCCGATCTCGGGCTTTCCGTCCAGGTGCCCGACCAGATCGACATCCAGAAGGCCCGCGAGGTGCTGGACGAGCTGCGCCGCCGGGTCGCCGATCCGTCACGGCCGAATATCGAGCTCGATTATCTCGAGCGCCTCATCCGCGAGTTCTGATCCTCGCATAATCGCCCCAAATTCGAGAGCGCGTCATGGCCGGGCTTGTTCCGGTCATCCACGTCTTTCTGCGGGTTGAAAGAAAATCGTGGGTGCCCGGCACAAGGCCGGGCATGACCCCCTATATAGGTGTGGTCAGTTCGGTGTCGCCGGAGGGATCGAATTTCCATGCTCGATAGAATCGTGAGCTTCTTCACCCGCATCTTCCAGGCCATCGGCCGCGGGATCGGCTTGGCCGTCGCCTA
>CAZHCN010000186.1:0-4653 GCA_964530895.1 uncultured Methyloceanibacter sp. | reverse complement strand
CATGGTAATCGAGAAGCAACGGTGTTGCCTATTTGTTACAGACACTGTTCCCGCCCGGTTTTACCTTCTGTCATCGCCTCGAGCGGTAGGGCTGTCTGTATGAATTTCCACAATACCGGCAAGTTGGTCGACCCCAGACCTGACAGTGCGCCTCACGAACGCGCACCGGACGAGGTGAAGCCGTCCCGTTTTCAGCGCGACGGGTTGCTCGTGCTCTGGCGCTATATGTCGGCCAACGTCCTTCTCCTGCTCGGCTCGGCCTCGCTGTTCATCGGTGGGCTGGCGCCATTCGCGGTCATCGCCGTGGCCATGGTCGTGGCCTCATTCGCCGACGAGGCCAGTGGCGACGATGACACCACATTGAGCGACGGCGCCCGCGCCTTCTGCAATTTCAATCTGTACCTGTCGCTTCCCTTGATCAGCCTGTTGGCAATTCTACTCGTGCTCTTCGCGGCAAAGGGCCCGAGCCTCCTCGAGTGGATCGGCGCCTTGTGGATCACGGGCTATCTGTTTGCGCTGGTTGGCGCCACCGTCGCCCATGAGCTCACCCACAGGTCGAGCAAGACGGCACGGCTGGTCGCGCAGATCCTGCTCGGCTTCACCGGCAACGCGTCCTTCGTCATCTACCATGTTCACGTCCATCACCGGCAGGTCGGCACCTACAACGATGCCTCGACGGCGCGGCGCGGCGAACGCTTGCGCACATTCGTGGCGCGGACTCTCATCCAGCAATTCGCACAAGCCGCGCACGTCGAGGCGACGCGGCTGCGCCGCAAAGGTCTGCCCGTGTGGTCTTGGCACAACCGGCTGATCCAGGCGCACCTTGCGCCGTTATCGATCCTCGCCCTCGCGCTGATCATTGGGGGACCCGCCGGCCTCTTGGCCATCTTTCTCGCCGGCCTGCTCGGGCGCCTGTTCCACGAGCTCATCAACTACGTGCAGCATTTCGGGCTGGTGCGCGTCGAGAATACGCCGATCCGGCCGCATCACAGCTGGGACAGCTACCGTACGATCTCGAACATCCTGCACTACAATCTGCCGCGTCACTCCGACCACCACATGTTTGCCACCAAGCCCTTCTGGCAGTTGGAGGCACCGGATGGCACGCCGACGCTGCCCTACGGTTATCAGACCATGGCGTTCATCGCACTCACGCCCCCGCTCTGGCGGTGGATCATGAGAGAATTGCTGGCGGATTGGGACGAACGCTATGCCAGCGACGCCGAGCGAGAGGTGGTGCGTGCGCGCGGCTGGGACGGCCTCGCTTAGCGGGCCGGCGCGCCAAGGCGTGACCGCTCGTCCACCGCCGAGGCGGAACGCGCCGCCGGCCCTCTCCCCAAGGCGGACTTACAATCGACACGAGGTCTTGCTCCTGTCGCACCCGTTCAGCCACGACCTCCCTCTCGACCTCACCGGCGAAACTTCGACGTGTCGATGCTCACCTCGCTTCTCTATCTGCTGATCGCCACCGTTCTACTCGAGCTCGGCAATGGCCTGCTGGGCGTGCTCGTGCCCATCGAAGGCAAGCTCGCGGGCTTCTCGACCGTCACGATCGGTGGTCTCGGCACCCTCTATTACGCCGGCTTCGTTGTTGGCTGTATGTTCCTGCCGCGCATCATCAGGCGCTTCGGGCACATCCGGTCCTTCTCCGCTTTTGCCGCGGTCGGCGCCAGCGCGGCCTTGGTGTTCGCGCTCGCGGTCACGCCGTGGACCTGGCTGGCCTTGCGGGCGACGGCCGGGCTCTGTCTTGCCGGGCTTCTCATCGTGATCGAGAGCTGGCTCAACAACCAGGCGACGCCGCAGAGCCGCGGCCACGTGTTCGGCCTGTACATGGCCGCGACGTGGTTCGGCATCGTCGCAGGACAATTGCTGTTCTCCGTCCCCTCTGAAGGTGCCTTTCAGCTTTTTGCGGTCGTTTCCATCGCGATTTCCCTATCGCTCGTACCGATCACCTTGACCACCGGCGCCGTTCCCAGCATTCCGCAGGTCACGAGCATCAATCTCGCGGGGCTCTATCGTACGGCGCCCGTCGGCCTCGTCGGCTGTCTCGCCACCGGCCTTGCCAATGGCGCGTTCTGGACGTTCGCCCCGCTCTTTGCCCAGACGCAGAGCGGGACGAGCCTCGGGGTCAGCATATTCATGTCCGCCGCCGTGATCGGGGGCGCCGTCAGTCAATGGCCGATCGGACGATTCTCGGATCGTGTGGACCGGCGCTGGATCATTGCCGGAGTCTGCTTTGTCTCGGCGACCGCCGCTCTGTTGATCATCCTGCAGCCGGACGACTTCGCGCCGTTGTTGATCGGCTTGACCGTCTTGTTCGGCGCATCGGCCCTCACGCTCTATCCGCTTTGCGTCGCGCACGTGAACGATCGCGCCGATCCCGCTGCCTTCATCGAGGTGAGCAGCCGTCTCCTCATGGCCTTTGGGCTTGGCGCGATCATAGGTCCGTTCCTGGCCGGCTTTCTCATCGCGGCAGGCGGAATCAGGAATTTGTTCGTCTTCACCGCCGTCATTCACGTCGCGTTGGCCATATATGCCTTGAGCCGGATCGGGCTGGCCGAGCCCGTGCCGGAGCCCGAGCGAACAGCCTTCGCCCCGAGTCCGCCGCTCGCTCACGGAACCCAAGCCGCTATCGAGCTGCAGCAAAGTGCCGACGCCGTTGCGCATGACCACAGCTAAACCCGGCTCCGTGGCGCAACGTGCCCCCTAAGCCTTGTTATGCCAATATGCGACTGAAATGCTGGGCTTATCAGGGGAGCGCATGACTGAGCTTTGGGTGTTCGGCTACGGCTCGCTGATGTGGCGGCCGGGTTTTCCCTATGAGGTTCAGGCGCCGGGACTCTTGCAAGGTGCTCACCGCGCACTCTGCGTCTATTCCATCTTCTATCGCGGCACGCGTGAACAGCCGGGTCTCGTGCTCGGGCTCGACCGCGGCGGCGCCTGCCGCGGCGTCGCCTTCCGTGTGCGGCAAGGCGCCGAGGAGGAGACCGTTGCCTATTTACGCGAGCGCGAGCAGATCACCGCGGTCTATCGCGAGACCTATAGAAACGTGCGCCTGCTCGACGGCTCAGGGCGCACCGTCGAGGCGCTGACCTATCTCGCCGACCCCAATCACGAGCAATATGCCGGCAAGCTCAGCCTGGAGGAGCAGCTTCGCATCGTGCAGACCCGCAGCGGCGAGTCGGGGACGAATGCCGAATATGTGCTGAATACGGTGCGGCATCTCGAGGAAGAAGGCGTGCACGACGCCGTGCTCGCGAAGCTCGCCGCACGGCTTGCCCGCGACGAGAGCTAGCCGGCCGGCTTCGCCGGCTTCGCCTCGGAGGCTGCCTTGTGCAGCTCCGGCCTGCCGAAGAAATAGCCTTGCATATACGACACGCCGGCGCTCTCCAGCAGCTGCACGGTCTTCTCGTCGCTCACCCATTCGCCGACGGTGACGACGCCGAAAGTCCGGGCGAGGTCGATGAGCGTCCGCACGAACATCTCGTCCTCCGCGTCGGTGCCGAGATTCTGGATGAACGAGCCGTCGATCTTGACCATGTCGACGCCGAGCTGGCGCAGCGACCGGAACGACGTGTAGCCGGCGCCGAAATCGTCAAGTGCCACGCGGCAGCCGAGCTCCTTGAGCGTGCTCACGAACCTCACCGCCGCCTTCACGTCGGAAATCGCCGCCGTCTCCGTGATCTCGACGGTGAGCCGCTCCAGGATCGAACGATCCTTGCCGGTGAAGCCTTCGAGGGCCTCCATCCATTGCGGATCAGTGGTTGTGCCCCCCGAGACGTTGAGCGCGAGCTTGATCTTGGGCGAGGCGCGCAGGAGGTCGACGGTGAGCTCGAGCACGCGATAGTCGATAAGCCTAGCGAGGCCGAATTGCTCGGCCACGTGGATGAACTCGCTCGCGCTCACCACCGAGCCGTCGAGCCGCCGCATGCGCAGCAGACATTCGTAGAGCTCGGGCTCGTGGCTCAGCGAGGTGACGATGGGCTGGAGCGCGATCATCATGCGGCGGTCGTTGAGCGCGCGGATGATCTCGTCGGCCATGGCAACATTGCGCCGCCGCTCCGACTCTTTCCGCTCGCACGGAACGTAGCGGCTGAATTGGTTGCCGCGGTTGTCGTGCGCGGCGTCGAGGGCTTGAAGAGCGCGGCCGATGGCGTTCTGCGCGCTTGTGGCATGCTCGGGCAAGAACACGGCGCCCACCGAGAGCGTCGTCGCTACGGCGCCGACGCTGGTGTCGATCACGCTATCGCCAACCGCTGCCATGAGCCGCCGCGCGATGGCCTCCACGCCCTTGGCGCTGCAATTGTGCAGCACGATGCCGAACTTGTTGGATGAGAACCGGCCGATGCAATCCTTGCCGCGCAGGACGCGCGCCAGGCGCTTGCCGACGATGGCGATGACCTCGTCGCCGACGTCGAACCCATAGGTCTCGTTGATCAGTGTGAGGTCATTGACCCCGGTGAGCAGCAAGGCGCCGTTCGTAGGCGAACGCGACGCATTGGACAAGAGATTGGCGAGCGCCTCGGTGAGCCGCGCGCGGTTGAGCTGGCCGGTGAGCTCGTCATGATTGCCGGCGATATGCGTGCGCTCGCTCCGGCGCCGGTCGTCGATGACCTTGAGCATGCCTTGCGCCTGAAGCGGGCGCCCGTCGGC
>CAZHCN010000185.1:0-4662 GCA_964530895.1 uncultured Methyloceanibacter sp. | reverse complement strand
ACGCCGTGGGCGCATCTCGACATTGCCGGCACGGCGATGTCGTCCGTCGATAGCGACATCAACCGCAGCTGGGGCTCGGGCTTCGGCGTGCGGCTGCTCGACCGGCTCATCAAGGATCACTACGAACGGCGTTAGCGCGCCTCCGAGGTCGCGGTACCTTGGCCCATCCATCCCATCATATATTTTCCATAATATACCTTATGCGAATCCAGGATATGGGGCACGGATTCGCACGAATCCGCTATCCGACTGATTTCGCATCGAATTTTAGACATCCGCCGCGCGCAGTCAGTGGGCGCCGTCATGGCTGAGGAACGGCCCGACAAGCACACGCTCGACGACCTGCTGGCCGTGATGGCGCGCCTGCGCGACCCCGAAAGCGGCTGCCCTTGGGACGTGAAGCAGAGCTTCGCGACGATCGCGCCGTACACGATCGAGGAAGCGTACGAGGTGGCCGATGCGATCGCGCGCGCGGATCTCGACGGGCTCAAGGACGAGCTCGGCGACCTCCTCCTCCAGGTCGTGTATCACGCGCAAATGGCTTCCGAAGCGTCGAGCTTCCAATTCGCCGACGTGGTCGATGCGATCACGCGGAAGATGATCCGCCGGCATCCCCATGTGTTCGAGGACGCCTCGCGGCGCGAGGAATTCATGTCCACGGATCTGTGGGATCGCATCAAGACCGAGGAGAAAGCCGAGCGCGGTGGTGACGTCGCGCCTGGGAGCGTTCTCGGCGAGGTGCCGCTCGGGCTGCCGGCGTTGACGCGCGCGGTCAAGCTTCAGAAACGTGCCGCCAAGGTCGGGTTCGACTGGCCGAGCTTAGCGCCCGTGCTGGAGAAGGCTGAGGAAGAGATCGCCGAACTGAAGGCCGCAATCTCCGACAGGAAGAGTGGTGGCGCACAGGCTGGTGTCGCCGAAGAGTTGGGCGACCTGCTCTTCGTGATGGCGAATGTCGCGCGGCATCTTGGCGTCGATCCGGAGGCCGCGCTCCGCGCCGCGAATGCGAAGTTCGTGCGGCGGTTCGAGAGCATCGAGACGGCGCTCGGGGAAGAAGGCCGGCAGCCGGAGGATGCGACCCTCGAAGAGATGGACGCGCTCTGGGACGCGGCGAAGGACGCAGAGCGAAAGGGCTAGGGCGCGCCCTACTCGGCAGCCGTGTGCAACCGCGCGGCGCCGGCCGCGCGCGCAAGCTGGTCGCGTTTCTCCGGCGCGACGCGGATGCGCAAGGACGTGATGCCTTCGCCGAGATCGGCGCGGGCGATCACCTCGCAATTCTCGTAGATCCAATTGGACAGCGAGCCTTCTTCGGGCTTGATCTCGATCTCGACGGTTTGGCGACGCCGGTTGAGCCTCTTCTCGATCTCGGCTCGCAGGGCTTCGAGCCCGAAGCCGCTCACCGCCGATACGAGCACGGCACCGTGCCGCTTGGCCTCGTTGGCGGCGCGCTCTCTGGCAATGGGATCGAGAAGGTCAGCTTTGTTCCAAACCTCAAGCAGCCGGTCCGGCTCGGCCTCAGCGTCGATGCCGAGATCGGCGAGGACCGCGTTCACGTCGTCGCGCTGGCTGGCGCTCGCCTCGTCGGCGATGTCGCGCACATGCAGAATCAAATCGGCCACCTGCACCTCCTCCAGCGTGGCGCGGAAGGCGACGACCAGCGTAGTCGGAAGATCGGAGATGAAGCCCACGGTGTCGGACAGGACGGCCTTCGAGCCGCCGGGAAGGCGCAGCGCTCGGATGGTCGGGTCGAGCGTCGCGAACAGGATGTCTTGGGCGAGAACGTCGGCGCCGGTGAGCGTATTGAACAGTGTCGATTTCCCCGCATTGGTGTAGCCCACGAGGGCAACCGCCGGGTATGGCACGCGCTGGCGGGACTTGCGGTGGAGGGCGCGGGTGCGCCTGACATGCTCCAGCTCTTTGCGGATGACGTCGATGCGTTCGCTCAGGAGGCGCCGGTCTGTCTCGATCTGCGTTTCGCCCGGTCCGCCAAGAAAGCCGAAGCCGCCGCGCTGGCGCTCGAGATGGGTCCATGAGCGCACCAGCCTGCTCTTCTGATAGACGAGATGGGCGAGCTCGACCTGCAAGCGCCCTTCCCTGGTGCGCGCGCGCTCGCCGAAGATTTCAAGAATGAGCCCGGTGCGGTCGAGCAGCTTGACGTTCCAAGCGGTCTCGAGATTGCGCTGCTGGACGGGCGTCAGCGGGTGATCGACGATCACAAGCTCCGCATCCTCGGCGCGGATCAGGCCGGCAAGCTCCTCCACCTTGCCGGATCCGAACAAGGTGGCCGGCTTCGGCTGCGGAACGGGTACGACGCCGCGCGCCCGCACGTCGAGATCGATGGCAAGAGCCAGCCCGACCGCCTCCTCAAGGCGCGCTTGCGGCGCGCGTCCGGGAGCCTCAAGGCCCCGATTCCGCAGGTCTTTCGCGGATTTCTTGTCGAGGACAGGCACGAAAACCACCGTTGCCACGCGCCCCTCGGGACGCATGTCCGCCGCTTTGGGTCCCCCCCGCCCCTTCTTACGCCTCAATTGTCTCGGGTCGGTTGGACGCAATTACTCAGCGGCACCTTCCGCGTCGGTGATATCGGCGAGCTGGATGGGCTGGCCTGGCATGATGGTCGAGATGGCGTGCTTATACACGAGCTGCGAATGGCCGTCGCGGCGCAAGAGGACGCAGAAATTGTCGAACCAGGTCACAACGCCTTGAAGTTTCACACCATTTACGAGGAATATCGTCAGCGGTGTCTTGTTCTTGCGAACGTGATTGAGAAACGTGTCTTGAAGGCTTTGCGTGCGTTCTGTCGCCATGGGCTTCCCCGTCCCTTTGGTCCACGCTTACGCTTGTTTGATGGTGCCGGAACCGGCACCTGAATGTATTAGACGCGATTGCAAGGCAATTCCGCAAGTCCTCTGACGCAGATAGCTTTTGCCAGCGCATCCCCCGTAAGCAAGCGAGTCACCTGCCATGCTAGCGCATGGCAGGACTTCTTTCATTCGAATTGACACCCAGCGCCCGAAGTTTCCGGTGGAGGGCTGAACGCTCCATGCCGACGAACTCGGCCGTACGCGAGATATTGCCGCCAAAGCGGTTGACCTGCGCCAGCAGGTATTCCCGCTCGAAAATCTCACGGGCATCGCGCAACGGAAGCGACATCAAATGCTCGCCGCCCGCCCCGTTGGGGGATAGTGGCACCGGCGACACGATCTCGTCGGGCAGCATATCGGCGGTCACGATGCTGTCGGCGTCTCCGCCGACGAGAATCATCAAGCGCTCTACGTTGTTGCGGAGCTGGCGCACATTGCCCGGCCATTCATGGGACTGGAGGACGGCCATGGCGTCTTCGCCGATGCGCCGGGGCGGGAGGCCCGAGGCGACCGAAATCGTCTGCACGAAATAGCGCACGAGCTCGGGTATGTCCTCGCGCCGCTCGGACAGGCCCGGGACGTGGATCGGCACCACGTTCAGCCGGTGATAAAGGTCCTCGCGTAGGCGGCCGGCGGTGATCTCCTTCTGGAGGTCATGGCTCGTCGAAGAGACCACCCGCACGTCCACGTGCACCTTCGTTCCGCCGCCCAAGCGCTGGAAGCGCTGCTCCACGAGCACGCGCAAGATCTTGGCCTGGGTCTCGAGGGGCATATCGGCGACCTCGTCGATATAGAGGGTGCCGCTGTGAGCCTCTTCCAGAGCGCCGACCTTCCGGGGTCCCGCGTTGCTCCCCTCTTCCGTGCCGAATAGCTCGAGCTCCATGCGGTCAGGGACCATGGCCGCGGCGTTCAAGACGACGAAGGGCCCGTCGGCGCGGCCGGATTTGGTATGCATCACCCGTGCGGCAAGCTCCTTGCCGCAACCCGAAGGGCCGGTGATCAACACCCGGCTGTTGGTCGGCGCGACCTTGTCGATCGCCTGCCGCAGCTGATTGATCGCGGCCGATTTGCCGATCATGTCGAAGGAGTAGGTGCTGCGCTCGCGCAATTCGCGGTTCTCGCGCTTGAGCCGTGAGGACTCCAGCGCGCGGGTGGTGATGAGCACAAGCCGGTCCACCTTGAACGGCTTCTCGATGTAGTCGTAGGCGCCGCGTTGGATGGCGGCGACCGCGGTCTCGATATTGCCGTGGCCGCTGATGATGATGACGGCCAGGTCGGGGTGCGCCTTCTTGATGGTGTCGAGCAGCTCAAGGCCGTCGAGCTTGGAGCCTTGCAGCCAAATGTCGAGGATGACAAGCGAGGGCCGCCGCTCCTCGATCGCCTTCAGCGTCTCGTCGCTGTCCTTGGCGAGGCGCGTTGCATGACCTTCGTCTTCGAGGATGCCGGAGATCAGCTCCCTGATATCGGCCTCATCGTCGACAACCAGGATATCAGACGCCATGGGTTACTCCCTCTTCCTCCTCGGCCGGCTCAGACTCGCTCGCATGGGCAGGTGAGCCGAGTTCGGGCTCTTTGTCGCCCGCCTCCACCTCTTCGCGGCCCATGATCGGCAGGTCCATTCGCACTGACGCCCCTACACTCTTTCCGTTGCGCTTCGGCGCGTCGGCAAGCTGCAGTCTGCCGCCGTGCTGCTCGGTAATTCGCTGTACGATGGCAAGCCCCAGCCCGGTGCCTTTGACGCGCGTTGTCATGTAAGGCTCGACCAGGCGCTCGCGGTTCTCCTTCGGCAGACCGCAACCGT
>CAZHCN010000184.1:0-4687 GCA_964530895.1 uncultured Methyloceanibacter sp. | reverse complement strand
AACCGACGACCTCAGCAGTGCGATTGCTGCGCTCTCCCAACTGAGCTACGGCCCCAGGAAGCCCGCATTTAGGGAGCGCCCTCCATACCTGTCAAGCGAGGGCCGACCGACGCGCTCATTCTGCGGTAAGCCGGAAACCCGGGGCCTCATGCCGCAGGCTCAGGTCCCGGCTTCCGCGGGGATGACGGATTAACGCGCGCCCAAGACTTGCCCTCCTTGCCGCCTCTCCGCTACATGGTCGCCAAGGCCGCGCCGGGAGGGGCCTTTTCATGGTGCCTTTGATCGGATTCATCGTCCTCGTCATCGACCTCTATATCTGGGTGATCATTGCGAGCGCGATTCTGAGCTGGTTGGTCGCCTTCAACGTGGTCAACACCAGCAACCGCCTCGTCTACACTCTCGCCGAGGGGCTTTACCGGGTTACCGAGCCCGCGCTGCGGCCGATCCGCAGCGTCCTGCCCAATCTCGGCGGGATCGACATTTCGCCGGTGATCTTGATCCTGGTCCTTCTCTTCATTCGCGACGTGGTGCTGCTCGGCTGGATCTTGCCGGCGGTCATGTAGTTGAACGGCGCGAGCCTGAGCCTCAACATCCGCACGGTCGCAGCGGGCGTGGTTGTGCCCGTGCGGCTCACCCCGAAATCGGGGTGCGACGAGATCGCGGGTCTCGAAGAGTTCGGCGGCGAGACCGTGCTGAAGGCCCGCGTGCGGGCGGTGCCGGAGGACGGCCGAGCCAACGCGGCGCTCGAGAAGCTCATCGCCAAATGGCTTGGCCTGCCGCCATCGGCGGTCAAGGTTGCCCACGGCGGCAAATCGCGCCTCAAGCAGATCGCCATCGACGGCGACCCCGCCACGCTTTCTGTGTTGCTCTCTGAACGGCTCGCCGCGCTCTAGCCCGCGGCCTCGATCTCGGCGGCGATGGCCTCCGCCGCGGCACGCGGGTTCTCGGCGCGGGTGATGGGACGACCGATGACGAGATAGTCAGCGCCTGCCTCCACCGCGGTCGTCGGGGTCACGACACGGGTCTGATCGTGGGTATCGGTGTCTTCCTGGCGGATGCCGGGGGTGACGATCAGGAAGTTGCGCAAGCGCTCGCGCAACGCAGCAGCCTCCTTCCCCGACGCAACGATGCCGTCGAAGCCGGCATCTTGGGAAAGCCGCGCTCGCTCTTGCACGAGCGCGAGTGGCGGCATCTCGATGCCTTGCTGGGACAGATCGGCACGGTCGAGATTGGTGAGCACCGTCACGCCGAGGAGCTTCAGCCCGCTGTCGCCGCGGCCGCGCACCGCCGCATCGAGGGTCTTGCGGTCGGTGGCGTGCACCGTAAGGAAATGGGCGCCCGTGCGGGCAATCGCGGCAGTCGCGCGCTCCACGGTCGCCTCGATATCGAGTAGCTTCGCATCGAGGAACACGCGGTGTCCGCTCTTGACGAGCTCCTCAGCAAGCGCGAGGCCGCCCGCGAAGATGAGCTCGAGCCCGATCTTGTAGACGCCGACGCTGTCGCCGAGCGCCTTGATGAGCGCGCGCGCCTCATCGACATGCGGCACGTCGAGCGCAACGATGATCCGATCCTTTGCGGTCATGATTTGAACCTCTTGGCGGCGACGGCGAGCGCCTCGACGACGCGGGTTAGGAGCACCTGTTGGCCTTCGTCCTTGAGACTGCCGTCGTCATCGAAGGCGTTCATGGCCCGGGGCAGCGCCATCTGCTGGGGAATGACGGTCGCGCCTAAGCCCACTTCGAGAATCTGCCGCAAGGTGAGCAGGCTCCGCATGGCGCCGTAATATCCGGGCGACGCGCCGGAGATGGCGAACACCCGCGTCCTGAAAACGTCGGGCTCGCCCTTCACCCGGGAGACCCAGTCGATCGTGTTCTTGAGCAGGGCCGGGATCGAGGAATTGTATTCGGGCGTGGCGATAAACACGCCGTCATACTCTTGGAGCAGCGCCTTGAAGGTCCGCGCCCGTTCAGGCGGTCCGTCGGTGGCCTCAAGGTCGCCGTGATAGATCGGCATCGGATAGTCTGAGAGATCGACGAACACCGCTTCGATGCCGTTCGCCTCGGCAATGTGCCGTGCCAATCGCGCGAGCTTTTTGTTGAAGGACTCTTTCCGGGCGCTGCCGGCAAAAAACAATAACCGCATACATCCTCCGCCTACGCGCTTACGGGCTTTTCCTCGCTCGGCTCGTCCTCGTCAATACCGAACACATGACGAAGCGGGACCGTCGCTGCGGCGGCAAGAGGCGTGGCGAGCGCCAGACCGATAAGCCCGAACACAGCACCGAATACGAGCTGGTTCAAGATCACGACCGCGGGCGGCATCGACACCGCGCGCGCCTGGATCAGCGGCGTGAGCAGATAGCTCTCCAGGAATTGGACGCAGCAATAAAGCCCGAGTGCCCACAGCGCGAGGTGGAAGCTTTGTCCGCCGGCCACGAGCACGATGGGGATCGCGCCGATGATCGGACCGAGATAGGGCAGGAAGCACGCAAGACCCGCGAACAGCGCCAGCACGAAGGCGATCGGCACGCCGAGGATCAGAAGACCGATATAGGTGAAGCCGCCGATCACCGACATGGTGATGGACTGGCCGATCAGCCACCGCCGCAGCAGGTCTCCCGTCTCGTACATCAGCGCGAGCACGGTCGGACGTTGCTCTTCCGGCGCAAGCCGCGCGATCAGGTTGACGTAAGTGTGCGGATCGGCGGCGAGATAGACGCCAAAGAACACCACGATCAATCCCGCGCTGAACATGCCGAAGACGGAAACGGCGACCGAGGTCGCCCCGGTGGCGATGCCCCACTGGCTCATGAAGTTGCCGAGAAGCTGGACGAGATCGATCTTCTCAAGGAACGCCGTCCGGTCTGCGAAGCTCGCAAGTCGCGTTGTAAGGGTCATGGCGCCGGTAGCGATGCTCTGCGCGAGCTGGGCGGCCTCCCGGGCGAGTGTCGGACCCGCCGTCCAGATCGCAACGGCAAGGCCGACCGCGATGGCCACCGCCACGACCGCGAGCATCAACAGGCGCGGCAGGCCGGTGAACGCGGCAAGCTCGCGGCTTGCGCCGTAGAGCACGATCGCGAGGAGGATTCCGGCAAAGGTCAGGAGGAGCGCGGTCTGCGCATACCACAGGCCAAAAGCGAACGCGATGACGGCGAGCGCGGCTGCGGTGATCCTCGCCGCCTGCGCGGCAGTCATGGGAGGGGCAGCCTGCGCCGTAGTGACGGGGGTGGCCTTTCGGTCGCGCAAGGCAGGCTCGCCGGGCATGGCTGTCTCGCTTGCAAGGCCGCGCTGAAAGGGACGCTGGAACGGGCGCGGGGGGACGAATCGTCCCGCCAATTTACGTCAAAGACGGCGCCGAAGGGTAGGCGCTACTCCTTGATACCCTCAAAGAACTCCTTCACCCGAGCAAAAAATCCGGCCGATGCCGGGCTGGTGTCAGGGTTCGAGGCCTCCTCGAAGGCCTTCAACAGATCACGCTGCTTGCGCGAGAGGTTTTTAGGCGTCTCGACCTCGACCTGAATGTAGAGGTCGCCTTGCTGCTTGGAGCGCAAGACGGGCATGCCTTTGGCTTTGAGTCGGAACTGCTTGCCGCTCTCGGTGCCTTCGGGAATTTTCACCCGGCTCCTGCCGCCGTCGATGGTCGGCACCTCGATTTGGCCGCCGAGCGCCGCGCTCGTCATGGAGATCGGCACGCGGCAGAAGAGATCGGCGCCGTCGCGCTGGAAGAACTCGTGCGGCTTGATCGACAGGAAAATGTAGAGATCGCCCGGCGGCCCGCCGCGCAAGCCCGCCTCGCCCTCGCCCGCGAGCCTGATGCGTGTGCCGTCCTCGACGCCCACGGGGATGGAAACGGAGAGCGTGCGCTCGCGCGTGACGCGGCCTGCGCCGTTGCACGACGGGCACGGGGTGTCGATGGTCTCGCCGCGCCCCTGGCAGGCGGGGCAGGTGCGCTCGATGGTGAAGAAGCCCTGGCTCGCCCGCACCTTGCCGATACCGCCGCACGTGCGGCACGCGGTCGGCGACGTGCCCGCCTTGGCGCCGGAGCCCGAGCAGGCATCGCAGGTAACACTGGTCGGCACGCGGATTTGCGCTGTCTTGCCTTCGTAGGCCTCGGCGAGCGTGATCTCCATGTTGTAGCGCAGGTCGGCGCCACGCTCGCGCGCCGAACGCTGACGCGGCCGGCGTTGGCCCATGAACTCGCCGAACAGATCGTCGAACATGGCCGACATGGACGCGGAGAAGTCCGCGCCGAAATTGTGGGGGTTCGCCCCGCCCATGCCGTCGAACGCGGCATGGCCGAAGCGGTCATAAGCCGCGCGGCGCTGCGGATCCTTCAGCGCCTCGTAGGCTTCGTTGGCTTCCTTGAAGCGCTGTTCTGCGGTGGGGTCGCCGTTACACGTGTCGGGATGACATTCCTTGGCGAGACGACGAAACGCAGACTTGATCTCGCGGTCGCCCGCGCTGCGATTCACGCCCAGTACGTCGTAGTAGCACCGTTTTGCCATCACCCCTCCGGACCCTCACGACCGCCGTCCCGCTGGCGGCGGCGCACAAGCCTCTTGTTGGGCGTATGGGAGCCCTCTTCCAAGGGCTCCGCGCCAGTTTGGTTAAGCCGACTTCTTGCTGTCGTCGTCTTTGACTTCTTCGAAGTCGACATCGACCACTTTCTCGTCAGGGCCGCCGCCGGC
>CAZHCN010000183.1:0-4699 GCA_964530895.1 uncultured Methyloceanibacter sp. | reverse complement strand
CGAAAGGCGAGGCCTACGCGCCGATCGAAGCGCCTAAGGGCGAGTTCGGCGTCTATCTCGTCTCCGACGGCACCAACCGGCCTTATCGCTGCAAGATCAGGGCGCCGAGCTTCGTCCACCTCGCGGCGCTCGAGTTCCTATGTCGCGGCCATATGCTCGCTGACGTATCGGCCGTGATCGGATCAATCGATATCGTGTTTGGGGAGATTGACCGCTAAGTATTGCACTGCACAATACAGTTGCTACGTAATGTGCATGGACAGATCGAGGGCGTGCCTGGGGCATGCCAATCCGCAGCCTGGGCAACACCTAACGCGAGACCATAAGAAGACAAAAGATGAGCGTCCGACGCCTCGCCGCCGAGCAGCCTGAAGACTTTGCCTTCACGCCCAAGAATCTTGAATGGGCCAAGGCTGAGATCAAAAAGTACCCGGAAGGCCGCCAGGCCTCCGCGGTGCTGTCGCTGCTATGGCGCGCACAAGAGCAGATGGGCGGATGGATCCCGGAGCCTGCGCTGCGCTACGTCGCCGACATGCTCGGTATGGCTTATATCCGCGTCTACGAGATCGTGACCTTCTACACGATGTTCAATCTCGCGCCGGTCGGCCGCCACTACGTGCAAGTGTGCGGCACGACACCGTGCATGCTGCGGGGGTCCGAGGACATCATGGCGACCTGCCGCAAGCGTATCGGGCCGAAGGACACCGTCAGTGAGGACGGCATGTTCTCCTGGACCGAGGTGGAATGCCTCGGCGCCTGCGTCAACGCTCCGATGGCCCAGATCAACAAATACTACTACGAGGACCTGACGCCCGACATCTTGGAGCACATTCTCGATGAGCTCAAAGCCGGCCGGGAGGTTCCGCCCGGTCCGCAAGACGGCCGGCAGGCCTCGGCTCCGCTTGGCGGTCCGAACACGCTCACCGATCCCGCGCTTTATGCGAACGATCCATCCGGCCCCGAGCCTGGATATGCCGGTGTCGACAACGCCTCCAACAAGAAGCCGAGGTCTCGTTGATGCTTCAAGACAAGGACCGCATCTTCACGAACCTCTACGGCCTGCATAGCTGGCAGCTGAAAGCGGCGCGCGCCCGCGGCGCTTGGGACGGCACCAAGGAGATGATCGAGCGCGGCCACGATGCCATCATCGACGAGGTGAAGGCGTCCGGCTTGCGCGGACGCGGCGGTGCCGGCTTCCCCACCGGCCTCAAATGGTCGTTCATGCCGAAGAACGATAGCCGCCCGAGCTATCTCGCCGTCAACGCCGACGAATCCGAGCCGGGCACCTGCAAGGACCGGGAGATCATGCGTCATGACCCGCATCTCCTGATCGAGGGTGCGCTGCTTGCCGGCTTCGCCATGCGCGCGCATACCGCCTACATCTATATCCGCGGCGAGTTCATCGCCGAACGCGAGATCCTGCAAGCCGCCGTCGATGAGGCGTATGACGCCAAGCTGATTGGCAAGAACAACGTCAATGGCTGGGACTTCGACATCTACGTCCATCACGGGGCGGGGGCCTATATCTGCGGCGAGGAGACAGCCCTTCTCGAGAGCCTCGAGGGCAAGAAGGGGCAGCCGCGGCTGAAACCGCCATTCCCTGCCAATGTCGGACTCTGGGGTGCTCCCACCACAGTGAATAATGTCGAGACCATCGCGTCGGTACCGGACATCCTGCGGCGCGGTGCGACCTGGTTCGCATCCCTCGGCCGCCCCAACAACTCCGGCACCAAGCTCTATTGCATCTCCGGTCACGTGAATAAGCCGTGCACCGTGGAGGAGGAGATGGGCGTGCCGCTTCGCGAGCTGATCGACCATTACGCCGGCGGCGTGCGCGGCGGCTGGGACAATCTACTGGCCGTCATTCCCGGCGGCTCGTCGGTGCCGTGTATTCCAGCGAGCGAATGCGATGACTTGCCCATGGACTTCGACAGTCTGAAGGCGGTGAACACCGCGCTCGGCACGGGCGGCGTGATCGTCATGGACAAGTCCACCGATATGATACGAGCCATTGCGCGCATCTCCTATTTCTACAAGCACGAGTCTTGCGGCCAGTGCACGCCCTGCCGCGAAGGCACGGGCTGGATGTGGCGCGTGCTCGAGCGCATGGCGAAAGGCGAGGCAGAGATTGCCGAGATCCAGATGCTGCTCGACGTGAGCCACCAGGTGGAAGGTCACACGATCTGCGCGCTCGGCGACGCGGCCGCTTGGCCGGTGCAAGGCCTCATCCGCCATTTCCGTCACGTCATCGAGGCGCGCATCGAAGAGCAGGCGACGAAGCCAATTTCGCCGTCCGTGCCGGTGGCAGCGGAGTAGGGGCCCTCATGCCGAAGCTGATCATCAATAACCAAGAGCATGACGTCCCCGACGGCATCACGCTGATCCAGGCGTGCGAGCTCGTCGGCGTCGAGATTCCCCGCTTCTGCTACCATGACCGGCTTTCCATCGCCGGCAATTGCCGCATGTGCCTCGTCGAGATCGCCGGCATGCCGAAGCCCGTCGCGTCCTGCGCCATGTCGGTGAACGATCTGCGGCCCGGCAAGGACGGGGCGCCGCCCACCGTGATCACGGACTCCGAGACGGTGAAGAAGGCGCGCGAAGGCGTGCTCGAATTCCTGCTGATCAATCATCCGCTCGATTGCCCGATCTGCGATCAGGGCGGCGAGTGCGATCTGCAGGACCAGACCATGGCCTATGGCTTCGATGCCAGCCGCTTCCAGGACAACAAACGCGCGGTCGAGGACAAATATCTCGGGCCCCTGATCAAGACCTTCATGACGCGCTGCATTCATTGCACACGCTGTGTGCGCTTCATGACCGAGGTCGCAGGCGTCGATGAGCTCGGCGCCATCGGCCGCGGCGAGGACATGGAGATCACCACCTATCTCGAGCACGGCATGCAGTCGAACCTGTCCGGCAACGTGGTCGATCTCTGCCCTGTCGGCGCACTCACCTCAAAGCCGTATGCCTTCGTCGCGCGCCCTTGGGAGCTCTCCAAGACCCCGTCCATCGACGTCATGGACGCGATCGGCAGCGCCATCAGGGTCGATACGCGCGACCGGGAAGTCTTGCGCATCCTGCCGCGCATCAACGACGCCATCAACGAGGAATGGATCTCCGACAAAGCCCGGCATGTGTGGGACGGCTTGCGCACCCAGCGCCTCGACCAGCCTTATGTGCGGCGGGACGGCAAGCTCGCGCCGGCGACCTGGAACGAGGCCTTTCGCGCGATTGCCGAGCGCCTGAACGGCCTTGATGGCTCCCGCTTCGGCGCCATGGCCGGCGACCTTGCCGGCGCGGAGGAGATGTTCGCGCTGAAGCGCCTCGCCGAGGACCTCGGTTCGCCGAATATCGATTGCCGCCAGGACGGCGCCAAGCTCGATCCGGCCCTCGGACGCGCCACCTATATCTTCAACACGACCATCGCCGGCATCGAAGACGCCGACGCGGTGCTGCTCGTCGGCACCGATCCGAGAGTCGAGGCGCCCGTGCTCAATGCGCGGATCCGCAAGCGCTGGCGGCATGAGCAGGATAAGCTTCCGATCGGCCTCATCGGCGCCGAGGTCGATCTCACCTATGGCTACGACTATCTCGGGGCAGGGCCGGACACCCTCGCCAAGATCGCCGACGGCTCCCACCCATTCCTCAAGAAGCTCGACGGCGTCGAGAAGCCCATGGTCGTCGTCGGCCAAGGGGCGCTGGCGGGACGCGGGGGTGCGTCCGTCCTGGCACTCGCCGCCAAGGCCGCCATGAAGATGGCCGGGGTGAAGCCTGGCTGGAATGGCTTCAACGTCCTCCACACGGCGGCCGCCCGCGTGGCCGGCCTCGATCTCGGCTTTGTGCCCGGCAAGGGCGGTCTCGACGTGGACGCCATGCTCGACGCCACCGGCAAAGGCGATTTGGAGGTCGTCTATCTGCTCGGCGCCGACGAGATCGACATGGACCGCCTCGGCGACGCGTTCGTCATCTATCAGGGGAGCCACGGCGACCGCGGCGCCCACCGCGCCGACGTGATCCTCCCCGGCGCCGCCTACACGGAGAAGGACGCGACCTACGTCAATACCGAAGGGCGGGCGCAGATGACCGGCCGCGCCATCTTCCCGCCGGGCGAAGCGCGCGAGGATTGGAAGATCTTGCGCGCACTCTCCGGCGTCCTCGGCAAGCCGCTACCCTTCGACAGCCTGCAAGAGCTTCGCGCCAGGATGTACGAGGCGCAGCCCTCGCTCGCGCTGCTCGATCTCGTCGAGCCTGCCGACAGTGCGGCCATCGGCAAGCTCGCCGCGGCGACCGCGAAGCCAGGCAAGGGTCGCTTCGGCCTCACCATCGAGGACTACTACCTGTCGAACCCGATCGCGCGCGCCTCCGCCATCATGGCGTCATTGAGCGCGATGCATGCCGACGGCGGCGAGAAGGCGACCGGCACCGATGGTTGAGTTCTGGAACACTTACGGCCTGCCGACCGCGCTCATCGTGGCGCATAGCGTCGCGCTGATCGTGATCCTCTTGATCATCGTCGCCTTCATTCTCTACGCCGACCGCAAAGTGTGGGCCGCGGTTCAGATGCGGCGCGGGCCGAACGTGGTCGGGCCCTTCGGTCTGTGGCAGTCCTTCGCCGATCTCCTCAAATTCGTCTTCAAGGAAGTTATCATCCCGGCCGGCTCCAATAAGGGCATCTTCCTGCTGGCGCCGGTGGTCACGG
>CAZHCN010000182.1:0-4723 GCA_964530895.1 uncultured Methyloceanibacter sp. | reverse complement strand
ATCGTCGTGCTCGGCGATTCCATGGGCGAGGGGCTGTGGGGCGGTCTTTATCGGGCCTTCGAGGACGATCCGACCTTGGAGTTCATTCAGCGCGCCAACGGGTCGACCGGTCTTGCGCGCCCCGACCGCTACGACTGGGATGCCGAGCTTGGCAAAATCTTGAAGGACGAAAACTATCAAATTGCCGTGGTGATGTTCGGCGGCGACGATATGCAGCCGATCCGCGAAGGCAAGAACGTGTTCAAGGTCGGCACCGAAGAGTGGCGTCAGGCCTATGGCAAGCGGGTGGAGAAATTCATCAGGAAGCTCCGGGAGGCCAATGTCGCCGTCTACTGGACCGGGCTGCCGGTCATGCGCAGTCCCGGCCAGACCAGCGATGCGGAGCAACTCAACGACGTGTTCCGCGAAAAGGCCTTCGTCAACGGCGCCAAGTATATCGATACGTGGGACGGTTTCGTCGACGAGTCCGGGCGGTACAGCGCCTACGGTCCCGACATGTCCGGACAGGTGAAACGCTTGCGTGGCGACGATGGGGTCCATCTCACCATGCGCGGCAACGTCAAGCTTGCCAATTTCGTCGAGAAGGAATTGCGCAAGGATTTGACGCAGGCCAAGTCCGAGCGGAACATCCCGCTGGCGGGCACCGAGGACGAGCAGGCGAAGATCACAAATCGGTTTGCGATGGTCAAACCGGCGCCTCAAGGCCCTGCCGAGAGTGCAAATGCCGACGACGCAAACGAGCCGGACGGCGCAAAGGCCGGCGAAGAGGTCGCGGAAGGAGACGGCACCAAGGACGAGCTGCACGAGAGCCAGGTCGGCGACGTCAGTGTCGTCAGGCCCGCGCTCGCTCCCACGGCGCCCCAAGCGCCTTCGGGCCTGGCGTCCCAGCCCATCAATGTGTCGACCACGGAGCCCGAAGTCATCACGAGCCGGCTGCCCGACGGCTATACCGCCGTGGCGACGATCTCGGCGGTCGCCGATCTGTCGCTCGCCTCGTCGCGGCCCCGGCTGCCGTTGTCGCAACGGCCCTATTACAAGGTTTTGATCCGGGGCGAGCAGCTCGAGCCCAAGTCGGGCCGGGCGGACGATTTTGCCTGGCCGCCCGGCTAGGCCTGAGCGCTAGCCGCTTTTCGGAACCGCCAAAGACCGCTAGCGCGGAAGGTCGGTCTTCCCCATCAGGAATTTGTCGATGGCGTGTGCGGCTTGGCGGCCTTCGCGGATGGCCCAGACCACGAGCGATTGGCCGCGGCGCATGTCGCCGGCGGCGAACACCTTGGAGCGCGAGGTGTGATATTCGAGCTCGTTCGCTTTCACGTTGCCCCGCGCATCGAGATCGACGCCGAGATCCTCGATCATGCCGTCATGCACCGGATGGAGGAAGCCCATGGCAAGGAACACCAGGTCCGCAGGGATCTGAAACTCGCTGTCGGGGATCGGCTTCATCTGGCTGTCGAGGCGGACGCATTCGAGGGCCTCGACTTTGCCATCTCCGAGGAGCCGGCTCGTCGCCACGCTGAAGTCGCGGGTGGCGCCCTCGGCTTGGCTCGACGAGGTGCGAAGCTTGAGCGGCCAATGGGGCCAGGTGAGATCCTTGTTCTCCTTCTCGGGCGGCTGCGGCATGATCTCGAGCTGGGTCACCGAGGTGGCGCCTTGGCGGAAGGCGGTGCCGATGCAGTCTGAGCCGGTGTCGCCGCCGCCGATGACGACGACCTTCATGCCCTCGGCCAGAATCGGCTCGACGTCGCCAAGCGGCTCGCCGGAGACGCGGCGGTTCTGCTGGGGCAGATAATTCATGGCGAAATGGACGCCCGCGAGCTCGCGCCCCGGCACGGCAAGATCGCGCGGCTGCTCGGAGCCGCCGGCGAGCAGCACCGCATCGTAGTCGCGCTCGAGCTTGAGGATGCGCACGTCGCGGCCGACCGTCACGTTGCAGTGGAAGGTCACACCCTCGGCTTCCATCTGCGCCACCCGGCGTTCGACGATGTACTTCTCCATCTTGAAGTCGGGGATGCCGTAGCGAAGAAGCCCGCCCGGTTGCGCGTTCTTCTCATACACATGCACGTCATGGCCGGCGCGGGCGAGCTGCTGGGCGGCGGCAAGGCCCGCCGGGCCTGAGCCGACGATCGCCACGCGCTTGCCCGTCTTCTTTTTCGGCGGCTGCGGCGTCACCCAGCCTTCCTCGAAGCCTCTGTCGGCGATGGCGCATTCGATCGACTTGATGGTGACGGGCTCGTCGATAATGTTGAGCGTGCAGGCGGCCTCGCACGGCGCCGGGCAGATCCGCCCCGTCACCTCGGGGAAGTTGTTGGTCGAATGCAGGTTCTGCAGCGCGTCGGCCCAGTCCGCGTGATAGACGAGGTCGTTCCAGTCCGGGATCTGGTTGTTCACCGGGCAGCCGGTATGACAATAGGGGATGCCGCAATCCATGCAGCGCGCGGCTTGGCGCGCGAGTTCGCCGTCGCTCGGCGGGATGATGAACTCCTTGAAATGGCGCACGCGGTCGGAGGCCGGCTCGTAAGTCCGCTCCTGACGCTCGATCTCCAGAAAGCCAGTGATCTTGCCCACGTTCTTGGCCCTAACCCATCTCAAGTTCTCGTCAAGCGTACCGCACCTTCGCGTGGCAGGGCCACAGCCTGGCGTTAAGCCAGGACAGGACCGCTTTCCTGCCGGATTATTTGCCGTTGCCGCGCAGTCCGATCTCGATCCCGCCGAGGCCGGTCTTATCGGCGACCTGCTGGCGCGCCATCTCCTCCAAGGCGCGGCGGTACTCGACCGGCATAACCTTGACGAATTTCGGGAGATACGCCGCCCAATTGTCGAGGATCGCCCGCGCCCGCGTCGAGCCCGTGTAGTGCAGATGGTTCTCGATCAGCTGGTGGAGCCGCTCCTCGTCGAAGCGGGTCATGTCGGTCACATCGACGAGACCATGGCTCTCGAGATCGCCGCCCTGGTGCGCCCGGTGCTCCATGACTTGGTTCTCGCTCGGTACCGGCTCGAGATCGACCATGGCGAGGTTGCAGCGACGCTCGAAGTCGCCGTCCTCATCGAGCACATAGGCGATGCCGCCGGACATACCGGCCGCGAAGTTGCGCCCCGTGGGCCCGATTACCGCCACGACGCCGCCGGTCATGTACTCGCAGCCGTGATCGCCAGTGCCCTCGACCACGGCGATGGCGCCGGAGTTGCGCACGCCGAAGCGCTCGCCGGCGACGCCGCGGAAATAGCACTCACCGGCAATGGCGCCGTAAAGCACCGTGTTGCCGACAATGATGGACTTCTCCGGCACGATGGAGGACTCCGCGGGCGGGCGGACGATGATGCGGCCGCCCGAGAGGCCCTTGCCGACATAGTCGTTGCCTTCGCCCACGAGATCCAAGGTGACACCGTGGGCAAGCCAGGCGCCGAAGCTCTGGCCGGCCGAGCCCTTGAACCGAACCCAGATGGTCTCCTCGGGCAGGCCCGCATGGCCGTAGCGCTTGGCGATCTCGCCGGACAGCATGGCGCCGGTGGAGCGGTCGACGTTCTTGATCGGCAGGTCGAGCTTGACCGGCTTCTTGTCCTCGATTGCCTCGCGGCAAAGCGCGATGAGCTTGTTGTCGAGGACCTTGTCGAGGCCGTGATCCTGGCGCTCTGAATTGCGGATGGCGACCTCGGGCGGCACCTCGGGCTTGTGGAACAGCCTGGTGAAGTCGAGGCCCTTCGCCTTCCAATGCTCGATCGCACGCTCCTTATCGAGCACCTCTGTGTGACCGATCATCTCGGCAAAGGTGCGGAAGCCGAGCGCGGCCATGTACTCGCGCACCTCTTCGGCCACGTAGAAGAAGTAGTTGATGACGTGCTCGGGCTTGCCTTGGAAGCGCGCGCGCAACACCGGGTCTTGCGTGGCGATGCCGACCGGACAGGTGTTGAGGTGGCACTTCCGCATCATGATGCAGCCGGCGGCGATCAGCGGCGCCGTGGAGAAGCCGAACTCGTCGGCACCGATCAGCGCACCGACCACGACGTCGCGCCCGGTGCGCACGCCGCCGTCCACCTGGACGGCGATGCGGCCGCGCAAGCGGTTCAGCACCAGCGTCTGCTGCGTCTCGGCGAGGCCGATCTCCCATGGGCTGCCGGCATGCTTGATGGAGGTGAGGGGCGAGGCGCCCGTGCCGCCCTCGAAGCCGGAGATGGTCACGTGATCGGCCATGGCCTTGGCCACGCCGGCGGCGACCGTGCCGACGCCGACCTCGGAGACGAGCTTGACCGAGACGTCGCCGCTCGGGTTGACGTTCTTCAGGTCGAAGATCAGCTGCTTCAGATCCTCGATCGAGTAGATGTCGTGATGCGGCGGCGGCGAGATGAGCCCCACGCCGGGCGTGGAGTGGCGCACCTTGGCGATCGTGGCATCGACCTTGTGGCCAGGCAGTTGGCCGCCTTCGCCGGGCTTGGCGCCTTGGGCCATCTTGATCTGCATCATGTCGGAATTGACGAGATATTCAGCGGTCACGCCGAAGCGGCCCGAGGCCACCTGCTTGATGGCGGAGCGCATGGAATCGCCGTTCGGCAACGGCTTGAAGCGGTCCACTTCCTCGCCGCCTTCGCCGGTGTTCGACCGGCCGCCGATGCGGTTCATGGCGATGGCAAGCGTGGTGTGCGCCTCGCGGCTGATCGAGCCGAAGGACATGGCGCCGGTGGCGAAACGCTTGACGATCTCGGACGCCGGCTCGACCTCGTCGAGCGG